>CAMGHE010000118.1 GCA_946055775.1 uncultured Bacteroidales bacterium
GGGTTTCAGAGGTTGTTGTTGCGTAATCTTGGGGTGGTATCTTAGATTGACCACCGTGCTTGGTGGGCACACTGGGCTTACGGGCTGCAAATTTACGAATAATTTGCTGTATGGCAAAGGGGTATATCTATGATTTTTTGGAAAATCGTGATATTTTCGTAGGTGTCGCCGTATCGGTGCCACTGGGGTAGGGTGGCTGCGGCGTCATAGCCGGCCTTGGCAAACAGGGCTTTTGCGGCTTTATTGCGCTCGGCTGCCACTTGTGCGTAGAGCATTCGCAGGTGTAGCCATTGCAGGGCGTAGGCTTCTACGGCTCTGAGGGCGGCGATGCCGTATCCCTGACCCCGTTGGTCTCTGCGCAGGGCGATGCAAACCTCAGCGCGGCGGTCGGCATGGTTGTAGCCAACAAGGTCCAGCAAGCCGATGGCTACGTTGCGGTCAGTGCGTTCAATCACCAGCCTCATCTCGCCGCAGGCCTCCAGTGTCTGCGGCGCATGGGCGATGTATTGGCGCAGAGCATAGCGCGACAGGGGCTGTGGATTGTCTGTCACGTCCCATAGTGTAGGATCGTTCTCGATGGTGTAGAGCAGGTCCAGGTCTTCCGGTTCGGGGGCTCTGAGCCGCACCGTGCCGAGGCTGCTGATGGGGCTGTTGGCATTCACCGTGCTTGGGGCTTAGGGTTGGGTGTTTGAGAATGGTAGGGGGCGCGGCTGTCCGTGCGGGTGTCGGCGCCAGTGACGGTAACCCCGGTTTCGGGGTCGTAGAGCGCCAAATAGTGGCGGTGGTCGGACGTGCGCAGCCATTCCAAGGTTTCATGGCGTGAGTGCGTGCCCAGATGGAACGTGACGTAGCCCGGTGGCAGATCGGCCAGACGTTCGCGGTCTGTGGTAAAGGTGTAGCGGGGTAAGTCGGTGTGCCCTCTGCCCCTCTTGCGGATGTGGAGCAGACGTCTCAGGTTACCCCAGACATAGGTCATTGTGGCCCGTGCCATCACCGCCAGATGTATGGGTATGGAGATAAAGTGGGCGTGCGGGTAGTGTTTTCTGAAGAAGATGAGCATCGCGCCATAGAAGGTCTGGACATAGCGATAGGACGTCTTGCTGGTGCTCTCCCCCTTGTAGTGCAGGATGGTGGCGGGGAGGTAATAGTTCTGACGTCCCGACTTGAGCAGACGGTATGAGAGGTCGATGTCTTCGCCGTACATGAAGAAGGTCTCATCAAAACTTCCCGTCTCTTCCAGTGCCGCTTTGGGGATGAGCATGAAGGCTCCTGAGACGATGTCAATCGGTGCCGCCTGGTCCTCGTCCAGATAGCGCATGTAGTAGCGGCCGAATCGGCGCGACTTGGGGAAGAGCGATGCCAGCCCAGACATCTTGCAGAATGCCACCCATGGGCTGGGTACGCCACGGTGCGATTCAGGGGCGAAACTGCCGTTGTCGTTGAGCATGCGTGTGCCCAGGGCGCCCAAATCGGGGTGTTGGCGGGCGAAGGCGATGGCCTGATGCAGCGTGTCTTCGCCAAGGAGCGTGTCGGGGTTGAGGAAGAGGATAAATTCGCCCTTGGCTTGTGCTAGCGCCAGATTGTTGGCTTTTCCGAAGCCCAGGTTGGCGCCGGCGTCTATCAGACGTAGGGCCGGCCATTGGGCTTGGGGGAAACGCTCTTTGAGGAAGTCGAGCGTGGCATCGGGCGAGGCGTTGTCCACCACCAGCACTTCCATCCGGAGCCTCTGGCCTGCGGCAAATACCGAGCGCAGGCACTGCTCCAAATAGAAGCGCACGTTATAGCTGACGATGATGACGGAGAGGTCGGTCTGTGATGCGGTCATGACGCTGTAGTGTTGTTGCTGGCCGTATGGCGCTGGCGCAAACTGCGGTATTCGCCCTCGCTGGGCAGGCAGAACACCATGGCGATGGCGATGATGAGCAGACCGTAGGTAGCCGAGGTATCTGTGGCCATGCCATAATAGACTACGAGGTTGCTCGCGGCTGCTATGGCCAGAATAAGCGTGCGTCCGGTGGCCAGACGTACATACTGTTGCAGGGCGGCTTGTTCGTCGTGCTGGCCGATGCGTTGGACGAAGGGCTTCATCACCATCAGCCGGAGGGCCAGGAAGGTGCCGCCCAGCGTGGCCACGACGACAGCCATCGAACCCCAATAGGCGGCTTCGGGAGTGTCGGGCAGGTAGGCTGTGGGCAAGATGTCGCTTTCAGACAGCGTGACCCAAAGTATGACGATGGCCCATAGCGTGAAATACAGGTAGCGTTGTGTGCGGATGAATGCTTTCATGGTTTGGGGGTGTTGGGGAGAGTTGGTTGAGCCCCTTGTTCGGGTGTAACGTCCGGCGGAGTGGCATGGTTGTGGGCGTAGGTCAGTGTGTGGTAGGGTAGGGTGTTATAGCGGACTTCTGTCGGTCAGGGCGCGGCCCAACGTGATTTCGTCCGTATATTCCAGTTCGTCGCCCACCCTCACGCCGCGTGAGAGCACGCTGACTTTTACAGGATAGTCCTCCAGTCGTCGGCCGATGTAGAAGTTTGTCGTGTCGCCCTCCATCGTGGGGTTCAGGGCTAGGATGACCTCCTTAATCTCACCTGTCCTGACGCGCTCCACAAGCGACTCTATCTCGAGGTCGCCCGGTCCTATGCCATCTACGGGCGAGATGACACCGCCCAACACATGGTAGAGGCCGTTATACTGCCCCGTGCTCTCCACCGACAGCACGCCGCGCACGTTCTCCACCACACAGATGGTGGACGTCTCGCGCGACGGCGAGGCGCATATCTCGCACAGGTCGGTGTCTGAGAGGTTGCGGCACACGCGGCAGTACTTGATGTCTTCGCGCAGGTGGACCAGGCTGTCGGCCAGTGCGGTGGTCTGTCCAGCCTCGCGCTGCAGCAGGTGCAGCGCCAAACGGAGCGCCGTGCGTCGGCCGATGCCAGGCAACTTGGCCAGTTCGCTGACCGCATGCTCCAGCAGTTTCGAGGGAAATTGTTCGCTTTGCATAGATGGAAGTGACTGCTTGTGCAGGCAGAGGACATTGTGCCGATGCCGCCGCCACGGGCAGAATGGCCGCAAATATACGAAAATCTGTAGAAAGAATGGGACTGCGCTGCCGCCAAAGTAAGCCGTATGGACCAAAGCACGGAAAAAGGAGGGAAGTCTTTGGCCTGTTGCCCGCAGACCCCTACTTTTGTATCAACTACCAGTGGTGTGCCTTTCTCTTCGCGAGCAAACATGTTATTATAATGGTATAAACATATGCGCGTCATGAGGCGGGTAGCCTTCGGTGGACCCTTCTTCATGTATAACCCCTCTCACTCCTCCGTCCCCATGCAGATTAAAAGCGCTGAGTTTGTCATCAGCAATACCGACTATAAGAAATGTCCCGACCGCCCCCTTCCTGAATTTGCCTTCATCGGGCGCAGCAACGTGGGCAAGAGCAGCCTAATCAACATGCTCACCGGTCGTAAGGGACTGGCCATGACCTCATCTACGCCTGGCAAGACCCTCCTTATCAACCATTTCCTTATCAATGATGCTTGGTATTTGGTCGATCTCCCTGGTTACGGCTATGCCAAGCGCGGCAGGGAGGCCATGGCCCAGCTCAAGCGTATCATTTGGGGCTATATCGAGGGTCGCGAGAACCTGACCAGTCTGTTTGTCCTCATCGACTCCCGCCTATCGCCCCAGGCCATCGACCTGGAGTTTATCAATCGTCTCGGCGAGGCTGGCGTGCCCTTCTCCATCATCTTCACCAAGGCCGACAAGATGAAGCGTGGCCCTTTGGCCGCCAATGTCGCCGCCTTCCTGCGCAAGATGAAGGAGACCTGGGACGAACTGCCCCCGCACTTTGTCACCAGCAGTGAGACCCGTATGGGACGCGACGAGGTGCTCGACTACATAGCCCAATACTCCTAAGCCCCCTCCTCACTGTTCCTCCTCTCCGCGAAGCATTATCCTCAGCCGTCAAATGATTTCTATCCGCACCGACCGCCTCAGCCTGGGTAAATGGCTCTTCTTCGTGGCCGCCATTCTCATTGCCGCCGGGTCGCTCGCTGTGGCTCGCGCCCTCACCGACGACCTGGCCCGTGAGGAGCAGACCCGTGTGGAGGTATGGGCCGAAGCCATGCGCACCCTCATCCGTGCCGACGAGAACACCGACCTCTCGTTGGTGTTGCGAATCACCGAGGGCAACCATACCATCCCCGTCGTGCTCCTCGACGGCGAAGGGCAGATTGTAGATTACCGCAACGTCTCCCTGCCCCACAATGCCGACTCGTTGGCCTACCTACAGTCGGAAGTAGAGGCCATGCGCCATGCGCGCCACGAGATGTCCATCAATCTGCCCGCCACGCCCGACGGCCTGCCGCAGGAGACCTATACCCTCTGCTATGGCGAGAGCGTGATGCTCCGCCGGCTGGCCGTCTATCCCTATATTCAGCTCGCCGTGGTAGCCCTCTTCATCTGCGTGGCCGTCTTTGCGTTGCGCACCTCGTGGCGCTCCGAGCAAAACAAGGTGTGGGCCGGCCTGTCGCGCGAGACCGCCCACCAGCTCGGCACCCCCATCTCGTCGCTCATGGCCTGGACCGAGGTGCTCGCCGACAGCCATCCCGACGAACCCGTCGTCGAAGATCTGCGCACCGACGTGGCCCGCCTGCAGCTCATCGCCGAACGCTTCTCGAAGATTGGCTCCGATCCCGTCCTGGAGCGTCAGGACCTGCGCCCCGTTCTCAGTCAGGCCGTCGATTATATGTCGCGACGTACACCGGGCAAGATTGCCCTCACACTCCACCAGCCCGAGTCGCCCGTCATGGCTGCCGTCAGTGCGCCCCTCTTTGCCTGGGTGGTGGAGAATCTGTGCAAGAATGCCGTCGATGCCATCACCGGCAAGGGGACCATAGACGTCAGTCTGTCCCTCCTGCCCAACGGCACGGCCCAAATTCTTGTCAGCGACACCGGCCGCGGCATCCCCTCGGGCCTGTTCAAGTCCGTCTTCCGCCCGGGCTTCACCACGAAAAAGCGCGGCTGGGGCTTGGGACTGTCCTTGGCCAAGCGCATTGTGGAGCAGTATCATGGCGGCCGCATCTATGTCAAGAGCAGTCAGGTGGGCGTCGGCACCACCTTTGCCATACAGTTGCCTTGCTCTCCGAACCGATAAACGGCCTACGGGGTTGTCAGGACAGATAAAACGCCATCGCCCCGAATAAGCATACAACAAGGTTGGCTGTCAACGTCTTGGCTTCGCCTTTACGGTAAAGTGCCTGAAAGGTGAGCGGATATCCCCGTTTTGGGTGGGTGGATATCGTCCGTTTTCTGCATACAAACAATACAGCAAGACACGAAAAGCAGCTGTTGATGCTCTTATCTACTGGGCAAAGACAGGAATTTGACAATTCACCATGCGTGACGCAGTAAACGACTATCTGGAGGCGAGCGGTGCAAACCGCCCCTCCTCGGTGGCGAAGAGACCTGCCTAGCACACAGAAAAATAGCAGTCAACCGACGTACGATGCATGGGCATAGTATCGAGCACCGCTCGAATACTATGCCATGCAAGGAGGATGCTCAACCGACTGGCGATTGACTGCATTTATGCCTTGTCCAAAGAGGTGCTATCCAAAGTGGACAGGGAGTTGGAGGAGATTGTGGGGGATTTGCCACTCCGACATAAAGGAGTTAAAAGATAACAACTCCTATTGACTCCTCAGTTCTTTCTTTTACTGACTACCATGTGATAACCTTGTCAACGATTTCTTGTTGTTCAGTACTACTGCGTCTCAGATAGATACGTGTTGTTTCTATACTCTCGTGTCCCATCAAATCGGCAAGGAGAGAGATGTCATTGAACTTTTCCAAGAAATTCTTTGCGAAGCGATGGCGGAAGGAATGTGGATATACCACTTTCTCGTTGAGTCCATACTTCGCTGCATAGTTCTTCAACTGTTGCGCTATGCCTCTGGTAGTGATGCGCTGACCAAAACGGTTCAAGAACAGATACCCAGTCGTTCGTTTCGAGCCTTCAAGCCATTCTGTCGTTTCTACTCGTAGAGTCTTCGGGATATAGATACGGCGTATCTTGCCGCCTTTGGTATAGATGTCATAATAC
>CAMGHE010000119.1 GCA_946055775.1 uncultured Bacteroidales bacterium
AACGGGACGTTCCTGTTCGACCGCGGCTATATGGACTATCATGCCGACCGCTTTGCCGACGCCTCGCTGATGTGCCGGCGCGACGGCCGCCTGTATGCCCTGCTGCCCGCCAACCGCGACGGCGATGCCCTCTACACCCACCAGGGTCTGACCTACGGCGGACTGGTGACGGGCGCCGAGGCCACGGCGGCCGGCGTCCTGCACCTGCTGGAGCAGATGAACGCCCGCTGGCGCAGCGAGGGCGTGCGCCGCGTGGTGTATAAGCCCATACCATATATATATGCGTCCATGCCCGCCGACGAGGACCTGTATGCCCTGTTCCGCTGCGGCGCCCGCCTCGTGGCCCGCGGCATATCGACGGCCATGCCCTATGCCGGCCTGTGCCGGTGGCATAAGGACCGCCGCACCGCCCTCAACCGCGCCCGCCGGCACGGTGTGGAGGTGAGGGTGACGACCTGCATCGACGACTTTTGGCCCATCCTGACGGCTAACCTCCGCGAGCGCCACCATACCACGCCGGTGCATAGCCTCGAGGAGATGCGCCACCTCATCGCCATGTGCCCCGGCCACATTGCCCTCTACGAAGCCCGGTTGCCCGACGGCACGCCCGTGGGCGGTATGCTGGTCTATCGCACGGCGCGCGTGCTCCACTCGCAGTATCTCGCCGCCTCGGCCGAGGGCAAGCGCTGCGGCGCCATCGAGGCCATCATGGACGCCGTGCTGCAGGCTGAAGGCTTTGCCTATTTCGACTTCGGCATCAGCACCGAGGACGGCGGCCACGTGCTCAACGAGGGCCTTATCTACCAGAAAGAAGGCTTCGGCGGACGGGCCGTATGCTACGACACCTATGCCTACGACCTATGAGCTTTGGCCACCGCCCCTTATCCCCACCATTCTCCAGCAATCTCCCATATTCCCAACCATCAGTCAAATCATATCCGCATAACCCCTTTATACCCCATAACCTATGACTATCGTAGAAAGATTCCTAAAGTATGTCAGTTTTGACACCCAGTCGGCCGAGGACACGGGCGTGACGCCCAGCACGGCCAAGCAGTTTGCTCTGGCCGAATATCTGAAAGCCGAACTGGAAAGCATCGGACTGACCGACGTAGAACTGGACGAGAAGGGCTACCTCTATGCCACACTTCCCGCCAATACCGACCGCCCCGTGCCCACCATCGGCTTCATTGCCCACATGGACACCAGTCCCGACTGCTCGGGCGCCAACGTCAAGCCCCGCATTGTCAGCGCCTATGACGGGGGCGACATCGTGCTCGACGCCGAGGCGGGCATCGTGACCTCGCCGGAGAAGTTTCCCGAACTGAAGCAGCATGTCGGCGAAGACCTCATCGTCACCGACGGCCACACCCTGCTCGGTGCCGACGACAAGGCCGGCATTGCCGAGATTGTGCAGGCCATGGTATGGCTCAAGGCCCATCCCGAGGTGGAGCACGGCAAGATACGCGTGGCCTTCAACCCCGACGAGGAGATAGGTCTTGGCGCCCGCAGTTTCAATGTGGAGAAGTTCGGTTGCCAGTGGGCCTACACCATGGACGGTGGTGAGGTGGGCGAACTGGAGTTTGAAAACTTCAACGCCGCCGCCGCCAAGATTGAGGTGACGGGCGTCAGCGTCCATCCCGGCTATGCCAAGGACAAGATGGTCAATGCCTCGCGCGTAGCGGCCGAGTTTGCCGCCATGATGCCCGAGGCCGAGACACCCGAGCACACCACCGGCTACGAAGGCTTCTACCACCTGCTGCACATGGAAGGCAACGTGGAGCACGCCACGCTCACCTATATCATCCGCGACCACGACGCCGCCCGTTTCGATGCCCGCAAAGCCTATGTGCAGCGCACGGCCGAATGGCTTGAGGCCAAATACGGAAAAGGTAGCGTCAAGGCCACTGTCACCGACCAGTATCGCAACATGCGCGAACAGGTGGAGCCCGTGATGCACATCATCGACATTGCCCTCGAAGCCATGCAGGCCGCCGACGTCACACCCGCCGTGCGCGCCATCCGCGGCGGCACTGACGGTGCCCAACTGTCGTTCATGGGCCTGCCCTGTCCGAACATCTTCGCCGGCGGTCTCAACTTCCACGGTCCCCACGAGTTCCTTCCCATCCCCTCGCTCGAGAAAGCCTCGCAGGTAGTCGTGGAGATTTGCCGCCTGACGGCCGCCCGCTTCTGATACCTCTCCCTCCTTTCATAGATGGCGTGTCAGGACTGGCCCATTGTTTCCAGTCCTGACACGCTCTTTCCCCCAATACAGCCCCATAGCCCATGTCTCATCTGCCCGCCATCATCTCCGACCTGGCCCTCATCCTGATGTGCGCCGGTCTGGTCACCCTCATCTTCAAACGCCTGGGTCAGCCTTTAGTCTTAGGGTATATCGTGGCCGGTTTTCTGGCCGGTCCCCACTTCTCCTTCACCCCCACCGTGGCCGATACGGGCAGCATACAGACCTGGGCCGACATTGGCGTGATCTTCCTGATGTTCACCCTCGGTCTGGAGTTCTCGTTCAAGAAGATATTCCGCATGGGCGCCGGTCCCATCATCGCCGCCTGCGCCGTCATGTTCTGCATGATGTCGCTCGGCAGCATCGTGGGCCATCTGTTTGGGTGGTCCAGCATGGACAGCCTCTTCCTGGGCGGCATGTTGGCCATGTCGTCCACCACCATTATATATAAAGCCTTTGACGACCTGGGCATGCGCCAGCAGAAATTCTCGGGCGAGGTGCTCAGCGTGCTCATCCTCGAGGACATCCTGGGCATCTTGCTGATGGTGGTGCTCTCGGCGATGGCCGTCTCGCGCAACTTTGAGGGGCAGGACCTGCTCTTTAGTCTGCTCAAACTTCTGTTCTTCCTTATCCTGTGGTTCATCGTCGGCGTGTTCCTCGTGCCCTATTTCCTAAAGAAGAGTGCGCGGTGGATGACCGGCGAGACCCTCCTCGTCGTGACCCTCGGCCTGTGCTTCGCCCTCGTGGTGATGGCCTCCAAGGCCGGCTACAGTTCGGCCTTCGGCGCCTTCATGATGGGCAGCATCCTGGCCGAGACTGTCGAGGCCGAGAGCATCGAGCGCGTGGTGGGGCCCGTCAAGGACCTCTTCGGCGCCATCTTCTTCGTGTCCGTCGGTATGCTTGTCGATCCCGCCGTGCTCACCGAGTATGCCCTGCCCATCGCCCTCATCTCCCTTACCGTCATCGTGGGGCAGATGGTGTTCGGCACGGGCAGTTTCATCCTCGCTGGCCACTCGCTCAAGGTCGCCATGCAGTGCGGCTTCTCGCTGGCACAGATTGGTGAGTTCGCTTTCATCATCGCCACCCTCGGCATCAGTCTGCACGTCACCAGCGACTTCCTCTATCCCGTTGTCGTGGCCGTGTCGGTGCTCACCACCTTCCTCACCCCCTATATGATTCGTGCGGCGCAGCCCGCCTACGGCATCATCGTGCGCTTCATCCCCGCCCCCGTGCGTCGCCGGCTCGACGACCGCGGCCACCATGCCGTCGCCTCGGCGTCCCCCTGGCGCAGTCTGCTGACCGCCCTCGTCATGCAGGTGAGCATCTATCTGACGCTGAGCATCGCCACCACCTTCATCATCCTCGGTGCGCTGCTGCCCTTCCTGCGGTGGCTGCTGACGCCCGCCGTGGCCGGCGTGGTGTGTGCCCTGCTGACCATCGCCGTGGTGTCGCCCTTCCTCCGCGCCATCGTCATGCGCAAGAACCATTCCGAAGAGTGGCAGACCATCAGTCGCCGCGGCCGCCTGCCGCATGGCGTGCTCATGGCCACCTTCGTCGTGCGCTACCTCATTGCCGCCGCCCTCGTGTTCTACCTTGTCCACTCCCTCTCGCCCCTGCAAGCGCCGTGGGCCATCTTCGTCCATGCCGCCCTGGCCCTGCTGATGGTGGCCGGCATGGTGGCCTCGCGCCGCATCAAGTGGGCCAGCATCCGCCTGGAGCGCAATTTCGTGCAGAACCTGCGTCTGCGCGAGGTCGCCGCCGAGCGACAGCAGGCCCGTCCCGGCTATGCCCGCCGCCTGCCCGCCCATAACCTGCACATGGCGCGCCTGCGTCTGCCCGACGGCAGCCGGATGGCCGGGCACACCCTGCGCCAACTCGACTTCGGTCGGCGCGACGGCGTGCTGGTGGCCGCCATCATCCGCGGCGAAAGCCGCATCAATATCCCCGGCGGCAACGTCGAGGTCTATCCCGGCGACTATATCGAGGCCATCGGCGACGATGACAGTTTGGCCACCCTCGAGAAGCGTATCAGCGGTGACGTGCAGGCCATGGCCGTCAACAATGCCGAGCACTACCTCACCCTGCGCCGCATCGTCATCACGGACGACTTCCCCCTGTGCCGCCACCGCCTCATCGAAAGCGGACTGCGCGACACCTACCACTGCATGGCTGTCGGCTTCGAGGGCAGCGACGGCAACATCGACACCGCCGACGCCACACGCACCATCATGCCCGGCGACATCCTGTGGGTGGTGGGCGAGGAAGACGACGTCGCCCTGCTGCTCCGCATGAACCGGACGCAAGCTATCTGATGCGCTGCTCTTTTTATCCTCTCCAGTTTGTTTTTCCTTTTGAAAAATTCAGAAGCGTGACTTCTTCCTCTTCTTTTGAAAAACTCAGAAGCATGACCCCTCCTCTCCTCGAAGTCTGTACCGGTACCTACGAGGCCGCCCTGGCCGCCCTGCGGGCCGGTGCGCAGCGCATCGAACTCTGTCAGGCGCTGGGCGACGGCGGACTGACGCCCTCGCTCGGCCTGCTCCGCGCCGTGCTGCGCCTCCCCATTCCCCGCAAGCACGTCCTGATACGCCCGCGGCCCGGCGACTTCCTCTATACCCCCGCCGAGCAGCAGATTATGGCCGACGACATCCGCACCGCCTGCCGCGAGGGCGCCGACGGCATCGTCGTGGGCGCACTGACCGCCGACGGGCAGGTAGATATGGCCGCCATGCGCCTGTTCATCAAGGCCGCCGGCACGGTGCCCGTCACCTTCCACCGCGCCTTCGACATGTGTGCCGACCATGCCGCCGCCCTCGATGCCCTCATCGCCCTGGGTGTGGCCCGCGTCCTCACCTCCGGCGGTTGTGCCACGGCCCTCGAGGGCGCCGACGCCATTGCCGTCCTGGTGCGCCGGGCGGCAGGCCGCATCGTCATCATGCCCGGCTGCGGCGTCAATGCCGCCAATGCCGCCGACATCATCCGTCAGACCGGCGCCGGCGAGATACATGCCTCGGCCTCGGCCCTGCACCCCAGCGCCATGACCTACCGCCACGACGGCGTCAGCATGGGCCATGCCGGTGCCGACGAGTATGCCGTCAGCGAGACCGATGAAGAGAAGGTGCGGCAGATAATGGCCGCCCTCGACAGCGTCGGTGCGCAATAATTGCCCTTTTCCAAACCCTCAGCCCTTTTCCAAACCCTCAGCCCTTATGCCGACCCTCACTCCCCAACAACAGGAAATGCTGCGCCTGGCCGTCCGTCTGGCGCAGGAGAATATCGCCCATGGCGGCGGTCCCTTCGGCGCCGTCATCGCGCGCGGCGACCAGATTATCGCCACGGGCGTCAACCGCGTCACGGCTCACCACGATCCCACGGCACATGCCGAGGTGCAGGCCATCCGTGCCGCCTGCCAGGCCCTCGGCACCTTCTCGCTCGAGGGCTGCGACATCTACAGTTCGTGCGAGCCCTGCCCCATGTGCCTGAGCGCCATCTACTGGGCCCACCTGTCGCGCCTCTATTATGCCTCGAACAAGGACGATGCCGCGGCGGCCGGCTTCGACGACGCCTTCATCTATCGCGAACTGGCCCTCGACCCCGCCGACCGCCGTCTGGCCACCACCGCCATGCCCCTGCCCGAGGCCGACGCCGTCTTCCGCCAGTGGGTCGAAACCGACGAGAAGACGGCCTATTGACCTGCCCATTTCTTTCAGGTGAAAGTGAGAAGACGGTGTGTCATAATGGCCAATCTGCTGCGTTGCTATCGTCTTCGGGCTTG
>CAMGHE010000120.1 GCA_946055775.1 uncultured Bacteroidales bacterium
GGTCGGTAAACACGAAAGCAGGAGATAAACATCTGCGATTAGTGTTTACCTCCTATTCGATTATGCATAACAAGCAATACAGATACTTTTGAAAAATCCGTATAATCAGATGCTACCTAAACACGCCGCCCCGGTGTGCAAGAGCACACCGGGGCGGCTGTATGGCATATTGGGGAAACGACGATGGGGCGTTAGGCGTTGACGGCGTCGGCGAGCTCGTTGCAGGCCTTGAACTTCACCACCTTCTTAGCGGCGATTTCAATCTTCTCCTTCGTGGCGGGGTTGATGCCGGTACGGGCGGGACGCTCGCTGACGGCGAAGTTGCCAAAGCCCAGGAGGGCTACTTTGTCGCCGGCCTTCAGGGCATCGGCAATGGCATTGAGGGCGGCGTCGCATGCCTTCTTGGCATCGGCCTTGGACAGTTGTGCGCCAGCAGCGATGGCGCTGATGAGTTCACTTTTATTCATAGACGTAGAGTATTGATGGTTTGGCTGATAGGGGAGATGGAGCAGGGAGAAGGATGTAGGGGCTTCTCCCTGCACCAAGATGGGTAAGATTTAAGGTAGGTTAGGTTGGTAAGAGGTAGGACAATAGGCTGAGGCGCTTGCCTTGGCTTTTTGTCACTTCCATATTGCAAAAGTAATGTATGTGCTTATATCTCCAAAACTTTTTTTGTGTTTTTTCTCGCGCTCTTGTTATTTTGACGCTTTTAGTGCTTGGTGAGTCTTGTTGCGCGGCGCTGTGCAGGTTTGAGGCTGCGCTTTCGTTGACATTGGGGCAGAGCATGGTGCTCAGAAGGTGACGGACTCGAGCGAGTCGTCGGCCCATTCTTCGGGGTCCAGTTCCTCGATAATAAGGCTGTCGTCGCTCATCTCTTTCAGGTCGTCGATGACGATCTCTTCGTCGTCAAGGGGCACGTCTTCGTAATAGTCGCCCTCGGCCTGCACCTTGGGCTGCATGACGTTGATGGCGATGGCGGCAGCGGCGGCCAGAACCACGATGGCGGCGGTGACGGCCAGCGGCTTGCCGGGGCGGTCGGTGGCGCTGCAGGGCTCGGTGGGGCGGCTCAGGGCCACCCAGGGGATGAAGGACTGCGCCGTGAGCATCATCATGGCAAAGAGGAGCATGAAGTGGGATGCAGTAAAGAACAGGCTGGCTTTGGTGGTGATGGCGAAGACGAAGACGGCCACCAGCAGTATGGTGAAGAGGATGAGCGCCAGCGACGACCACATCCAGAATGTGCCCACCATGCGGCCGTCGCCCCCTAAGCGGCGGCGCAGGCTGAGGCCGGCACAGACACCCATGATGCCGTAGATGAGGGCGTCGAGTATCAGGATAATGAGGGCGATGGCAAGGGCGAGGGCCTGCTCAATGCTGGCCGCGCCGTAGAGGATGGCCGACGCGACGGTCATCGCCACGGTGAGGATGAGTGCCGTGACGTGGACCGCTGACCAGAGTCCGCCGCCCAGACCGGCGCGACGCACGGCCTGACGCAGGCTCAGCGTGCTGAAGAGCAGGGGGACGCAGGTGGTGAGCAACAGGACGGGCCACGCCAGAGGGTTGGCCAGCCCCAGGTGAAACTCGATGGGGGCGATGGCGGGCAGGGCGGTGTAGAGCAGGCCCGTGGCGGCGAGGATGGCGGTGACGACGGCAACGGCGCCGGGGAAGGTGCGGTAGAGGCGGGAGGAGGTGGTGGACATGGGGTAAGAAAGAGGGGGAATGTGTCCGGCGCCACAGGGCGGCAGACGGGTGAAACAATGGCGGGGGTGAGGGCGTATCAAGATAGGCTTGGTCGGGTACGACAGTTCAGGTTGTCCTTGTTGTCGTGGCTGCCCTTGTCGTCGTATATGATGATGTGACGACAACAGAGACAACTACACGCTGTTGGCCTTCAGCCATCCTCTGCGGCGCAGGAGTGGCTGATGAGCATGAACGGGCCCGAATGCCGATGGCCATTTTGACACCCTCTCACCTTCACCCCGCAAATGTACATATTTTTTCGCAGGTGCCGCCACGGGGGTGCGGCAAAAGCCGTGATAGGAAACCCGGGCCTCACGACAGACTTTTTTCAGGAAAAATGGCGGCGGAGGCCGGTTTGCTTTTCGCCCTTTTTTCTATTAACTTTGTAGTACAAGTATGCAGAGGGCCCAAAGAGGCCCTTTTTTGATGGCCAAAAGGCCAAAAAACAACTTGGGCGACTGTTTTTACGGTCGCCCAAGTTGTTTTTTCAGTCGCCCGGGTCGTGTTTCGCGTTGCTCGGGGTGTGTCTCTAGTCGCCCAGACCCGCTCTTCCGCCGTTAAGAATTCCTAAACTTTTCGCCGGGAAAACGAGCGTTGATAGAAAACTCTTGCGCAAGACGTGAAGCGCCGGCCCAGGCCCATTATATTATAAAGGCGTATATAGGCGTATCGGCCGGCGGACTGGGCCGGGCTGTCAGCGGATGGCCTCCATCAGTTTGACGGCATCGATGTAGCGTGCGATGCCCTCGGCCACATTTTTGGCGTCCTGCATGGCATGGACGACGGTGGCGGGCCGGTTGGTCACGTCACCGCCGGCAAAGACGCCGCGTCGGGTAGTCATGCCGTAGGGATTGTCGCGTGTGAGGACGTAGCCGCGTTCGTCCACGTCGATGCCCTCGGTGGTCGATACGATGCGCGCTGCCGGCACCGACCCTACGGCCAGCACCAGGCGGTCCAGAGGCATGATGGTGGTGACCTCGTCGTTCTGTATGGTCACCTGCTGCAGGCGTGTGCCCTCGCCGCCGCGGATGTCGGTGACGGAGGTGTTCCACAAAAAACGGACGCCCTCTTTGACGGCATCGTCATACTCGGCCTTGAGGGCCGACATGCGTTCGGGGCCGCGGTGGTAGATGACGGTCACCTCGGCCGCTCCCATGCGCAGGGCCGTGCGTGCGGCATCCATGGCGGTGTTGCCGCAGCCGATGACGGCCACCTTGTCGCCCGGGCCTATCACCACCTCTTCTCGCCGGATGTAGCCGCTCTCGTAGAGGCCCACGCGGCGCAGGAAGCGGATGGCCTGGCGCACGCCCGGGTGGTCGATGCCCGGGATGTCGAGACGTTTGGGCACGCCTGTGCCCGTGCCCATGAAGATGGCGTCGAAGCCAGCGGCAAAGAGGTCGTCGATGGTGTAGTCTTGTCCGATGGTGGTGTTGAGGTGGATGCTCACCCCGAGGTTTTCAATCTTTGTGATTTCGCGTGTGACGACGTGTTTAGGCAGTCGGTATTCGGGTATGCCAAACTTGAGCATGCCGCCCGGTTCGGCCTCCATCTCGAAAATCTCGACGGCGAAGCCTTGGCGCGACAGGTCGCCGGCGATGGTCAGTCCGGCCGGTCCGGATCCGATGACGGCCACGCGTCCACGCGATTTTTCGGGGATGTCCTCGTGGCACCACTGCGCCTCGCTGTCGAAGTCGGCCACGAAGCGTTCGAGCATACCGATGTGTATGGCCTCGCCCTTTCGGGCCAGAACGCAGTGGCCCTCGCACTGCCGTTCGTGGCCACATACACGGCCACAGATGGCAGGCAGGTTACTGCGCCTGTTGATGATGGACATGGCATTGCCAAAGTTGCCCTTGGCCAACTGGGCAATCCAGTCGGGGATGTCGTTGCTGATGGGACAGCCCTTTTTGCATCCCGGCACCTTGCAGTGGAGGCAGCGTTTGGCCTCGCGTATGGCTTCGGGCAGGCTGTAGCCAGCGTTCTCTTCTTTGAAGTCGGGTATCATTTCATTTGTAAATAGGTCACTTTGTCCATGTCGCCGTAGTCGAGGTTCTCGCCCCCCATGCCCCAGATGAACATGTAGTTTGAGGTGCCTGCGGCAGCATGTATGCTCCATTCGGGCGACATGACCGCCTGCTCGTTGTGGAGCCACAGCAGTCGGTTTTGCTGCGGTTCACCCATGAGGTGGCAGATGGCGTTGCCCTCGGGCACGTTGAAGTAGAAGTAGGCTTCGACGCGGCGGTCGTGGGTATGTGCGGGCATGGTGTTCCACACGGAGCCCGGCATGAGTTCGGTCAGGCCCATCTGCAGTTGGCAGGGTCCTTCCTGCAGGACGTTGGCCGTGATGAGTTGGTTGATGATGCGGTCGTTGCTCTCCTCCAGGCGTCCCGCCTTGATGCGGTTGGCCTTGATAGAGCCCTTGCGCCCGTCGATGGTGATGAGCTGCGTTTTGTAGGCCTTGTGGGCGGGGGTGGAGTTGAGGTAAAACTTGGCCGGCGTGGTGGCGTCGGTGCTGCGGAAGGTGACCACCTTGCAGCCGCGTCCCACGTAGAGGGCGTCCTTGGCCTGGAGGGTATAGTCCTTGCCATCGACGGTGACGATGCCTTCGCCGCCGATGTTGATGATGCCCAGTTCGCGGCGCTCCAGGAAGAAGTTGGCCTTGAGCGGGTCGATGGTGTCGAGGCTGACGGTCTTGGCCACGGGCATGACGCCGCCGTAGATGAGGCGGTCGTACATGGAGTAGGTCAGGTTTATTTTGTCCTGCTCCATGACCTTGGGCATGAGGAAGTGGCTGCGTATCTGCTCGGTGGTATAGGTTTTGAAGTCGTCGGGGTGTACGGCGCGGAGCATGGTGTATGTCGTCTGAGCCTGGCTGGCGAGGGCCGTCAGGGCGATGGTGAGGGTGAGGAAAAGCTTTTTCATGATGGGGATGGGGGGCTAGATTTTCTAGAATCTCTAGATTTTCTAGATGCTCTAGATGTTCTCGGGTTTTTGGTTGTTCTGGCTGCGCAGGTTGAGCACGCGGTTCCACCACATGAGGCCCATGGTGGCGATGACGAGCAGGCCGCTGCCAATCCATTTGAGGTTGTGCACCGCCTGATAGATGATCCATGCCAGCGGCGAGGAGGCGAAGTCGAGGCTGCCGCCCTGTCCGAAGCCCTCGGGGATGGCCACCGCGCCGTCGCCCGTGGCCTTGTGCACGTCGTTGGCGGCGAGGGTGAAGGCCGGTGCCAGGTTGGTCACCATGTAGAGGCCCAGCGTGAGCACCACGAGGCCGATGATGAAGGTCTTGACCACGTTGCCCCGGGTGAAGGGGAGCACGAGGGGGAAGACGTAGAACATGCCCGCCAGCGAGGCCAAGGGCAGAAACTGGTTGCCCGGCAGCAGCACGGCCAGGGCCAGCGTGACGGGGATGAGCAGCAGCGACACCACGAGCGTCGTGGGGTGGCCGATGACCAGCGCCGGACTCATGCCGATGTTCAGGCCGGCGGCGTTGCCGAAGCGGCGGGCGATGAGGTTGCGTGTGGCCTCGCTGATGGGCTTGAGGCCCTCGATGAAGAGCACCGTGACGCGGGGGATGAGTTCCATCACCGCACCCATCTTGATGCCGAGGCCCAAGATATAGGGCACCTTGTCAGCCAGTTCTTCAAGACTCTGGCACGTCAGGCAGCCTATGCTCACGCCCACGATGACGCCGAGGAAGAGCGGTTCGCCCAGCAGGCCAAACTTGCGTTTCATCCCTTCGGCATCAATCTCCAGACGGTTCATGCCGGGCACCTTGTCCAAGCCTTTGTTGATGGCCCAGGCGAAGGGCACGAAGCCGGCGCAGAAAGGCTGGGGGATGGAGATGCCGTCCATATCCTTATAATAGTTTTGGAAGCGGTGTGCTGTGCGGTCGGCGATGATGAGCGTCAGGATATAGCAGATGACGGCGCCGAAGAAGCCCCAGGCCAGCGAGTCGCTGGCGAAGTAGATGACGGCGCCGATGAAGGCGAAGTGCCAGTAGTTCCACAGGTCGATGTTGACCGTGCGTGTGGTCTTGGTGAGGAGCATGAGCAGGTT
>CAMGHE010000121.1 GCA_946055775.1 uncultured Bacteroidales bacterium
GTAAGAAAGTCATTAAATAATCCCTTTACAAACGAAATCATGAAAAAGAATTATATAGTGCCCCAATCCACAGCTCTGAATTTCCACCTCAGGGAGTCTGTCATGATGCAGACCTCCAATGCGGTAGGCAATGGAGTGCAACTTTCCAACAAGCACGAGTATGACGATGACAATGCTTCCGATGGCAGTCCTGCCTGGAGCTCCGACTATTGGTCTGACGAAGGCGAAAAATAAATCTCTCCGAAAAAGGTGAAACATCGCAGCGGGTCGCACATGGTGTGCGACCCGCTGTCGGTTATAAAAAGAGGACCCCGGATGCAGGGGATGTCAAAATAGGACGCGGCGAGGGTCAGAGGGACAGGTCTGTTTGTTCACCATGCAGGGTCAATGTACCTGTTTCTCTGCCCCAGGCTCGTTGGGCTTTCAGCCCGTTTGCGGCTCCCGCCGCTGCGTCAAAGCCCAACTTCAACGCCGAATACTATTTTTCAATCTCCATTCAGCCTGATTCGCCCACGCTCATATGTACAATACATTGAGCAACAATGCCCACTCTCTGCATAGTCCTTGCCCATTGCCTTTGTAATGAGGGTGCGTCAAAATTTGCATTTTGACACACCCTCTGCGCCTCAAACCGCGTTGTAGCCTCTTCGCAGCGAGAAAATCTGTAGTACCCCCCAACGGCTCCTTGCCCAACTTTGTCGGGCCGTAGTTGGCCATAGCAAAAAAAATGCCTACTTTTGCAGGTTGTAGCAACGCGATAACCATACACTACGCATATACTCACACACTTACTGCGACATGAAACAGTACAAACTGGTCAACAATGTTTCGGGCTGGCTCGTCTTCTTGGTGGCGGCCATCACCTACTGCCTCACGGTGGAGCCCACCGCGAGCTTTTGGGACTGCCCCGAGTTTATCACTACGGGCTACAAACTGGAAGTGGGACACCCGCCCGGCGCCCCCTTCTTCATGCTGACAGCCAACTTCTTCACACAGTTTACGAACGACCCGGCCAACGTGGCCTACTGTGTCAATATCATGTCGGCTCTGCTTTCGGCCTTCTGCATCCTGTTCCTCTTCTGGAGCATCACGCACCTGACGCGTAAACTGGTGTGTCCCGGCGGTCAGGTGCAGAGTCTTTGGCAGATGGTGACCGTCATTGCCGCCGGCGTGGCTGGTGCGCTGGCCTATACGTGGAGCGACACGTTCTGGTTCTCGGCCGTTGAGGGTGAGGTATATGCCTATTCGTCGATGTTTACCGCGTTGGTATTCTGGCTCATCCTCAAGTGGGAGGAGCATGCCGACGAGCCCCATTCCGACCGTTACCTGGTGCTTATCTTTTACCTTACCGGTCTGTCGATTGGTGTGCACCTGCTCAACCTGCTGTGCCTGCCCGCCATCGTGCTGGTCTATTACTACCACAAGAATCCGCAGGCCAATGCCAAAGGTTCGCTGGCTGCGTTGGGCGTAGCCATGCTGCTCATCGTGGCCGTGCTTTACGGCGTGGTGCCCGGCATTGTGAAGGTAGGCGGTTGGTTTGAACTGCTCTTTGTCAATGTGTTGGGCATGGGCTTCAACACCGGCCTGATCATCTATATTCTGCTGCTCATCGCCGTGGTGCTCACCGCCATTTGGGCCACGACGACGGCCCACCGTCTGCTGGCCAATGTGCTCTATGTGCTGTCGGTGACGCTGCTGGGTATCCCCTTCTTCATGGGCCATGGTGTGACGGCCATCATCGTCGGCGTGCTGATTATCGGCGGTCTGACGGCCCTGCTGCTCTACAAGAAGAATGGGCAGCACATTGTGCGCAAGCGCCTGATGAACACCTCGCTGCTGTGCATGCTGATGCTCATGATCGGCTACTCGTCGTATGCCGTCATCGTGGTGCGTTCCACGTCCAACACCCCGATGGACCAAAACTCGCCCGAGGACATCTTCACCCTGGGCACCTACCTGAGCCGCGAGCAGTATGGCGAGACGCCGCTGTTCTACGGCCAGGCCTTCTCGTCTAAGCCCTGCTATCAGAAAGCCTACGAGGAAGACCCTGTGACGGGCGAGAAAGTGCCTCTGCTCGACTATGACGCGCAGGGCAACGCCTACTACCGCTACGAGGTGATGTCGGGAAGCAGTACGCAGACCCAGCGCCACGAGAAGGCCGACCCCAACGAGCCCGACCGCTACGACATCCTGCCCGTGCGCGGCAGCACCCTCTACCCCGGCGGCATGAAGATGCTCTTCCCCCGCATGTACGCCTCGGCCCATACCGCCTCGTACCAGAGTTGGCTGGGCGATGACCTGGAGATGCGCGATGTCGATGCCTCGTGGAATACGCCCATGGGTGAGGAATCGACCAGCGGCGAGATGCCTACGTTCATGAGCAACCTGAAGTTCTTCATGTCCTATCAGGTCAACTTCATGTACTGGCGCTACTTCATGTGGAACTTCGCCGGCCGCCAGAATGACATCCAGACCCACGGCCAACTGGACCGCGGCAACTGGATTACCGGCTTCCCCTTCATCGACAACCTGCTGTACGGCGATCAGAGCGAACTGCCCGACGACGTGCGCGACAATGCCGGCCGCAACGTCTTCTACTGTCTGCCGTTGCTGCTCGGTCTGCTGGGTCTGTTCTGGCAAGCCTTCAAGGGTCGCGAGGGCATCCAGCAGTTCTGGGTCGTGTTCTTCCTCTTCTTCATGACCGGTCTGGCCATCGTGCTCTACCTCAACCAGACCCCCAGTCAGCCGCGTGAGCGCGACTACGCCTACGCCGGCTCGTTCTATGCCTTCGCCATCTGGATTGGCATGGGCGTGGCCGCCCTGGCCCAGTGGCTCACCGCCCTGGCCCGCAAACTGCGTGCGCCCGAGATGGCCGGTGCCGGTCTGGCTGCCGTCATTGGCCTGGCCGTGCCCCTGCAGATGGTGAGCCAGACGTGGGACGACCACGACCGCTCGGGCCGCTACGCCTGTCGCGACTTCGGCATGAACTACCTCAACAGCATGGAGGAGAAGCACATGCCCATCATCTTCACCAACGGCGATAACGACACCTTCCCCCTATGGTACGCCCAGGAGACCGAAGGCCAGCGCACCGATGCCCGCGTGTGCAACCTGTCGTACCTCCAGACCGACTGGTACACCGACCAGATGCGCCGCCCCGCCTACGAGTCGGCCAGTCTGCCCATCGCCTGGAACCGCTACGAGTATGTGGATAACCGCGGCAAGGGCTTCGACTACTACGAGATAGATACCAGTCTGCGCCACGAGCTCGACGAGGCCCATGCCCGCACCGGCGAGAACACCTACGAGCTCTCGTGGATTATCGACCACTACGTCCGCGGCCGCATAGCCAAGGGACAGCCTGGCGTATGGCCCACCGACTCGGCCGTAGTCCGCGTCAACCGCGACAACGTCCTGGCGCAGGGCATCACCGTGCCCGAGGGTCAGGAGATACCCGAATACATCACCATCAGTTTCCGCGGCCGCGACCACATCACCAAGTCGCAGATGATGGTCTATGAGATGGTTGGCCGCAACAACTGGGAGCGCCCCATCTACATGTCCGTCACCCTCGGTACGCCCAGCAACAGCAACGGCAACTATGCCGGCCTGCAAGACTACCTCGTGCTCGAAGGCCTGGCCTACCGCCTGACGCCCTTCTTCAACCCCGGGGCCAGCGCCGTCGATACCGACAAGATGTATGACAACATGATGAACCGCTTCCGCTACGGCAACGTCAACGACCCCAGCGTCTATCTCGACGAGACCGTACGCCGCATGGCCTCCACCCACCGCAACATGTTCACCATCTTGGCCCAGAAACTCCTGAGCGAAGGCCAGGAAGACAAGGCCCTCAAGGTGCTCGAACGCTGCAAGAAGGAGATACCCGACTGCAACACGCCCTACGACCAATATGACATCCAGTTGGCCCGTCTCTGGCTCTATGTTGGCAAAAAGGCCGAGGCAGCCCGTGTGGCCGAGATAATCGGCAACCGCGCCCTGCAGTACCTGAAGTGGGCCTCGACCCTGCGCGAGGGTGCCATGAGCAGAACCATGAACGATTGCCACCGCAAGGTAACGGTAGTCTATGATGCCGTCGATATCCTCAGAGATGCCGACGAGAAGAAGGCGGAGGCCTTCGAGATGAAAGTGCGGACCATTGAGTCGCTGCCTGTCATCAACATGCTCTACAACTACCTGCACCTGCAGCAGATGCAGCAGGACAACGATTGGGGCGAGGAATACTACGAGTAAGTCTTTCTCGCAGCCAACGGCCCCCACACCCCGCACAGCCTATGGTCATTGAGCAACCCGCGAAATTCCTGCGCTGGCTATACCCAGGCGCCCTATGGCGGATGGACCCCACGAAGAAAGCCGTATATCTGACTTTCGACGACGGGCCCATCCCCGAGGTGACGCCATGGGTGCTCGACGTCCTCGACCATTACGGCATACGCGCCACCTTCTTCATGGTGGGCGACAATGTGCGCAAGCACCCCCGCGAGTTTCAGATGGTCAAGGCCCGTGGCCACCGCATAGGCAACCACACCTTCAACCACATCGGCGGCTTCCGCCACGGCATCAGCAGTTATGTGCGCAACGTCGATAAGGCCAACGCCTATCTGCACACCGACCTGTTCCGCCCGCCCCACGGGTGGATGAAGTGGGAGCAGTATGCCGCCGTGAAGAAACGCTACCGCGTGGTGATGTGGGACCTGGTCACCCGCGACTACTCCACACGCCTCAACGGCCGCGACGTGCTGCGCAACGTCAGACGCTACGCCAGGCCTGGCAGCATCATCACCTTCCACGACTCGGTCAAGAGCCACGACAAACTGCTCTACGCCCTGCCCCGCGCCATAGAGTGGCTCAGAGACCAAGGCTACGAGTTCCGCGTCTTCGACTGACGCCCCCTCCCCACACTCCAGCCAACACACATTACACAACAGCAAATACTCCCTCACCCATGACCTTAGAACACACGCTCACCGCCGACGTGCAGGCCGCCGTCAAAGCCCTCTACGGCCAGGACGTCACGCCCCAACAGATACAACTGCAGAAAACCAAGCGCGAATTTGAGGGCCACCTGACGCTCGTGGTCTTCCCCCTGCTGCGCATCTCGCGCAAGAACCCCGAGGAGACCGCCGAAGAGATAGGCCGCTATCTGAAGGAGCACACTGAAGCCGTCGCCGCCTACAACGTGGTCAAGGGCTTCCTCAACCTGGTCATCGCCCCCGCCGTATGGGTGAAGATGCTCGCCGACATCGACGCCGACGACACCTACGGCTACACCGCGCCGACGGAGCAGTCGCCTCTGGTGATGATCGAATACTCCTCGCCCAACACCAACAAGCCCCTGCACCTGGGCCATGTGCGCAACAACCTGCTCGGGTGGTCCATGGCACAGATACAGGAAGCCTGCGGCAACCGCGTGGTCAAGACCAACATCGTCAACGACCGCGGCATCCACATCTGCAAGTCGATGCTCGCCTGGCTCAAGTATGGCAACGGCGAGACGCCCGAGTCGTCCGGCAAGAAGGGCGACCACCTCATCGGCGACTACTACGTGGCCTTCGACAAGCACTACAAGGCACAGATTCAGGACATCACCGCACGCCTCATGGCCGAAGGCATTGACGAAGAGACGGCCATTGCCCGCGCCAAGGAGGAGGCCCCGCTCATGCAGGAGGCCCGCGCCATGCTCGTCAAGTGGGAGCAGGGCGACGAAGAGGTGCGCACCCT
>CAMGHE010000122.1 GCA_946055775.1 uncultured Bacteroidales bacterium
CTCTTGCTTTCAGAAAACAATAGTAATGCTTAATGGCATTACTCCTGAAATATTGACTTGGCTGCTGGTTGTCAACCATATTAAACTTATCGTCTCCAACAAGTTCAAGATATATTTCTTTGATTCTTTCAGAACTGTCAATATCAAAAATGCTCTTGATGTCCTTCCATTTCTCCGGATTATAACTGAAAAGTTTATCGACCTCAACAAAAGACACATAACTGTCTGCAGCAGATTGTCCGATTATAAAATCTGATCTGCTGGATGGTCTTCTCGACAGAATACAGTTTCTCGCATAATTTATAAACTCGTGTCTTAAATCCATTGACTTTGTCATATTATCATTGTTTTGCTATTAACAATATCTCCCGTATATCAAGAATTGACTACAAAAAGTTACAGACAATATCACCATCAACGAATATAACCCTCCTCGCCCATTAGGTGCTCCAGCAGGCCCCCGGCGGCGTCTTCGAGGAGGTCGAGGACGTGCTCGAAGTCGGACTCGCCGCCATAGTAGGGATCGGGGATGATGGCGGCGTCGTGGTGCGTCAAGAAGGAGGCCATGCGCAGCATCTGCGCGTCGTTGGCGGGTGCTTGGGCAGCCATGCGGGCCAGCCCCTGCATGTTGCGCTCGTCCATGCCGACGATGTAGTGGAAGCGGGAGAAATCGGCCACGGTGACGGGGCGCGAACGATGGGTTAGGCGGTAGCCGCGGCGGGCGGCATGGCGTATCATACGCGGGTCGGATAGTTCGCCCTCGTGATAGTCTATCAAACCGGCACTATCTACGGCAAAGCGGTCGGCCAGACCGCGACGCGCCACGAGAGTGCGAAACACCTCTTCGGCGGCAGACGAGCGGCAGATGTTGCCAAGGCATACAAATAATATCTGTGTCATCATTGAAATAAATATGGCGGGTGGTATATGGTCGGCCGCATGCATGATAAGGCTTTTCATCCATAGCGCCGTGGCGGACGTCGCGATGGGATGAAGGCCGCGTGGAGTAGGCAAATTTACAATATATTTTTTACTCTCGTGGATATTGCTGAGACTTCCTATGTCCAAGGCTGCAATGCACCTTTGCATGTCCCTACAGTCGTTCCCAATGATGGCGACAAACTGGCGCCAAGCCACACCGCAACATCGCCCCATAATATAATATCGTGGGAAGGATCACTTCACTTTGTGTGCACGAGTTTCCTATCAAGGCCCGATTTTGCCGACGAAAAGTTTAGGAATGTTTAACTGTGGCCCTTTCTCAAAACAAGGTCCGACCGACCCAAACGACGGTCGGCCGGACTCGAAACACGATTCCAGGGACAGAAAGAACAGTCCCTGGGACTGATTTTCCTGTCCCTGGGACTGTTATACCGCCCTGAAAACCATAAAAAAAGGAGCCCCGAGAGGCCCCTCTGCTTTTCTGCACAGCAAAGATACAACAAAAAAAGGCGAAATGCAAATGGGGCTTTTCAGTCACTTTTCTCTGAAAAAGCCGCATCAGACAGCGCCAGTTTCCAGTTTAGATGATGCCGCCATCCACCAACAGCGCACCAACGACCCCAAGGACGTTGGACACACCGCCATCATTTGGGGCGAAAGCCCTGACCATGTCTCATAAAATTTGTACATTTGCCGCAAACATCACCTCCCTTAACTCTCATTTCTCATCCATGTTCCACACCCACCCCACCTCCTTCAGCGGACATATCGTTGACATCCCCAGCCGCCGCATCTACGACGGTACCATCGCCATAGAGCACGGCGTCATCGCCGCCATCACGCCTTGCGACGGCCTGCCGGCAGACGCGCCCTATCTGCTGCCGGGCTTCATCGACAGCCACGTCCACATTGAGAGCAGCATGATGACGCCGGCCGCCTTCGCCGCCGTGGCGGTGCGTCACGGTACGGTGGGCGTCGTGGCCGACCCGCACGAAATCGCCAACGTACTCGGAACGGCGGGCATCGACTTTATGACGGACAACGCCCGGCAGGCCGCTTTCCACTTCTGCTTCGGCGCCCCGTCGTGCGTGCCATCGTGCGGCACGGACATCGAGACGGCGGGGGCCTGCTTGGACAGCAAGGTACTGGCCACGCTGCTGGCACGACCCGACATCGGTTTTCTGGCCGAGATGATGAACTACGTCGGCGTGCTGGCGGGCGATGCCGAGGTCTTGGCGCGCATCGAGGCGGCACGCCGCGCCGGCAAACCGATCGACGGCCACGCGCCGGGACTGGTGGGCGACGAGCGCCGGCGCTATGCCGCGGCGGGCATCTCGACGGATCACGAATGTGCCACCATCGACGAGGGACGCGCCTGCATCGCGGCGGGCATGAAGGTGCTCATCCGCGAGGGCTCGGCGGCGAAAAACTTCACCGCGCTGGAGACACTCATCGACGAGGCACCCGGACAGGTGATGCTATGCACGGACGACTGCCACCCCGACGACCTGGTGCGCGGACATATCAACCTGCTGGTGCGCCGCGCGCTGGCCGGCGGCCACGACCTGTGGCACGTGCTGGAGGCGGCATCGGCCGCACCGCAGCGTCACTACCATTTGCACTGCGGACTGCTCCGACCGGGCGACCCCGCCACCTTCATCGCCGCCGACACGCTGACGGCGGACATGCAAATCATGCAGACGGTGGTACGCGGCGATGTGGTCTATGAGGCGGGCAACGACACGACGACCGGCGTGGCATCGCACGGAAAGGAGGGCGGCCCATGGCCCAACCGCATGGAAGCCCGACCGCTGACGGAGGCGGACATCGCCACGCCGCAGGTGCCGGGGCGCGAAGTGCACGTCATCGTAGCCACCGACGGCAGTCTGCTGACGGGCCACGACATCCTCACGCCAGCCACGCCCTTCGGCGAGGGCAGCGAATGGCAGGGGGTACAGAAGATGGTGGTGCTCAACCGCTATAGGGCGGGGGCTCGCCCAATGGTGGGCTTCGTCCGCGGCTTCAATCTGAAGGACGGCGCCATGGCGGCCACCGTGGCGCACGACTGCCACAACATCGTGGCCATCGGCACGGACGACACCCGCATCACGGAGGCCATCAACCGCGTCATCGCCATGGGTGGCGGTGCCGTGGCCATGGCGGGCCCCGAGGTAAGCGAGATGGCGCTGCCTATCGCCGGACTGATATCGCCGCTCGACGGCGACGAGGTGGCACGGCGCACGGCAGCCCTCAACCACACCATCCGCCGCGCGGGCTGCCCGATGCACGCGCCCTTCATCACGATGGCCTTCATGTGCCTGCCCGTCATCCCCGACCTGAAGATGACGGACCGCGGCCTCTTCGACGCCACGCGATGGTGCTTCGTCGAGACGACGCCGGCGTGACGCGTGACGCCTACGGGCGAAAAAGCGGAAAACGGGGTCTATTCTTGGTGGACCGAGAAAAAAAGTCTATCTTTGCACGTCTGCATGGCGTACCCTATAGCAAAATAGTCCTCTTGACAGCGGCAGGACAGTGCGCCAACCATTCATCGCTCTCACCCGCACCAGCGCATGGCAAATATCAAAAAGCATATCAAGAAACCACGCTTCCACAGCGAAGGACGCACCACGCTCCAACTGGGCTTCGTTGCCCTAGTGGTGGTGAACGCTCTGGCCTACCTGGCCCTGCAGCATCTCAGCCTCATACCTTTCTATATCCTTCTGGCCATCACCATCCTGGTCTATGCCGTAGTGGTCAACTTCTTCCGCTGCCCCATACGCCTGTTCACTGGCGAGACGGACAATATTGCCGTGGCGGCCGCCGACGGCAAGGTCGTGGTGGTGGAAGAGGTGGAGGAACCGGAATACTTCAAGGACCGCCGCATCATGGTGTCCATCTTCATGTCGGTGACCAACGTCCATGCCAACTGGTTCCCGGTGAAGGGCACGGTCAAGGTGGTGCGCCACTATAACGGCAACTTCCACAAGGCTTGGCTACCGAAGGCTTCGACCGAAAACGAGCGTTCGACGGTGGTCATCGAGACGCCGCAAGGACAGGAAGTGCTGGTGCGTCAGGTGGCTGGCGCCATGGCCCGCCGCATCGTGACCTACGCCCAAGAGGGCGACGAATGTATGATAGACGAGCACATGGGCTTTATCAAGTTCGGCTCGCGCGTGGATGTCTATCTCCCCCTCGATTCGGACATCCTTGTCAAACTCGGCCAGCGCACCGTGGGCAACCAGACCGTCGTAGCCCGCCTGAGCGGCAAGAAATAAGCCACAGACCCACACGCAGCCGCCGCCCCGTGCGACGGCTGTGCTGTTTCACCCCACCCACTCTTGAAAGGACGCATGAAAAAGCATATCCCCAACACCCTGACGCTGTGCAACCTGATATGCGGCTGCATCGCCGCCTATCTGGCGCTTCAGCCCGAGCCGCAGTATGCCACAGCCTTTTACTTCATCATCGGCGGCGCCGTATTCGACTTCTTCGACGGCTTTGCTGCCCGCCTGCTGCACGTCTCCTCGCCTCTGGGCAAGGAACTCGACTCGCTGGCAGACGACATCACCTTCGGCCTAGCCCCGGCAGCCCTAGTCTTTGCCATGCTCCGGCAGACTGTGCCGGCCATCGTCCTCGAAGGCCACTGGGCAGCCACCGCCCTACCCTTCACGGCCTTTCTCATCGCCGCCTTCTCGGCCCTACGCCTGGCCAAGTTCAACCTAGACGAACGACAGGCCACCTCGTTCATCGGTCTGCCCACACCGGCCAACGCCCTGTTTTGGGGTGCCCTGGCCACCGCCGCCCACGAACACATCGCCGACACACCCTGGGCCGCATGGGCTCTGCTGGCCGGTGTGGTGGCGTCGTCGCTCATCCTGGTGGCCGAGGTGCCGATGTTCGCACTCAAATTCAAGCACTTCGGCTGGAAAGGCAACGCCCTGCGCTACACGTTCCTCATCATCTCGGCCAGCCTCATCATCGCCTTTGGTCTGGTGGCCGTAGCGGTGGCCGTAGCGCTCTACGTCATCCTCTCGCTCCTCACGCAGCGCCGCTGACGCCACAAGACGTAGCACGGCAATCAGAGGACCGCTGACGCTCCGGCATAGAGCGGCTTCGCACCTGCGGCAGCCCCACCCCTCACTCCCCTTCCCCTCACAGCAGAACTTAACCCGCACATCATGCCTGGATGTATATTGGGTATCCTTACCCTCTTCATATTTTTCTTCATCTCCATTCTGGTCAGCATCCTGCGCGTCGTCTTCGGCGTGCGCCAGAGTCTGAACCGTATGAAAAACGGTACGGCCGGCCAGCCGCGACAGGACGGCAGACCAAGACCCGACCATGACGACCCCTTCGGCTTCAAAGGCCAACGCACCGAAGAGAAGCCCCGGAAACGCCAGGGCCGCTTCTTCGGGAAAGACGAAGGCGAGTACGTCGATTTCGACGAGGTGTGATAGGCCCGGCAGTTCCGCCGCCACACACCGACGATTTTTCAGAAGCAACGGCACACGTTTCGACAGAAATAACTAATTTTGCACCGCAAATCAAAAACATAGCAAATCACAGAATAACCCATGATCAAATCACAAGACATCAAGAAGGGTACCTGCATCCGCCTGGACGGCAAACTCTACTTCTGCATCGACTTCCTGCACGTTAAGCCCGGCAAGGGCAACACCATCATGCGCACCACCCTCAAGGATGTGGTGTCGGGCCGCGTACTGGAGCGCCGCTTCAACATCGGTGAAGCCCTCGAAGACGTCCGCGTAGAACGCC
>CAMGHE010000123.1 GCA_946055775.1 uncultured Bacteroidales bacterium
ACGACTTGGGCGATAGAAATTACGACTTGGGCGACCGTTTTTACGGTCGCCCAAGTCGTAATTGGCCTAAAAGACACGAAAAAAGGGGCCGTTGGGCCCCTATCTCTACTTTCTATACAAATTTACATCATCGGCGGCCAAAATGCAAATGTTATTTCACTTCCGTTTACAATTGGTCGTTTTGAAGTCGTTGTAAAGAGATGTTAATTATTTAAGGTGAGGGGCCGTAGCCCATTGGCGTGTGCTATCTCACTTCGAGATAGATGGTTGGGTCGTCACGCTGGACGACCAAGCGGACATGGCGTTTCTGGCCGTCACTCTTGTGGCGGAAGGTGCCGGCAAAGCGCCATGTGTTGTTCGGGCAGAGGCTGTCGGCTGTCGGCGTGCCATAGTCTTCATAGTAGTGGCCGTAGTCGTCGTTGCCCGTATCTACGTCGAGGCATTCCGCCTTCCATCCCCTGCCGCGTTCGGCAGCCAGACGGTCCAGGGCGTTGTAGAGGCGTTCGGGGTGGTCGTCGTCGAGCACCAGTTCGTAGCGTGATGTGCCGCGCTCGGGGCTCCACACGATGGTGTGAATGTCGTCGATGTCAAGTTCGACGCCCAGTACCTTTTTGGCTGTAGCCTCGCGGGCCATGTCTTCGGCCCTTTCCCTGCGCTGTTCATCGGCGTTATGCTGGTTGATGGCCATGACACAGGCCACGCAGGCCGGAGCGCCAGCAAAGAGCAGCAGGCGTACCAAAAACTGCTGCATGCGCCAGCGCATGGCCAGCCACAGGTAGGCTGGTGGGAAGAGCAGCCAGGTGATGGCGCACCACAGGCCGTGGCGGCGCAGACGGCGCACTTCGGCTTTGCGGGCAGGTGTGCTGCTGGAGATGCGTGCTGGTGTGCCGTAGCGGTTGGTGGTCTTTTGGCCACGGGCCAAGAAGAGCCAGATGAAGAGGAAGGGAACGTACCATAGCCACCCTGTGCGGCCAGTGTCGTGCAGACGCTTCACACCCTGCGCCGTGATGAGCCAGCAGACGACGGCAAAGCACGACCATGCCGTGGCCCGAGCGCAGCAACCTGTGCCGCCTGCAGTCATTTCTACCTGCTGCACCAGGCTGTGTAGGATGGAGGCGAACTGTATGGACAGGAATGATAGCAGGTACTCCAGGCGGGTGATGCGCCCCTTGAACGAGAACAGGCGGGTGAATGTACCCTCGTTGCAGATGGGCTGGCCGTCGAACGACGAAAGGTCCTTATCCATCACGTCGTCTATGCTGTCGCCGTTGACTTGCGCTTCGGCGGTGGCTTCGGCATTGGCCTCATCTGCGTTGGCTCTAGCCTCAGTTTCATCGGCTTCAGTCTCTGCCTTAGCCCTTTCAGTCTTAGCCTCTTCTACTTCGGCTTCAGCAGGCGTGGGGTCGTCTGACTGGTCGTCGTGCTCGTCGCTGACGACAAAGGTGACGCCCGTGCTTTTGCTGTCGGCGCTCACGGCGATGTCGGCAGAACAGTCGGTAGTGTCGGCCGCCACAGTCGGGGCATCGCTGTCGGTTGCCGTGGCCTTAGCGTTGCTGTTGAGCGGCGGTATGGGCGGCATTTGGGCCTTGATGGGCGGTATGGGGGGCAGGTTTTCTTCTCTATGGTTCATGGTTGGTGAGGTAAGGACGTGGGGTGGTTCTGTGTGTAGAGGTGCCGGTGTGCCGGCTGGATGGAAAAACGCCCCATGCGAGCGTGGGCAGGGGTTAGACGATGCGCGCTGGCATGGGGCGTGTGGGGACGGTTGCCGTGTGTGGCAGCCTTTGACTATTTGCGTGCCAGTGGGCACGCAGGGCGTTAGGCCTGGCCGACGAGTTCGGCGGTGTCGCTGGCGATGAGCAGTTCTTCGTCAGTGGGCACCACCACCACCTTGACGGGGCTGTCGGGCGTGCTGATGATTTCCTCCTCGCCGAAGTTTTTGCGGTTCTTCTCCTCATCGAGGTAGATGCCAAGGAACTCGAGGCCGCTGGCAGAAGCCTTACGGATGTCCCACTGGTGCTCGCCTACGCCGGCGGTGAAGACCACAGCGTCAACGCCACCCATGGCGGCGGCATAGGCGCCGATATACTTCTTGATGCGGTAGGCGTACATCTTGAGGGCCAGGGCGGCGCGCTGGTTGCCCTCTTTGATGGCGGCCTCAACCTCGCGGATGTCGCTCGACACGCCGCTGATGCCCTTCACGCCGCTCTCCTTGTTGAGCAGGTCGCTCATCTGGTCGGGCGTCAGGCCCTCCTGCTTCATGATGCTCAGTACGGCCGAGGGGTCAACGTCGCCCGAGCGCGTGCCCATCATCAGACCTTCCAGCGGGGTGAGGCCCATCGATGTATCGACGCATTGGCCATACTTCACGGCCGAGATGGACGCGCCGTTGCCGATGTGGCAGGTGATGGTGCGCAGTTCTTCGGGCTTCTTGCCAAGGAATTCAGCCACGCGGGCGGTGACGAAGCGGTGGCTCGTGCCGTGGGCACCCCAGCGGCGGATGTTGTTGTTTTCGTAGTACTTATAAGGTACGGCGTACATGTAGGCCTCTTCGGGCATAGTCTGGTGGAAGGCGGTGTCGAAGACGAAGACCTGCGGCAGGTTGGGCAGCATCTTCTTTACGGCCACATAGCCCTTGAGGTGGGCGTAACTGTGGAGCGGCGCCAGGTCCATATACTGTTTCCACTCTTCGAGCATGGCGTCGGTCACCACCTGGCTGCGGGTGAAGCGTCCGCCGGCCACGATGCGATGGCCAGCAGCCGAAATCTCGTCCAAGCTCTTGATGGCACCATATTCGGGGTGGAGCAGCGTGTCGAACATCAGTTTGATGCCCTCGGTGTGCGTGGGGCATTCCTGCTCGATAATCTTGGTTTCGCCATTGATTTTGGTCTTGAGGAAGGCACCCTCGAGGCCGATTTTCTCAATGCCGCCGGCAGCAAGCACGCTCTTGCTGTCCATGTTGTAGAGTTTGTATTTGATAGAACTGCTACCGCAGTTGATGACAAGGATTTTCATGGGTTTACGGGTGAAGGATATAAAGCATGGGGAAGGGGCTCCGCCTGAGCGTACGGCCCTTCCCTGTGCATGAATAGTGGACTATGCGTTCTTTTTGGCGGCGATGGCCTGGTTGGCGGTGATGGCAACCATCATATAGACGTCGTCGATGGAGCAACCGCGCGACAGGTCGTTGACGGGGCGTGCTATGCCCTGGAGGATGGGACCTACGGCCGTGGCGTGGCCCAGACGCTGTACCAGTTTGTAGCCGATGTTGCCCACCTCGAGGCTGGGCACCACCAGGACGTTGGCCTTGCCAGCGATTTCGCTGCCCGGGGCCTTCGACTGTCCTACCGAGGGCACCAGTGCGGCGTCGGCCTGCAGTTCGCCGTCGATGAGGAGCGTGGGGGCCATCTGTTTGGCCAAACGTGTGGCTTCGACCACTTTATCGACCACCTCGTGCTTGGCCGAGCCCTTGGTGGAGAAACTCAGCATGGCCACGCGCGGCGTGATGCCAGCCACGGCCTGTGCCGTCTGTGCGGTGCATACGGCAATCTGTGCCAGCTGGTTGGCGTCGGGCACGGGCGTTACGGCCACGTCGCCCATGACGAGCACGCCGTTGTCGCCACATTCGGGAGCGTGGGTCAGCAGGAGCATGGCACCGCTGACGCAGGTGATGCCCGGAGCCGTCTTGATAATCTGCAGTGCAGGGCGCAGCACGTCACCCGTGGTGTTGCGTGCGCCAGCCAACTGGCCGTCTGCCTCGCCGTTTTTGATGATGAGGCAGCCCAGGTAGAGCGGGTCGAGCACCTTGGCGCGAGCCTCTTCGATGGTCATGCCCTTCTTCTTGCGGAGCTCGCAGAGTATCTGGGCATACTCCTCTGCGCGGGGGTTGTTTTCAGGGTCGATGATGGTGGCTTTGCTGATGTTGCCCAGCCCCCATTCCTGGGCCTTAGCGTTGATCTCTTCGGGGTTACCCAGCAGGATGAGGTCGGCTACACCGTCCGTCAGAATCTGGTTCGCTGCTTTGAGGGTACGCTCTTCAGTGCCTTCGGGCAGGACAATGCGTTGCTTGTCGGCCTTGGCTCTGCTGATAAGTTGTTCTACGAGTTGCATAGATATGTGGGTTGTAAGATGTTTGTCCCGTGTTGTCGCCTGCTGTTTGTGCGGGCGGCTGCATGTGCTGCAAATTTACTAAAATCTGCTTGGATGGGTGTCAGGCGCTCTGTTTTCTTTACCTCTGTGGTCAAGATTTTTGTCCGCCACCAATGTGGCCGCCTGCCACGGTTACCGGCGTGGGTCTGTCAGTCTTCGGTCTTGATGTTCAGGTGGTGGCGATGCCCTCCACCTCGATGAGCCATTCTGGCCGGCATACGCGGGCCTCGGTGATGAGGTAGGGCGTGTGGGGATAGTGCTTCGCCATGTAGCGGCTGATGGTGTCGGTGTCGGCAATGTCGCGCAGATAGACGATGTAGTAGGCCATGTCGGCGAGCGTGGCGCCATCGTCTTCCAGCAGTTTGCCAATGTTGATAAACAGGCGGTCGGCCTGCCTAACTACGTCGCCGCGGTGGACACACTGTCCGTGGCTATCTATGCTGGCTGTGCCCGAGATGAAGCGGTAGCGTGTGCCCCAAAGGGTGATGGCCGTGCCGCGCTCGAAGGCAACGCCATATTCGGCAGTGGGGTTGAGGTAGTCGAGGGCCTTGAGGTAGCGGATGTTGGCGTCGTTCGCCCCTGTGTCGGCCGAGAGGAAGTCGGCCGCGACGATGGCCTGCGCGTTGTCGGTGTAGCCGCCGATGCCTGTCGAGGCGATGAAGTGGTCGTCGGCCGTCAGTCCCTCGTCGGCGAAGACGGCGTTGCGGCCGCTGACCACGCCGCCGTAGTGCCGGTCGATGTCGCGCACGAAGAACCATGTGCGTTGGCAGTGGTCCTTGAGCGTCAGTCCGTGGTGGGCCAGTGTGGCGGCATGTCGATGGAACGACAGACGCGTCTGGGCGTCGGCATCCAGACCGTGGGCCTCGTCGATGCTGGGGCGGAAGGTCTCGAAGAGGAGTTGCTGCCCCGCATGACTTACGCGTGTCACGTTGCCCTCGGCATGTCGCTCCATGCCCTCGGCATGCAGAGCCCATACCTGAAGGGCTACCTTGGTGCCGTCCAGCATGGGCTGCTCAATCCACGAACGGGCACAGCCCGCGCATACCTTATTATATAGGGTGTGGGCGGTGAGTAGAGGCAGGCTGTTGGCCGCATCGGTCAGGTAGAAGCGTGCCTGGACGAGGTGGTCGGCGCGCAGGCCTTTGCCGTCCAGCCAGGCGACGAGTAGGCGTTCCGTCTCATCGAGTTGTGCGGACAGACTGGTGTTGGGGGTAGGGGAGAGGATGGTGAAATGTGCAGGAATGCGCATGCAGAGGGAGAGTGATTGTGCTGTTTGTCGTTCGTAATTTCCTGCAAATTTACACAAAAAAGCCCGACGGGGCCCGACGGGACCCAAAAATCGACCTTGTCCGGCGCAGCGGCCCTAAAACGGCGCACCGCAGACGGGCCTGCCGTGGGGCGGCTGCCGTCTGCGGTGCGCTATGTAGCTGGTTGGCGACTTATGCGGCGGGCATTATTCCCATTCCAGGATGACCTTGCCACACTGGCCCGACTCCATGATGTCGAAGCCCTTCTGGAAGTCGTCCACCTTGAAGTGGTGCGTGATGACGGGGGTGAGGTC
>CAMGHE010000124.1 GCA_946055775.1 uncultured Bacteroidales bacterium
CTGGCCAACTGAGCTAAAGAGGCGGGTGGGTAAGCTCTCTGCATCGCGCCGCTACGACCTTCTACCTTTGCTGCGGTCAAGCCCTGGAGGATTTGAAAGGAGCTGGCCGTGCAGCACTTACCCATAAATTCGAGTGCAAAAGTAGTGTTTTATTTCTATTGGGCAAAATATTTCCCCCACTTTTTGCGGGTGGTACTTCCGACAGTCGGCGGCAGTCGGCGCCGCTAAAGCCGGTCGGGCACTTGCCGCTCTGGGTGCTTGCGCTGCTGGTAGAGTTGCCAGCTGTTGAAGATGTTGTGCCATACGCTGTAGAAACCACCGGCGACGGTGCTCACGGGGGTGAGGAAGGTGTAGCCCATCCAGATGGCAAACATGGTGTTCTTTTGGCCCAGGCTTTGTCCGGCGGCAATGGGGCAGCCGTAACGACGGCCTATCCAACGGCCGAAGGCAAACTGGATGGCGCAGCAGAAGAGGCTGGCCAGGGCGATGCCCGTCAGCAGCGGCCAGCCGATATGGCTGCCCACGAGGCTACGGGTGGTGACGGCGATGGCTAACGAGAGGGAGACGCACCAGATATAAAAGGCCAGGTCGCGCACTGAGGTGATGGCCCGACAGAGGCGCGGCAGATAGTGGCGGACGATGGTGGCGGCTACGAGGGGCAGGATGAGGATGGGGAAGACCTTGGCACAGATGAGAAGGAACGAACTGACGAAGGTCATGCCGGGTTGCGGGTGGGTCAAGGGAACCAGCAGGGGGATGAGGATGGCCACGCAGAGGTTGATGACAAGGGTGTAGGCCGTGAGGCCGGCGGCATTACCACCCAGTTTGCCCGTGATGACGGCGCCGGCGGCGGCGGTGGGGCAGATGATGCTCAATATGGCGCCCTCGACCACCACGCCGTAGGACAGGTGGGGACAGAGGATGAGCCACAGGCAGAGCAGGGTGAAGATGACCGACTGAAAGGCGACCAGCCACCAATGCCAGCGGCAGGGGCGCAGGGCTCTGAGGTCAACCTTGCAGAAGGCGATGAACAGCATGCAGAAGATGAGCAGCGGCTGAATGAACGATACGGCCTGCATGACGGGGGCGCTGTAGGACGCAAGCCCGGGCACGTTGTGGCAGAACAGATAGGTAGAGGCTCCAATGGTCATGGCGATGGCCAACGTCCAGTCTTTGAGAAAACGAAGTATGGCTGACATACGTATGGAGAAAGATTGTAAGCCGGCGGTTGGGCCGGCCATGATAAATAGATATGAAAAAGTTCTGTGTGGTCTATTTCTTTTCTATCAATAGCAGTTGGTCGCGCAGTCGTGCCGCTTCGACGAAATCGAGTCGTGCCGCGGCTTCGCGCATGGCCTTGCGCAGTTGGTCGGCCGTCTGTGGTGCGGCGTCGGGGTTCGCCCCTTTGGTCTTCTTTCCGTAGGCCACCTCTGCCTCGGCCACTTTGGGCTGTGCGGGCATGGGGCTGTCGGCGTAGGCTTTGGAGCGCTTGTCCTTGTGGTCGTCACCGCTGCGCAGGGCGCTGAGGCTGGCCTTGCCAATCTCCTTGCGAATCTGTCGGGGCGTGATGCCGTTCGCCTCGTTGTAGGCCAACTGCTTCATGCGGCGGCGCTCCGTCTCGTCGATGGTCTGCTGCATGGAGGGCGTGATGGTCTTGGCATACATGATGACGCGGCCGTTGACGTTGCGTGCGGCGCGGCCTGCCGTCTGCGTCAGCGAGCGGTGTGAGCGCAGGAAGCCCTCCTTGTCGGCATCGAGAATGGCCACGAGGGCCACTTCGGGCAGATCCAGGCCCTCACGCAGCAGGTTGACGCCCACGAGTACCACATAGATGCCCGCCCGCAGGTCGTCCATGATGCGGACGCGCTCGATGGTGTCCACGTCGCTGTGGATGTAGGCCGTGTTGATGCCGCTGCGCGTCAGGTAGTCGGTCAGTTCTTCGGCCATGCGCTTGGTCAGCGTGGTGACCAGCACGCGCTCATTGTTGCTGTCGGCCCGGCGAATCTCCTCGATGAGGTCGTCGATGGGGTAGTCTGTGTCGCGCACATAGATGGGCGGGTCAAGCAGTCCTGTGGGACGGATGACCTGGTCCACTACGACGCCCTCGCTCTCCTGCAGTTCATACTCCGCGGGCGTGGCGCTGACGTAGATGACCTGTTTGGCCATGGCGTGAAACTCGTCGAAGGTCAGCGGGCGATTGTCCAGCGCTGCCGGCAGGCGGAAGCCATACTCGACGAGCGATTCTTTTCGGGAGCGGTCGCCGCCGTACATGGCGCGTATCTGCGGTACGGTGACGTGGCTCTCGTCGATGACGATGAGGAAGTCGTCGGGGAAGAAATCGAGCAGGCAGTAGGGACGTGTGCCGGGCTTGCGGCCGTCGAAGTAGCGCGAGTAGTTTTCTATGCCCGAGCAGTGGCCCAGTTCGCGAATCATCTCTATGTCGTAGTTGACGCGCTCGTTCAGGCGCTTGGCCTCGAGCGTCTTGCCGATGGCGTTGAAGTGTTCCACCTGTGCCGTCAGGTCGTCCTGAATCTGGCGGATGGCCATCTCCTGCGTCTCCTTTGAGGTAAGAAAGAGGTTGGCGGGATAGACTTTATACTCGCTGAATGAGGCGATGCGGTGGCCCGTCAGGGCGTCCACTTCTTCGATGCGCTCAATCTCGTCGTCCCAGAAAGTGACGCGCAGCAGGTCGTCGGCATAGGCCAGGAAGATGTCCACCGTATCGCCCTTAACGCGGAAGTCGCCCGCCTTGGGCGCCACGTCGTTGCGCGTGTACAGGCTATCTACAAGGCGGCGCAGCAGCACGTTCAGCGCTAGACGCTGGCCCACCTTCAGGGCGATGACATTCTCGTAGAAGGCCGAAGGATTGCCCATGCCGTAGATGCACGACACCGACGACACCACGATGACGTCCTTGCGCCCCGACAGCAGGGCCGACGTCGCCGCCAGCCGCAGTTTGTCAATGTCCTCGTTGATGGCCAGGTCCTTCTCTATATAGGTATCGGTCGAGGCGATGTAGGCTTCGGGCTGGTAGTAGTCGTAGTAGGAAACGTAGTACTCTACCGCATTCTCGGGGAAGAAGCCTTTGAACTCTGCATAGAGCTGTGCCGCCAGCGTCTTGTTGTGGCTCAGGATGAGCGCCGGTTTGCCGGCCGCTTTGATGACGTTGGCTATGGTGAACGTCTTGCCCGATCCCGTCACGCCCAGCAGCGTCTGTGCCGGCATACCGTGGCGAATGCCCTCCGTCAGTTGGCGGATGGCCTCGGGCTGGTCGCCTGTGGGGGCATAATCCGAATGCAGTTTGTAGGTCATGGCGTGTGGTTGATGGCGTGATGAGCGGTGTTTATCTGTCTAAGCGGGGCGAGCGCCCGTCGATGACGTCGGGGTTGTCGTCGATGATGGGTAGGTCCGGCAGGCTATCGTTCTTTTCTGGGGTGTCCGGGTTATCCGGGTTATCCGGGTTATCCGGGTTATCCGGGTTATCCGGGTTATCCGGGTCTTCTGGATTGTCCGGATTGTCCGGGTTTTCCTCGTCGTTACCGAGCAGACTATAGTATTCCATCTTCTTGATGCCCTTCGTGCCGAAGTAGGTGGCCACGGCCCCTTCGATGACGATGGCGCGCCCCAGCAGTTCGGGGTGGTTGTAGAGGTTCAGTTCCTCGCGGCTGCCGTCTTTGGCGTCGAGGAGGATGGGGATGCAGCGCGCGACGTCCGTCTCGGCAGGCGTGTCGGCAATCAGCATGTTGGTGTTCGGCGCCGCCAGAGGGCATTCAAAGCGGGCTTTGGAGAGCGTCGTCCCCGCCACGTAGCCCACGATGTAGCCCTTGACGCGCACAAAGTCGTTCACACTGGCCTGACTCTGCAGTGCAGCCACACTCATCGTGTCGCCCTGCGTTTCTGTGCCCTGATTATTGTCGCCACCGCCGTTGTCGTCGCCGCTTTGGTCGCCGCCCTGCGGCGGTTTCGTGTTCTGGCCACTGTCCGTTTCAGGCAGTTCTATCTTCCCGCAGGCCGAGAGGCCCGAAAGGAGGAGGCATAGCAAGCCGCAGAGCAGGAAAGCGTAGCGCGTCATGGAAGTGGAGGGTTTGGGGTGAATGGGAGAGAGAAGAGGGAAGAAGTGGGAGACTGTCTATGATCCGCGCCGGCACAATCCGAGCCAGTAGCCGTAGAAGCGGCGTGCGCTGTCGTTCCAGGCAAAGTCGATGCCCTTCGTGGGGTCATTGTCTTGATAGTAGTGTTCGGGCATGGTGATGGGCAGGTTCTTGGCCAGGTCGCGGTGGTATTCGCGGTCCAGCGTGTCGGCGGCATACTCCAGGTGTCCTGTGATGAACACGCGGCTGCCGTCCGCCGTGGCCATGATGGCTGTCCCCGTGGCCTCTGAGCGTGCCAGCGTATGGAGCGGCGCCCTCTGGGCCAGCGCTTCGTCGATGGCGGTGTGGCGGCTGTGCGGCATGGGGAAGTTCTGTGGCAGAATGCCCTCGAGAGTGATGGCCTCAGGGGCCTGCTGCACCTCCTCGCGGAAGATGCCGAACTTCTTGGCGTCCAGTCCGTGCTTCTCTACGCCGTAGAAATGGTAGAGGCCGGCCTGCGCTCCCCAGCAGATGAATAGCGTCGAGGTGGCTATCGCCGTACTGTCGTCCATGATACGGCACAGGCGGGGCCAATAGCGCACCTCCTCAAAGGGCATGTGCTCCACGGGGGCGCCGGTGATGATGAGGCCGTCGTAATGGCCGTGGGCCGCATAGTCGGCGTAGTCGATGTAGTTCTGCTCGACATACTCCTGAGCCGTCGTCTTGTAGGTCTGTCCCTCAATCTTCATGGGCAGCAGGGCCACGTGGTGCGGCTGTGCCGCCATCATGCGGGCAATGTCCAGTTCGGTGCGCTCTTTTTCGGGCATAATGTTCAGAAACAGGATGCGCAGCGTGCCCTCGGGCAGGTCTGCCGTCGGGGGTATGGTGCCAGGGGCAAAGATGTCCGTGGCGTAGCCCTCTTGCTGCAGGATGGGCAGCGGGGCCAGGGTTTCGGGAATGAAAAGCATGCGTCAGTGTCGGTGGGAGATGTGTGGACAATGCAGCCTGCGGCAGCAGGCGTGTAACTTGAGTGGCGTTGTGCGGTCAGGCCTCGAGCGCCTCGAGCGCCCCCAGCGCCTTCTCCCATGCCTCTTCGGCTTGGCGTATGGCCTCAACCGTTTCCGCGTGTCGGGTGAAGAGCGTGCTGTCGGCTGCTCCTTCGGGAGTGGAGAGTTGTTCTTCGATGGCGGCCTTCTGCTGCTCAAGTGTCGTCACCTTTTCCTCGCAGACCTCCACCTCCTTTTCCATCTTGCGGCGCAGGCGGGCCTGCTCCTTCCGCTCCTCGTAGGTCTGCCGGCCGGCCGATACTTCGGAGGCTGTGTCGGGCGCCACCGTTGTCGTGGCGGCGTTGCTGGCTGTCGATGGTGTGGTCGCCGTCGTGCCCACGGTGTCGTTGAGTAGTTGCAGATAGTCGGCAATGCCGCCCAGGTGTTCGCGCACCTGTCCGCCGCCGAAGGCATAGACGCGATCCACCAGACCGTCCAGGAAATAGCGGTCGTGGCTGACGATGATGGCTGTGCCGTCGAAGGCCG
>CAMGHE010000125.1 GCA_946055775.1 uncultured Bacteroidales bacterium
TGGTGCACGCTGCCGCCCAGCGCCATGGCCAGCACCTGCATGCCGCGGCAGATGCCCAGCATGGGGATGTTGCGGTCGTAGGCCAGACGCACCAGAAGCAGTTCGGCATAGTCGCGTTCGGGCGTGATGGCATGGAGTTGGGGTATGGGGTCCTGGCCGGCATAGAGCGGGTTGACGTCGCCGCCGCCCGAGAGCACGAGGCCGTCGATGCGGTCGAGCAGGGCCGTGAGCAGGATGCGGTTGTCGGTGATGGGGATGATGAGGGGTATGCCGCCGGCCAGTTCGATGCTGCGGGTATAGCCCAGGGCCAGTTCGTTGCCCCGCTCGCCCACGTTGGTGGTGACGCCGATGATGGGCCGGGGCTGGTGGTTGGGAAACTGCGAAGCGATGGCCTTCACTTCGCCGTCGATATTGAAGTTGTTGACAAACATGACGGGAGAGGAATGGGATGAGAGTTGTTGTTGTCCCTAACCAAGGCTTTCGCCTCGTGGCGTCCCGCCGGGTCGCGCGGCATGATGTCGCGGGAAAGGCAGCACGTGCACGAGGCGAAAGACGCTGATGGGAAGGGGGCATAGACCGGCCCGGCGGCCGCTGTGGCCACTACGGCTTCTTGTCGAAGCGATAGCGGCGGCGTGGGTTGCGCGGGAACCATCCCTTGCGCACGCGCTCCTCCTGTTCAAACAGTTCCTTGATGGTCCAGAAGGACGAGAACCCCACGATGCCGCACAGTGCGCTCCAAAAGAGCGACGCGATGAACAGCGTACCTACCGTACACCCCAAACCGAGCAGCAGAAACACCCACCACAGGCGGGTACCGGTATAATACTCGGTCCACACCACGATGGGGTGAAACAGGCCGATGGTCAGAAAGGTGGCGATGCCCAGCAGCAGGCCTTCGTAGTGGAGCATGGGTGTAGGAGGGTAGGATAGGATGGGTGAAGTGGAGATGATGACAGATGAGGGGGATGGGTGAGGGGATGGGTGACAGATGCCGCGCGGTGCCGATGGCTGAGTTCCCGGCGTCAGGCCTTGCGTGCCGTGCGCTTTTTGGTGGCAGCGCCGGCCTCGGCCTCTTCGGGGTCGTCCACGAGGTGGTCGGGCTTGGCCAGCCGGCGGGCAAAGGCACAAGCGGCGGCCATGTCGTCGTCGGTAGCACTGTCGGGGAAGAGAATGGGTACCTGGCGCGAGAAACTCTGCTCGAGCGAGATGAGGGTTTCGGTGGAGATGACGCCGTTGATTTCCTGGATGCGGTTGTTGAGCAGTTCCATCAGGTGCTCGTTGTCGCGCGAGTAGAGTTTGACCAGCATGGTATAGTTGCCCGTGGTGAAGTGACACTCTACAATTTCGGGAATTTTCAGCAGTTCGGCCGCCGTCTCTTTATACATTGACCCACGCTCCAGGGTGATGCCCACATAGGTACAGGTGCTGTAGCCTATGGCGCGGGGGTTGACGTTATATCCTGAGCCAGTGATGATGCCGGCTTCCGTCAAGCGTTGCACACGCTGGTGGATGGCAGCGCGCGAGACGCCGCACACCTCGGCCACATCCTTAAAGGGCACACGGGCATCGACGGAGATAATCTGAAGGATTTTCAAATCCAGTTTGTCTACTTTTTTCATGGTTTGGTTTCTTATTGCCGGCAAAGATAGGACTTGGCTTGTGAAAGGCCAAATTTTTTTTGTTTTTTAGTGCTTCGTCTTGGTCTTTGCCAACGCCGATGTGAGCGTGTTTGTAAAAATCCACGCGCTTTGGCTTATCTGTCTCGCCGAAAAGTACTACCTTTACCTCGTTTTAACTGCTTATCCATTTTTACCTTAAAACTCAATGTACATGAAGAGACTTACATCACTTCTTATGCTCATGCTGACGTGGTTCGGCGTCAGCATGCAGGCACAGGTCACGCCGCTGACCAATGTGCCGGACGGCGACTACTACATCGTCTGTCCTGCCGCAAGCAATCATTTTGCCTACTATGACGGCACCAACGCCTATCTACGCCGTTCAAGTAGTGCGCCTACTGCCGCCACTGAAACCGGCATCTTCACCCTGACGCAGGGTACGGATGCCAATGCGGGCAAATATACCATCCAGTGCGGCGGCAAGTACGTCGTGGCTGGCACCTCGCTGAAGCACTCGACGACGGCTGGCACCAATGTCAAACTGGTAGATGGGGCCGAGGCCACAGACGCCAACAAATGGTGGGTCCTGGCTCAGGACGCCAGCAACGCCAATCTCATCGATATCTTCCCCAATCAGGCAACCATCACCGCCTCCACGCCGGCATGGAACTTCGCCTCACATCACGGAGGAAATGCCAATCAAGCCGTGGGTGTCTATGGCGCTGGTGACGGAAATTCTCAGTGGGCCCTGTTGAGCGCAATGGGGGTAATTAGCCTCAACTTTGGAAGTGGAAATGGCAACGCAAACACCGCTGAAGGTATAGTGAACGTGTTCAGCGGAGCATGGAACAACTTGACGGCCAAAGGAAACACACGCACCGACCTCGTTACTTGGAACGGACAGAAGGGTGCTGCCGAGACGCTCACAACCAATTGGAGCGTGACTTGGAGCGCAGGTGCAGTATGGAAGCATACTGACAATATCAGCGAAAACATATTGAAGGGCTATCTGGACGATGACGATGAAAACCAGGCCAAGGTGACGTTCACCAACCTGCCCTTCACCACGGGGTATGACGTATATATTTATAAGGCTGCCGATAGCAATGCAAAATTCAGCACCGTATCGGTAACCATTGGGGAACAGCCTTACACTTACACCACGGACGAAACGGGCACGGCCTATTTCGGCGATGCCCAATGGGGACAGTCGCAGCGGGCCACAAGTGCGCTCGGCACGAATGTCATCTGCATCAAGGGTCTCACAGCCTCCTCCATCACCATCAAGGGCGGCAAGCGCTCTGCCGGCCGCGGCGCCATCGCTGCCATTCAGGTGGTAGAGACGGGCGTGAGCAACGTCATCAACGTGACGGAAGACGAGTATGACGCACGCTACCTTACCGCCCCCGTCTATCTCAAGAAAGAGGGCGACCTGACGGTCAAGGTGGCTTCAGAGACAGCAAAAAACAAATATGTGGATGTGACGGGTGTCACGGGCACCGTTACCTACGAAGTGGACCGGATTGTCGCACTCAAAGCCACCCTCACGGCCACGCTCGACCTCATTGCTGAACATGTAGGTACTAATCTTGGTCAGATTACGACCAACGATGCCTATGCCGCCGCACGCGCACTGCTTGACAATGCAGACGCTACGGTAGCCGAACTGGAAGCCGAGACAGCCAAAGCCGCCACTGAATACTACACCATCAACATGCCTCAAGCAGGTGTGTACTATAAGATCAATAACAAAAAGTATCCCACCTACTACCTGACGAGCTCCTTACAGGGTAAGGGCATCGGCGAAACCAATATCGGCGTAGTTCGCTTCGAACCCGTTGAGGGGCAGACAGACCAATATTACATCTTGGTAAATGGTAAGTATGCTGGCGCCGTACAACAAAGCACCCAAATCAGTCTTTCATCTGACAAGGCTAATGCCAAACGCTATAGCTTTGGTTTGGCACAGTGGAATGTCGTCCTCAAAGATACGCAGTCGAGCAATGCCACCTACGCGTATCTGCACATGGATGCCTCATATAAGATTGTGGGATGGACCAATACTGCCGAAGCCTCCCATTGGGCCGTCACCCCCCTGACTGATGAAGAAGCCCTACAGGCCATGAAGACCAATCTGGACAATGCAATTGCCAGCCTTGATGGTCACTTAGGCACGAATCCTGGACAGTACGTCAATCCGGATAATGGCAGCGCTTTAGCCTCAGCAAAAGCGGTGACCAATAATGCCGAGTCAACCATTCAAAACATAACTGATAGTTATAATGCCCTTGACATCTATAACACCTTCGTTCCCTTCACTCCCGGCTACTACCGCTTCCGCAACGGTTTGGAGACGGCAGGCTACATGTACAGTGATGGTACAGCCCTGAAATGGAAGGCTCTCGACAGCGACGACGCCTCCATGATATGGCACGTCTCGGCCGTCAATGGCAACAAACTGACGCTGAGCAACTATGGCGACGGTAAGATACCGCAATCGTCGAATTTCGACGTCAACATAAGCATGGGCGAAGATGCAAATAGTAGCATCATCTATGAAAATTTTGGCTTAAGCCAGGTAAAAATCAAGATGAATGGTGCTCAGGGCGCCTATGCAAACGAGAATGGTACCGTGAAAAACTATAACACCGGCGCCAACGACCGTGGCACATGGTTCGTGGAACGCGTTGACTTTATTGAAGACTTCGAGAGCCTCGGCTTCACCGCTGCCGACAAACTGGACATTATGGAGGGTGCTACGGTGAAGTATCCCAACGAGTTTGCATGGCCCGAATATAGCCTGACGCCCGAGGGCATCAACACCGCCATCGACGCTCTGCTCGCCGTAGAAAACACGCTGGCGGCCAAACAGACGTTCGTTGAAAGCGAAAACGGCCAACTGCTGCTGCGCTACCGCACGATGCTGACCAACAACCCGTCGTGGGGCACTCCCTCGGCTTTCAGCTTCGAGATGAAGGCCGAATACGGCACGCTCATCCTGCCCTTCTCCGTCGTGCGTCCTGCCGACCTGGAAGCCTTCACCTGTGCTGGCGTCGAGGCCAACGGCACCACGCTGACGCTCTGGCCGATGAGGGGCAGTCTGGCATACAACACCCCGTACATCATCAAGGGCGCTGTCGGTGCGAAGTACTCGCTCATCGGCTTCGACAAGGGCAGCCGCACTACGCATACCCAAGGCTGCCTGACGGGTGTACTGACCGAAGGCGGCGCCAACGTGCCCAGTGGCAGTTATGTGCTGGCGAAGTACCAGGGGCTGCTCGGCTTCTATCAGGTAGCCGATGGCGCCACCAAGGTTTGCCCGCAGAATAAGTGCTACTTCACCGCTCCTGCCGCCGAAGCCAGCGCTAAGGCCTTCTTCTTCACACCCTCTGACGTGACGGGCATCGATGCCATCATCACCGAGGGCGAGGACAAGGCCGAGATTTACAACGTGCACGGCCAGCGCCTGAACCGTCTGCAGAAGGGGCTGAACATCGTCAACGGCCGCAAGGTCGTGGTACGCTGAGCCCCCTCGGCAGTCCAAACACACACATGTGCAACCACCCAAACACACGACCCATCATGAAGAAAGCATATATCGCACCCTCCACCACCCTCTACGAGGTGAAGACGGCCTGCATGTTGGCCCTCTCGGCCAACCCTGGCGGCCCGCAGATTACGGACGACAACGGCGACGACTTCGAGGTGCTCTCCAACCGCAAGGACGAGGGCTACTGGTCCGACGGCGCCTTCTCCTCCAGTTCGTGGGAATGACCCTCGCCGCCATCAGCGCATAGACCAAGGGGCTGCCCGTCACCAAGCGTGACGGCAGCCCCTATTTTTCGTGGGTAGATGGAGAAAGGTGTGGCGCCCCCCGCGGTGCGCTCCTATCGTACCCCATAATATACATCACGCGGTACGGGCGCTTCACGTTTT
>CAMGHE010000126.1 GCA_946055775.1 uncultured Bacteroidales bacterium
CCTGAATGAGGAGCTGGTTGTTCTTGCGACCCTTGTCGATGGTCATGGCAGTGACAGGGTCCATATCTGAAGAGAACTTGGCGAAAGCCTCGAGTTCACGATACTGGGCCTGGTCTATCTTCAACGTACCGGCCACCTTCTTCATACTCTTGATCTGTGCGGCACCACCCACACGGCTTACGGAGATACCCACGTCAATGGCGGGACGGAAGCCCTGATTGAACAGGTCGCCGACGAGATAAATCTGACCATCGGTGATGGAGATGACGTTGGTGGGGATATAGGCGGACACGTCGCCAGCCTGCGTTTCAATGATAGGCAGCGCGGTTAGGCTGCCACCACCCTTGACCTTACCCTGAAGGCTTTCGGGAAGGTCGTTCATGCGCTCGGCCACCTCGGTTTGATTATTGATCTTAGCCGCACGTTCCAGCAGACGCGAATGGAGGTAGAACACATCGCCGGGATAGGCTTCGCGGCCAGAGGGACGGCGGAGGATAAGCGACACTTCACGGTAAGCTACAGCCTGCTTGGAGAGGTCGTCATAGACCACCAAAGCGTGCAAGCCACGGTCACGGAAATACTCGCCGATGGCAGCACCGGCAAAGGGTGCAAAATACTGCAGGGCAGCAGGCTCAGCAGCAGTGGCCGACACGACGATGGTATAGGGCATGGCACCATGTGCCTTGAGCGTGCCGACGATAGAGGCCACCGTAGAAGCCTTTTGGCCAATGGCTACATAGATACAATAGACGGGATCGCCGTTCTCAAAGTTGCTCCTCTGGTTGATGATGGTATCGATGGCGATGGCCGTTTTACCAGTCTGGCGGTCACCGATGATGAGCTCACGCTGGCCACGACCGATGGGAATCATGGAGTCAACAGCCTTGATACCCGTCTGCAGGGCCTGGCTCACGGGCTGGCGATAGATCACGCCCGGTGCCTTGCGGTCGAGCGGCATGAGGAACTTCTCGCCGCCAATGGCAGGGCCTCCATCGAGGGGCTGTCCAAGCGGATTGATGACGCGACCGAGCATCTGCTCGCTCACTTCGATGGAAGCCACGCGGCCAGTACGGCGCACGCTCTGGCCTTCCTTGATACCTTCGGAAGCACCCATGAGCACGACGCCCACATTGTCTTCTTCAAGGTTCATGGCGACGCCCATCGTGCCCGACTCGAACTCAACGAGTTCGTTTTCTGTGACTTGCGTTAAACCATATACACGAGCCACACCATCGCCAATGGACAGGACAACACCACTCTCTTCAAAAGTGAGGCTGTCGGTAATGCCCCGCAACTGGTCAAGCAGCACGGACGATACTTCGCTCGGTTTGATATTGTTTGACATAATCTTCTTGACAAAAGTTTGTTTGTGCATGATGGCCGGCCGCTATTGACGACCGGCTTGACGTTTGTGGCTCTAACCCAATGCTCTGAGAATGCGTGTGCGTGCGGTACGGAGACTGGCATCGCAACGGTAGGTGTCGTACGACAGGATGAAGCCGCCCTCAATTTCAGGGTCAACCACCACTTCCATATCTACATGGCAGCCAGCCTCTTTCTCTACTAACGCTTGAAGGCGGTCGCGGGTGGTCTTGTCCACGTTACAGGGGACAACAAGACTACCGCTGACGATGCCCTTGTCGCGGCGATAGAGATCGGCATAACTATAAGCCACAAAGTTGTACAAATCGCCACGTCCGGCGGATACCAGCAGATGGATAAAACGTTCTGTGGTGGCCGACAATTGCCCGTCGGGAGCACAAGCCGCTTTGAGCGCCAGTTCCTTCTTCTCGGCCGACAGCACAGGATTGGTCATCACCTGTTGCATGAGAGGCACCTGCATGGCGCAGGCCGACAGGCGTCGCATCTCATCATAGACAATCTGCTCGGCCTTATTTTCCTTGGCAAAAGCCAGAAGTGCCTTGGCGTAGCGTTTGGTTACGATACCAGTGTTCATAGGTTGTGTGAATGGTATTACCCCTCGTCAGACTGTTGGGCAAAGGAGTGATGGTCCTGGCCCGCATCACGTCATACAGAGGGAGGGATTGAGATGGTGAGGTCATCACTTAACAGCGACATCATCAAGCAAGCGCTGAATATACTGCTGTTGTGCGGCATCGCTCTCGAGTTTCTGGCGCAGGATCTTCTCGGAAATCTGCACAGAGAGTTCAGCCACAGTGCCACGGATGGAGCGCAGGGCATTTTGCCTTTCGGCTTCTATCTGTGCCTTAGCATCGGCAATGATGATGGCCGCTTCGTCAGCAGCCTTTTGACGGGCCTGGTTGACGATGGCATCGTGTGTAGCCTTTGCTTCTTTGAGCAGTGCGGCCTGCTTTTCGCGCGTGGACTGCATCATCTTATCGCATTCCTGCTGCACCGCCATGAGTTTTTCGTTGGCCTCGTGCGCTTTCTGGAGCGACTCGTCAATGTAGTTTTGGCGTTTTTCCACCATCTGCAGAATGACGGGGAAACCATACTTCCACAACAGCAGGAACACCGTCATGAAGGCAAGGAACATCCAGAAAAGAAGTCCCAAGTCGGGGGTGAGTATGGATGGCATAACCTTTTCTGATTTTGGATAACGTATAAGCGTGCGGCATAAAGGGGCATCCTGCCGCAGCATACATAGGATAAGAAGATGAACGGGTACGGCACAGCGGCGGTAAACTTCTTACCATTGAATCCTAAGGTCAGGGCAAACGATGCCGCTGACCGTACGCGTTCGGGAAAGGTCAGTCTGTACTTTGGCCTATTAAAGGAAGAGGCACAGCAGACAAACAATCACAGCGAAGAGGGCCACACCCTCGACAAGCGCTGCGATGATAATCATGTTGGAGCGGATATCAGAGGTTGCTTCGGGTTGACGGGCGATGGCCTCCATAGCCGAACTACCAATACGACCAATACCAAGGCCAGCACCAATGGCGGCAATACCAGCACCGATAGCAGCACCCAGTTTTGCGGATGCAGCAGCTTCAAGTAAAGCAAGTAATAACATAGTGTTTGTTTTTAAGGATGAGTGATTTGAATTGTTTTCAGTATGATATGTGAGCGACACGGGACGTGGGTGAACGGAGCGTTCTTACACGACCGTCTCACGCTTTGTGTGCGTGATGTTCAGGCTGAGCCAAACCGATAAATACGGCGCTCAGCATGGTAAAGACGTAGGCCTGGATGAAAGCCACCAGGAACTCAAGGGCATTCATGAAGATCATCATGACAAAGCTGACGATGGATATCGAGGCACCCACGGCCACGCCAATCTGACAGGTAATGAAGATGACGCAGGTAATGGATAGGATGATGGCGTGACCGGCCATGATATTGGCAAAAAGACGGACCATCAGGGCGAAGGGCTTGGTAAATACACCGAAGAACTCGATGACCGGCATGATGGGGATAGGGGCCTTAAGCCATGTAGGCACCTCTGGCCAGAAGATTTCCTTCCAATACTCCTTGTTACCAAAGATGTTGACAGCCAGCATGGTGAACATGGCCAGAAAGAAGGTAATGGTGATGTTACCTGTCACATTGGCTCCGCCGGGGAAGATGGGGATGAGGCCCAGCAGGTTAGTGATAAAGATGAAGAAGAAGGCGCACAGCAGATAGGGAGCGAAGAAACGAGCCTTGCGTTCACCCACACTGGGACGTATCAAGTCATCGTATATCATCATGACGAACATCTCGATGAGACCCACCATGCCGCCAGGGGCTTGGCGCGTTACGTCGTGACGGCGATACCAGCGTGCCGCACCGATGAAAAGCCAAAGCATGAGACCGACGACAATCCAAATCTGGAGCACGTCCTTGGTGATGGAGAGGTCGAGAGGCCGCACGATGGTGCCATCGTCCAGTCGTTCATATATTTTGCCGTTCTGCGTCTCATCTATAAAGAAGCCCTCATGGCTATGACCATGGTCCAACCGCGATGACATGAAGACATGCCAGCCGCTGTGCTCGCCTTTAACAATGACGGGGAGAGGGATGGATACATGATGCCCGTTCCATGTCACGATGTGCCAGGAATAAGCGTCGCTCATGTGACCAAGGACAATTTCCTTGACATCGATGCCCGGTTCATCACTTTCCGAGGCGACAGCCGTCTGCGGTAGGAAGGAGAACAGGGCGACGACGGTTGAGACGATAAATAGGGATAGTCTATTCATTAGTGTGACTGGATGAAGCGTTGAGATTTCGCTCTTTCCCGGCACGGCTTGAGGCCATACCCGAGAGGACGAGCGTGATGAGGTAATAGACCAAGAGATTGATGACGAAGACCAGGCGGTAATCGTCACATGCTATGCAGTAGGCCAAAAGCATGACCACGGTCAGGAGCAAACGCAGGACGCCGCTTACCATCACGGCCGCCACAGTATGGCGGGGATTGGCCATAAAGGGGCTATGTACGACTGTCATATATACGCCGCAGAAGACGAAATAGACAGTGGCCACTACTGCCAAAGGCCAGGCCATGGCATGCGCCGCTCCCGGGCAGGCCAAATGGTCCGCATAGAGCATGACCGGCGTAGCCAAAATATAGACGGCTGCGGCGGCCAAAAGGGCGCGATAGGGTATCATGGCTGCTCAACAGGGGTCGCCGATTCTACACAGACTGTGACGTTGCCGTCAGAGACTTCGGCAAAGCCACCTTCCACCTGAAACGCAATACGTTCCTCGGCGTTACGGCAAATCACCATGCCAGCCTGGAGCACCGAGATGATGGGGGCATGACGATCGAGAACCTCGAAGCGCCCCATCACGCCCGGCAGGTGTACAGCATCGGCGGGACCGTCATAGACCATCTGACCAGGGGATATTACTTTTACGTTCATGGCTACTTGGGAAATGAGGTGGCTGTGATTACTTGGCCTGTGACAGGATGCGGTTACCCTTTTCGATGGCATCGTCAATAGTGCCAACGTTGAGGAAGGCCTGTTCGGGCAGGTGGTCCACCTCGCCGTCCATAATCATGTTGAAGCCGCGGATGCACTCTTCGATGGGCACCATGACACCCGGTACGCCGGTAAATTTCTCGGCCACGGTGAAGGGCTGACTCAGGAAGCGTTGAACGCGGCGAGCGCGGTTGACGGTCAAACGGTCCTCATCGGAAAGTTCGTCCATACCGAGGATGGCGATGATGTCCTGCAGTTCCTTATACTTTTGGAGAATCTGCTTCACACGGCCGGCGCATTCATAGTGTTCCTTACCGATGATGGCGGGGTCGAGGATGCGCGAAGTGGAGTCGAGAGGGTCAACGGCGGGATAGATACCCAACTCGGTGATTTTTCGGCTGAGCACGGTGGTGGCATCGAGGTGGGTGAAGGTAGTGGCAGGTGCAGGGTCGGTCAAGTCGTCAGCAGGCACATAGACGGCCTGAATCGATGTGATGGACCCGTTCTTCGTTGAGGTGATACGCTCCTGCATGGCACCCATCTCGCTGGCCAGCGTCGGCTGGTAACCTACGGCCGAAGGCATACGGCCCAGCAGGGCGGACACCTCAGAGCCAGCCTGGGTGAAGCGGAAGATGTTGTCGATGAAGAA
>CAMGHE010000127.1 GCA_946055775.1 uncultured Bacteroidales bacterium
TCGTAGAAGAGGTGTTCGGCCGTCGCCGCGGGGTTGGCGTTGTCGAAGATGTCGCCGCTGACGACAAGGGCGTCGGGGCGATTCTGCTCGATGACGCCGAGCAGCCAACTGAGGAAATGGCAGTGGTCGGACGTGCGACTATGGCCGTGGAAGGTATTGCCCAGGTGCCAGTCGGCGGTATGAAGTATGCGCATAGCGATTCGTGCTTGGTGTGAGGGGATGGTGTACTGCCAGCCCGCCATGGCTGTGGCTGGCAGCAGAGATACAAAAGTACGTCGTTTTTTTCGAAGGACAACGGCCAACGGCCCGTTTTATTATGGGCGTTCAGAACGTCCATGATGTTCATAACGTTCATGACGTGAGGAACGTTTTTGCCGGCCTTCATGACAACACTCATTGATTGGAGATGCTTCTGCTGCCTGTGCACCCACATATCCGTGTACATATACCCGGCAGTGGAACCTATATTTACTCCCATAGTTGCATTGATTATTTGGCTCTTACGCAACCGGGGCTGTGCGGCAAGGGAGTCCTTGCTGCACAGCCCCGGGGTGTGGATTGGCGGCTGAGCGGTTTATTTGCGCAGGATAAAGGCCTTCATTGTAGTGGCGGTAATAAAGTCTTGACGGGCCTTCTGCACATCCTCGTCATTGGCGAGTTCGTTGCACTCCTGTCTGTGCTCACGCTCGAAGGCATCGAGTTTCTCGGTGTACTCGTCGCCAGCGGCCTGAAATTCTTCGGCGGTCTCAGCGTCATTGATAGCCTGGGTGGCGTCTTCGATGAGGCCGAGGAACTGATCCTTCACGCTACCGCCCGAGCAGGCTGCAAACAGCATGCAGGCAAATGCCAAAGCAAAAATCTTTTTCATAGGTATAACTCTTTTTATAGATGGATAATGGACGGGGGAATGCGGGCGCTACTTGCCCTACTCGTGGCAAAGGTAGGCATTTCTGAGCGTCTGACAAGCCTCGGCACGATAATTTATTAAACATTTTTGACTTTCCCGCGTCTTTTCCCGCGTCTATGCTGCGCCGTTGGTGCCGTTGGTGTCGTGTCAGACGGAGGCGGCGTCGGGGTTGGCGTTGAGGGCTTCGTTGATTTTGGCCTCGAGTTCGTCGCAGAGTTCGGGGTTGTCGGCCAGCAGGCGCTTGACGGCGTCGCGGCCCTGACCTATCTTGGTGTCGCCGTAGCTGAACCACGAGCCGCTCTTGCGGATGATGTCGAGTTCGGTGCCGAGGTCCACAATCTCGCCGATGCGGGAGATGCCTTCGCCGAAGGTAATCTCAAACTCGCACTTGCGGAAGGGGGGCGCTACCTTGTTCTTGACCACCTTGACGCGGACCACGTTGCCCACGACGTTGTCGCCGTCCTTGATGCTGGTGACCTTGCGGATGTCGAGGCGCACGCTGGCGTAGAACTTGAGGGCGTTGCCGCCGGTGGTCGTCTCGGGGTTGCCAAACATGATGCCGATCTTCTCGCGCAACTGGTTGATGAAGATGCAGGTGGTGTTGGTCTTGTTGATGGTGGAGGTGAGTTTGCGCAGGGCCTGGCTCATGAGGCGTGCCTGGAGGCCCACCTTGTTGTCGCCCATATCGCCTTCGATCTCGGCCTTGGGGGTGAGGGCGGCTACGGAGTCGATGACGATGATGTCGATGGCCGACGAGCGTATGAGTTGGTCGGCTATCTCAAGGGCCTGCTCGCCGTTGTCGGGCTGTGAGATGAGCAGGTTTTCCACATCTACGCCGAGTTTGGCGGCGTAGAAGCGGTCGAAGGCGTGCTCGGCGTCGATGAAGGCGGCTATGCCATCGGCTTTCTGTGCCTCGGCGATGGCGTGGAGGGCCAGGGTGGTCTTACCCGAACTTTCGGGACCGTAAATCTCGATGATGCGGCCGCGGGGGAAACCGCCCACGCCGAGGGCGGCGTTGAGGCCGATGCTGCCGGTGGGGATGACTTCGACCTTTTCCACCTGCTCGTCGCCGAGCTTCATGATGGAGCCTTTGCCGAAGTCTTTTTCAATCTTGGCCATGGCGGCCTGAAGGGCACGCAGTTTGTTGGACACGCTGTCGGCGCCCTCTATGATTTCTTTTTTTGCCATAAGGTTGTCGTAAAGGTTTTGGGGTAGGATGTGGCCGCTCGCTGGCGGCGTATGGTGGCAAAGGTAGCGAATCCTTTCGGGCTGGCCGAGAAAAAGGGGGGCTATTCTTTGCCTGTGGGGATAAAAAAGCGCTGTGCGGTCAGCGGGTGGCGGCACCTAAACGACGGGCGATATGCCACATGACGATGCCCGCCGATACGGAGACGTTGAGGGAGTGCTTGGTGCCATACTGGGGTATCTCGATGGCCATGTCGGCGGCATCGACGACGTCCTGACGCACGCCCTTGACCTCGTTGCCCAGGACGATGGCGTAGCGCCGGCCCGCGGTGGGCGTGAAGCCGTCCAGACTGACGCTGCCCTCGACCTGCTCTACGGCGGCGACGACGTAGCCGGCGCTGCGCAGGCGCTGCACGGCGCTGAGGGTGTCGGCCTCGTAGGTCCAGGCCACGCTGTCTTCGGCGCCGAGGGCCGTCTTGTGTATCTCTGCCGAGGGTGGGCAGGCCGTGATGCCGCAGAGCACGAGACCTTCGAGGCGGAAGGCGTCGGCGGTGCGGAACATGGCGCCGACGTTGTGGAGGCTGCGTATGTTGTCGAGCACGACGACGAGGGGCACCTTGGGCGCGGCGCGGAAGGTGGCGACGTCGATGCGGTTGAGGTCTTCGACGGTGAGTTTGCGCATGGGGCTTTTCGGGGGGATGTGGGTGAAGGAGACGAGGGCGGCAGTTCTGTACTTTACCTATACATACTGCTTGGCCTCACGCTGTCCGCGGAGCACGGCCAGGGCGTTGAGGGCGAGGGCCTGCATCTCGTCTTCGCCGGGGTAGATGTGGACGGGGGCCAGATAACTGATGCGGCGGCGCAGGCGCGAGGTGATATATTCGGAGTGGGCCATGCCGCCGGTGATGAGGATGGCATCGACATCGCCACAGAACACAGCGCCCTCGGCGGCGATGCACTTGGCCGTCTGGTAGATCATGGCGTCGATGAGCAGTTCGGCGGTCTTGTCGCCCGCCTCGATGTTGTGGATAATCTGCTTGACGTCGGTGGTGCCGAGGTGGGCTTTGAGTCCAGCCTGTCCGGCGATGCGCTTGAGCAGTTCGTCCTGCGTATATTTTCCGCTGTAGCACAGGCGTATTAGGTCGGCTGGAGGCAGCGAGCCTGCGCGTTCGGGCGAGAAGGGTCCCTCGCCGTCCAGGCCGTTGTTGGCATCGACGGCGCGCCCCTTGCGGTGTGCGGCGATGGATATGCCGCCGCCCAGGTGGCAGATGATGAGGTTGAGGTCTTCGTAGTGCTGCCCGTTCTCGCGGGCGAAGCGTCGGCCTACGGCTTTTTGGTTGAGGGCATGCCACACGGGCACGCGGGGCATGAGCGGCGAACCGCTGATGCGCGCCACGTCCTCCATCTCATCGACGACGACGGGGTCGGCGATGTACGACTTGCAGCCAGGCACCTTCGAGGCCAGTTCGTAGGCGATGATGCAGCCCAGGTTGCAGACGTGCTGGCGCTGGGCGTGGTACATGTCGAGGCACATTTGGCGGTTCACCTCATAGACGCCGCCGCTGACGGGCTTGGCCAGTCCGCCACGGCCGATGATAGCGTCGAAGCGGCATTTGACGCCCATGCGGCGCAGTTCGTCCACCACCAGGTCACGTCGGAAGTCCATCTGGTCAACGATGCGGGGAAAGCGGTCCAGTTCTTCGATGGTGTGGCGTATGGAGCGCAGGAGAATAGGCTGCTCGTCTTCATAGACGGCAATTTTGGTGGAGGTCGATCCGGGGTTGATGACGAGGATTTGCATCTTCGGTGGAGGGTTTGGTAAGGGGGGCGGGATGGGGATAGGGGGCTCAGCCTTTGGCGGCGAGGGTGAGGGCAGCCATGGCCATGCTGTTATACTTGGTGTCGGCATCGTCGCCCCGCGAGGGGAGCACCACGGGATGCGTCGTGCCAGCCATCATGCAGGCGTTGGGCAGGTGCATCATGCCGGTGACGGCCTTGTAGAACACGTTGCCGGCCTCGATGTCAGGGAAGATAAGGGCGTCGGCGCGTCCCTCAAGCGGCGAGTCGATGCCCTTGGTACGGAGTGCCTCGGCTTCGATGCTGGTGCGCACGTCTAAGGGGCCATCTACGATGCAGGGGCCGTAGTCGCCTCGCTGCGCCTCGGTGATGATGTCGGCGTAGTCGATGGTATAGGGAAACTTGTCGGTGGCTGTTTCCGAGCAGTGGATAAGGGCGATGCGTGGCTCGGCGACGCCCATGGCGCGGCAGGTCTGTGCGGCCAGGGCTACCTGTACGCGGCGTTGTTGGGGTGTGGGAAAGGGGATGACGGCCACGTCGCTGCATAGCAACAGTTTGCCGTAGGGGGGCCACTCGGCCACGGCCTGGTGGGTGAGCGTGCCGCCGGTAGGCAGCAGGCCCTCCTCCTTGTCGAGCACGGCGCGGAGTATCGTGGCTGTGCCCAAAAGGCCCTTCACCAAGATGTCGGCCCTACCGTGGCGCACGGCGCCGACAGCCAGACGGGCAGCCTGGGCGTCGTCGGCAGCGGGGACGAGGGTCACGCTGTCGGGGGGCAGCGGACCAGCATCGGCCAGAGCCTGAGCCACAGCCTCGGTGTGGCCGAAGAAGATAATGTGGCCGAAGCCCGCGCTGACGGCGCGGAGGGCGGCCTGGAGGGTGGAGGTGTCACTGCCACAGATGATGGCGAAGCGGTAGCGGCGGCCCGTGGCGATGAGGCGGGCGGGGATGTCGGCCAGAGTGCGTATCATAGGGGAGGGTATGTAGGGGGGTGGAGGAAACGGTGGGGGCTATCCCTGCTTGGCCGAGATGGCCAAGGCGTACATGCGCATCTGCTTGACCATGGCCAGCAGACCGTTGCTGCGGGTGGGCGAGAGGTGCTCGGTCAGGCCGATGTCGGCGATGAAGTGGAGGTCGGCGTTGAGGATGTCGGCCGCCGTATGTCCGGAGAGCACGCGGATGAGCAGCGTGACGATGCCCTTGACGATGAGGGCGTCGCTCTCGGCGCGGAAGGTCAGGATGCCGTCTTTCTCGTCGCATACCAGCCATACGCGGCTCTGGCAGCCGTCGATGAGGTTTTGGTCCACCTTCTCGGCGGCGGGCAGGGGAGTCTGCGACTCGCCCAGTTCGATGAGCAACTGGTAGCGGTCCATCCAGTCGTCCAGTTCGGTAAACTCGTCAATGACTTCTTGCTGTAATTCTTCTATGGTCATGGGGCAGTATTCTTGTTTGAGGGGGTGTTCTTACAAAAGAGGGGGGAGGGAAGGCGCGTGGCCGACGTATGTGGCGTCACATCTCTTCGGCGAGCATCTGGAGCAGCGTCTGGCCCACGAGGCGCAGGT
>CAMGHE010000128.1 GCA_946055775.1 uncultured Bacteroidales bacterium
ATGGAGCGCGACTCGCAGCCCGAAGAACTGGACGAAATCACGCGCCGGCTGCGCCAGCTCGAGATTGAGCGCGAGGCCATCAAGCGTGAGGGCGACGAGCCCAAACTGGCAAAGTTGCAGGAGGAGATAGCCCAACTGCAGGAGAAGGAAAAGGACATGCGCGCCAAGTGGCAGGGCGAGAAGGACATCCTCGCACACATCCAGCATAACAAGCAGCAGATAGAAGACCTGAAGTTCCAGGCTGACCGCGCCGAGCGCGAAGGCGACTACGGCAAGGTGGCTGAGATACGCTACGGCAAACTGGGCCAGTTGCAGCGCGAGATTGAGACGCTGCAGACGCAGCTCCATGAGCGTCAGGGCGCCGAAGCCATGGTCAAGGAAGAGGTGACCGCCGACGACATCGCCGACGTGGTCAGCCGCTGGACGGGCATCCCCGTGAGCCGCATGATGCAGAGCGAGCGCGAAAAACTGCTCCATCTGGAGGAAGAACTGCACCGCCGCGTCGTCGGGCAGGACGAGGCCATCACGGCCGTATCGGACGCCGTGCGCCGCTCGCGTGCCGGACTGCAAGACCCCAAGCGGCCTATCGGTTCGTTCATCTTCCTCGGTACGACGGGCGTCGGTAAGACCGAACTGGCCAAGGCGCTGGCCGAATACCTCTTCAACGACGAGAACATGATGACCCGTATAGATATGAGCGAATATCAGGAGAAGTTCAGCGTGTCGCGTCTGGTCGGTGCGCCTCCGGGCTACGTCGGCTACGACGAGGGCGGTCAGCTCACCGAAGCCGTGCGCCGCAAACCCTACAGCGTGGTGCTCTTCGACGAGATAGAGAAGGCCCACCCCGACGTGTTCAACATCCTGCTGCAGGTGCTCGACGACGGCCGGCTCACCGACAATAAGGGCCGCACGGTCAACTTCAAGAACACCATCATCATCATGACGTCCAACATGGGCTCGGCCTATATCCAGCAGCGTTTTGACGAGATGAAGGGCAAGGGCGAGGCCGAACGCGAGCGCATCATGGAGCAGACCAAAGCCGGTGTGCTGGACATGCTCAAGAAGACCGTCCGTCCCGAGTTTCTCAACCGTATCGACGACATTATCATGTTCAGTCCGCTGAACGAGGCCGACATCCGCACCATCGTCCGTCTGCAGGTCGAAGCCATCGTGCGTCGCCTCACGGCACAGGATGTCACCCTCAGCGTGGACGACACCGCCATCTCGCTCATCGCCCGCGCCGGTTTCGACCCCGAGTTTGGCGCCCGTCCCGTCAAGCGTGCCCTGCAGCGCCTGCTGCTCAACGACCTGAGCCGCGCCCTGCTCTCGGGCAGCGTGGACAAGACGAAGCCCATCCACGTCAGGGCCGACGGCGAGCAGTTGACCTTCAGCAACTGATTCCTTCCTATATATATATATAATGCCACGCAGACACCATCCGAACAGATGGCGCCTGCGTGGCTTTTTGTGTAATATGGGTTGTGTGACGTTGCGCGTCGTCAGTGTTCCTCTTCCCAAACAAAGGTCCGGGCACCCCATGGCCCCTCGTTGACGCCCATCTCGAAATGGAGTTTGGCGATGCCCATATCCATCCGGGTATAGCCCACGAGCGAGCGACCCCGCCGAATGTGCACCACCGGCAGCGGGCCATCGCCCCCGATCAGGGCGAAGCGGTATTTCTGCTGGTTGACGGCCGATGGGGCAAGCAGAGCGGCATCGATGCCCCGGCGATACCACAGCGGCGCCGATGGGTAGTCGGGAGCGATGGTTTCAGCCGTCCGTAGTTTGTGCTGTACGCCCGGGTCATCGGCATAACCCAGGGCGATGACGCAGGCCACCCGTTCGCCCTCGTTGAGGGAGAACGCCCGCGGCACCTTGCGGTAGGTTAGGCCCACCCAGCAGGAGCACAGGCCCCATTGCCGGGCGCGGAGCACCAAGCGCTCGCCGTAGTACCCTACCCTCTCGTCGGCCCGCTTGTCTTTCGGTGCCGCCATCACCAGATAGTGGGTGACGCCGCTAAACTTGCCATACGAGGCCAGGCCCTTGAAGGCCGTGGGCTCGTCCGTAACCAACTGGATGTGCAGGCCACTCTCGGCGTTGCACTGCGCGATCTCATCCTCCAACATCCGGCGCACAGCGTCGTCAAGAGGCTGTGGCGTGTAGCGTCTCACGCTGTGGCGACTGCGGAGGGCTTCCATCAAGGTCATCATGGCGCATCAATAGCATTCGCCCTCGTTGGGAAAATCGCCGCTGCGCACGTCGCTGACATAGCGGCCAATGGCGTCGGTCATGATGCCATGGAGGTCGGCATAGCAACGAAGGAACTTAGGATGAAAGCCCTTGTTCTTGCCCAGCATGTCGTCGATGACCAGCACCTGACCGTCGGCCGGGCCGGCGCCGATACCGATGACGGGGATGGACAGACTGCTGCATACGCGCTGTGTCAGGGCGGCGGGAATCTTCTCCAGCACCAGGGCGAAACAGCCTGCGGCCTCCAGCGCCTTGGCGTCGGCCATGAGGCGTTCGGCTTCGGCCTCTTCGCGAGCCCGGACGCCGTAGGAGCCGAAAACATTGATGCTCTGCGGCGTCAGGCCCAGATGGCCCATCACGGGGATGCCGGCGGCGATGATTCTGCGGATGGCCGGGATGATGGCTTCGCCGCCTTCCAGTTTGACGGCGTCGGCACCCGTCTGCTGCATGAGGCGGATGGCGTTGCGCGTAGCCTCCTCGGCCGACACCTGGTAGGAACCGAAGGGCATGTCGCACACCACCATGGCGTGGCTGACCGCACGGACCACGCTGCGGCCGTAGAGCGCCATCTCGTCGAGGGTGATGGGCAGCGTGGTGCTGTTGCCCGCCATTACGTTGGAGGCGCTGTCGCCCACGAGGATGATGTCGATGCCCGCAGCATCGACGATGCCCGCGGTGGTATAGTCGTACGAGGTAAGCATGGAGATTTTCTCGCCCTGTGCCTTCATCTGGCGGACGCAGAGCGTGGTCACCTTCTTGGCCGTTTCGGAAAGATACTGTGCCATAAGTTTTTTCTTGCTTTAGGTTGTGATATAAGTCTGTTTGGTCAGAGGCTGTGATGCCAGTGGATATGACGTAGGTGTATTGCTATTTGGCCACGTTGTGGTCAAGACCGCGGAAGTCGGCGATATGGGCGTCAGAGAGTGGTGCCACCTCCTCGGCGCTGAGCCCCGTCAGCAGCGCTACGACATAGGCGCCGCTACGCTGTCCCGCGGTGAGACCGTTGCGACTGTCCTCGAAGACGACGCAGCGGCTGATGTCCGCGCCGAGGCGGGCGGCCGCGTTGAGATAGCAGTCGGGCGCCGGCTTGGAATGCTCGGCGTCCTCGGCCGTATAGACGGCGGTGAAGAGCGGCAGCAAGTCGGGGCGTTTATCGCGGAGCGCCTGCATCTTGTCGCGGTCCGAACTGGTGACCACGGCGGTGGGGATACCCTGTGCGCGGAGGGCGCGGACAAAGTCGAGCGCACCGGGAATGAGGGGAAAGTCCATCTGCTGCTCGAAGCGGAGCAGGGCTTGGCGCACCTCGTCCTGCTGGTGAGCGTCGGGGAAATAGGCGGCGAGAATCTCCACCAGCGTGCGGCCCTTGATGGTGTGGGCAAAGTGGAGGTCGTCGGGGAAATAGACTTGGCGTATGCTGTCCCAGAAACGGGTGTAGGCCGGTTCGGTGTCGATGATGACGCCGTCCAGGTCGAAGAGGACAGCCTGCGGGGTAAAGGGTAACGACAGTATGTGCATACCAATAGGTGTAAGGTGCTTGCCAAGCGTTCCGGCCATAATGGCGCGCAATGGGCGGGCAGCCTTGTTGGGGTTAATGTTTCTTAGTCTGACGAAGGAGGGAGGCGTAATATCCCACGCGATAGAGGTTGAAGACCGTCAGCGAGGGATGGTGGCCGAGCAGATGGCGGCGCATGATGCCGCGGCAAAGGCTGAAAATCCGTGCCATAAGGCCGAGCACATGCCAGTGGGCCAATTTGCCGGCCACTCGCGACGCCCCGGCATGTAGCGTCATGGGCGGGCCGAGGGTGAGGAGCGTCTGTAGTGCCGTTTCCGTTTTGTGGAGGAAGGAGGCATTGCAGTCTATGCCGATATGAATCAGCGGATTGTCCGTGTGGAGGATGCTAATGCCAAGGCGTTGCATCTGCAGGCCCATCAGCGCATCCTCATAGCCGTAGTGGCGACAGCGCTCCTCGAAGTGGATCTGTTCCCATACGCTGCGCGCCATCATGGCGTTGAAGGCGGTGAAACGTTCGTAGGGATGGCGGTTGCGATAGGCGGCCGGCCGTTGGCCCTCGGCCTTTTTCTCGTAGCGGTAGCGCAGGGTGCAGTTTTCGGCGAATGGCGGTTGTGGGTTGCGCAGGGCGCCGCAGATGACGTCGGCCCGTGGGGCATCAGCGGCGTAGCGGGCAATGAAGTCGGGCGTGCAGACCTGCGCATCGCTGTCGATAAAGAGCAGGTGTGTGCCCTTTGATGCGCGGGCCAGCACGTTGCGCAGGCGGCTCTGTCCTTGGTTTTCGTCCATCAGCAGATAGCGGACGCCCAGACTCTCGGCCGTCTGGCGGTTGAGCGCCGTGAGGTCCTGCCGCGACGACGCATCATCTCCGACGAGGATTTCGTAGGAGAAATCGGGGTGGGTGGCGGCATGGGCGGCGCACTGGCTGGCCAGGTCGGCCATCAGACGGGTGCAGTCGGCATTGTAGCTCGGGATGAGTATGGACAGGACCATGGGCTTCTTTTCGGCGTGAGCCATTGTGAACGATGATTTCGGCCTGCGAAGTTACGCATTTTGCCCTGTATCTATGATGAACAAGGGCGATTGATGCCCATTGAGAAGGCTTTGCTGCAAAAACATAGCATGTTAGTGCGTGTGTTCCAAAAAATTATCGTAATTTTGCCGCTGAAAAGCACCGCCGACCTTAGGTATCTCCCCAAACTGCCCCGAGCGCAGCGCAGGATGTACGTAAGGCCGGCGGTAGATTTTGTAAGAATCATATCCTATATATCACTCAAACAAACCATTCTATGTTACAAGAAAAAGCAGGCGAACTCGCCGGTAAAATTTGGCAGGCTCTCAACGAGACGGCTTCTCTCACGGGTAAGGAATTGAAGAAGGCTACGAAGGCCAAGACGGAGAAGGAACTCTACCTTGGTCTGGGCTGGCTGCTCCGCGAAGACAAGGTCGTTATCGTTGAAGAAGAAAAGGACATCCGCGTTTCGCTGAAGTAATATCCCTTTTAATTCTTCTGACAGCGTGGAGCCTGACGCTCCTTGCATACTATACGGGCAGCACCTGTAGGTCTCCTTGTTTAGGAACCTACAGGTGCTGTCTGTATTATCTCAACGCAGATGGCCG
>CAMGHE010000129.1 GCA_946055775.1 uncultured Bacteroidales bacterium
CTGGAGATATAGCCCTGGCGTATGCGTGAAGACGAGGTGGCAAGCGCCTTATAGGCACCTGCCACCAGAAATTTGCGTTCTATCTCGAGAGCCATCAGCTGAAGCAGTAGTTATATACCACGAGGAAGATGACCATCAGCACGATGAGGCCCACGAAGATGCTGTTGATGACGCGGCGCGCCTGCCGGGCCTCCTGCTTGTTGCGCGCCTGAATTTTGCGTTTGTGTTTATCGTTCATAATACATCAGTTTAAGGTTCGCTTGCATAGGTATGTGTGGGGCGGGAGCAGGCTATGGCCTTATTCCTCGCCCTCTTTGGCGGCAAACTCCATAAGGTAGGCTTTGATGAAGCCGTCTATCTTGCCGTCCATCACGCCACCCACGTCGCTGGTCTGGTAGCCCGTGCGGTGGTCCTTGACGCGGCGGTCGTCGAAGACGTAGGAGCGTATCTGGCTGCCCCACTCAATCTTCTTCTTTCCGGCCTCAATCTTGGCCTGCTCGGCGCGGCGTTTCTGCAGGGCGCGGTCGTAGAGTTGTGAGCGCAGCAGGCGCATGGCGTTCTCGCGGTTTTCCAGCTGCTTGCGGCTCTCGGTGTTTTCGATGAGTATTTCCTCCTCCTCGCCCGTGTCGGGGTCTTTATACTGGTAGCGCAGGCGCACACCCGTCTCCACCTTGTTGACGTTCTGGCCACCGGCACCGCCCGAGCGGAACAGGTCCCAGCTTATCTTCGAGGGGTCAACATAGACCTCGATGGTGTCATCGACGAGCGGCGTGACGAAGACCGAGGCGAAGGACGTCATGCGCTTGCCCTGAGCGTTGTAGGGCGATACGCGCACCAGGCGGTGCACGCCGTTCTCGCTCTTGAGATAGCCGTAGGCATACTCGCCCTCTATCTCCATGGTGACGGTCTTGATGCCGGCTTCGTCGCCGTCCTGCAGGTTGGAGATGGTCACCTTGTAGCCCTGTGCCTCGGCGTAGCGCATGTACATGCGCATGAGCATCGAGGCCCAGTCCTGACTTTCGGTGCCGCCGGCGCCCGAGTTTATTTTGAGCACGCAGGCCATGACGTCCTCCTCCTGACGGAGCATGTTTTTCAGTTCGAGGGCTTCGATGGCCTCGACAGCCTTGGCATAGGCATCGTCCACCTCTTCCTCGGTGACCATCTCGTCTTTATAGAAGTCGAAGGCCAGGGCCAGTTCGTCCACCAGCATTTTCACTTCCTTGTAGCCTTCTATCCATTTTTCGAGCGACTTTACCTTCTTCATCTGCTCCTCGGCCCGTTTGGCGTCGTCCCAGAATCCGGGCGCCTGTGTGCGCAACTGTTCCTCCTCGAGTTCAACCACCTTGCGGTCGATGTCGAGATAGCGGTTGAGGGCTTCGGCGCGGTCGCGTGTGTCCTTGAGTTGTTCTATCGTTATCATGTAGTGTTTATCGGTATTGCGTATGTGTGTGGGGGGGGGATGGCTGCCGTGCGCGGCTCAGTCGGGCTCCCTGACGTCGCCCACGTGGGGTGCCTTGGGGTCGCTGTATATGCCGGCGATGACCTCGGCGTAGCGTTCATAGACCACGCGGCGCTTGACCTTGAGCGTGTTGGTCAGTTCGCCGTTGTCGATGGTGAAGGGGTCGGGCAGGAGCACGAAGCGCTTGATGCGCTCGTAGTGGGCCAGGTCTTGCTGGAGCGTGGCGATGCGTCCGGCCACGAAGGCGATGACGTCGGGGTGGCAGCACAGGGCGCGGCGGTCGCCCGCGGCGATGTCCAGGCCGTGGTCGGCGGCGTAGCGCTCGAGCAGAGGGTAGGCCGGAACGAGCAGGGCACCGACAAACTTGTGCTCGTCGGCGACGATGACGGCCTGCTCGATGTACTTGTCGATGGTCAGTTTGCCCTCGATCATCTGCGGGGCGATATATTTGCCGTTCGAGGTCTTGAACAGGTCCTTGATGCGCTCCGTGAGGAACAGTTCGCCGTCCTTCATGTAGCCGGCATCGCCCGTGTGAAACCAGCCGTCGGCGTCGATGGCCTCTGACGTGGCCTGCGGCTTGCGGTAGTAGCCCGGCGTGATGGTCTTGCCGCGGAGCAGGATTTCGTTGTCGGGGCCGAACTTGATTTCCAGTCCGTCGATGAGGCGTCCCACGGAGCCGGCCGAGTTGACCATGCCGCTGCGGTCGCAGCTCACCGTCGCCGTCGATTCCGTCAGGCCGTAGCCCACCACCATGTTGATGCCCGCGGCATGGACGAAGCGCTCCACCTCCGGCGAGACGGCGGCACCGGCCGTGGGGAAGAAGTTGGCCTTCTCCAGGCCCAGCGTGCGGCGCAGCAGGCGGATGATGGTGCGCTGGTAGAAGCCGTACTTCATGCTCAGCGCGGGCGGCAGGGGCTTGTTTTGCGAGAGGTAGTCCGTCCAGCAGCGGGCACCGGTCTTCAGCGCGCCGCTGATGAGCTTGCGCTGCAGCAGGCCGCTCTCGTCCAGTTTGGCCATAACGCCCTGATACACCTTCTCCCAGAAGCGGGGCACGCTGCACATGCAGGTGGGGTGCACCTCCTGCAGCGAGCGCTGCACGTCGGTGGGTCGCAGGTTGACGGCCAGACGGGCGCCCTCACAGAGGCAGAGGTAACTCCAGGCGCGCTCGAAGACGTGCGTCAGGGGCAGGAAGTTGAGGATGACGTCGTCCTCGCTGAGGTTGAGCACGGCATCGTTGGCACGGATGCCGGCGTGGTACATGCCGTGGGTGAGGATGACGCCCTTGCTCACGCCCGTGGTGCCGCTGGTGTAGAGGATGTCGGCCACATCGTTGAGGGTGGCGGCGGCGCGGCGCTGCTCCACCTCGGCCTCGGCGCTGGCGGGCGCGGTGGCCTCCCACTCGTCGAAATAGACCGAGAGGCGGTCGTTCTCGCGGCGCTTGACGGCGCGGTCGAAGATGACGATGCGCTCTACGCTGTGGCAGAGCGGCAGCACCGACATCATCGTGTCATACTGCTCCTGCTCGCCCACAAAGATCAGACGCACGGCGGCGTCATTGACCATATACGTCACCTGCGCGCCGCTGCTCGTGGCATAGAAAGGGATGGGCACCGCACGCACGCTATAAGCGCCGAAGTTGACGTAGAAACACTCGGGCTTGTTTTGCGAGAAAACGGCGATGTTCTCCTGCACGTCCACGCCATTGGCGACGAGGGCCTGCGCCACATGGTCAACATGGGCGGCAAACTGCACCCACGATACGGGCTGCCACGTGTGGCTGTCGTAGTCGCGCCAGCTGAGGGCGGTGCGTTGCCCGTAGCGCTCCGCTTGCTGCGGAATGAGACGGGACAGATGACATAGGTTAAGCATAGGATAATAAATAAGGGCAGGTGGCATACACAGCCATCCACCCTACAAAAGTAGCCCTTTTCCGCCGAACGGGGGCGCAGGGGCCAACATTTTTTTGCACACGGGCTGTTTCCCGATTATTATGGATAACTTTGTGCCATCTTTGTTTCACACTCCACCAGCCATGTCACCCACCGACGACTTCTCTCTCCCTGCCCTGACGGCCGACGCCGTCTCTCTCCTCGAACGCCTCATTGCCCTGCCCTCGCCCAGCCGCGACGAGGGTCGCGCGGCGGATGCTCTCGAAGCCTATATGACGGCCGCGGGGCTACGTCCGCAGCGCGCGGGCCACAACCTGTGGTGCACGGCGCCCACGTGGCGCGACGACCGCCCCACGCTGCTGCTCAATGCCCATATCGACACCGTCAAGCCGGCCGCGGGCTGGCAGCGCGACCCCTTCTGTCCCACACGCGAGGGCGACCGCCTGTACGGTCTGGGTAGCAACGACTGCGGCGGCGGCCTGGTGTGCCTGCTCCAGGCCTTCCGCGTACTCAGTCGGCGAGACGACCTGCCGTGGAACCTGGTCTATCTGGCTTCGGCCGAGGAGGAAGTGTCGGGACGCGCGGGCATTGAGAGCGTCATCCCCCTGCTGCCGCCCATCAGTTGCGCCATCGTCGGTGAGCCCACGGGGATGCAGCCCGCCGTGGCGGAGAAGGGGCTGATGGTGCTCGACGTCACCGCCCACGGTCGCGCCGGACATGCCGCACGCGACGAGGGCGACAACGCCATCTACCATGCCATGGACGACATGCAGTGGTTCCGCACCTTCCGCTTCGAGCGGGTGTCGCCCCTGCTCGGACCGGTGAAGATGACGGTGACCATCGTTCAGGCGGGCACGCAGCACAACGTGGTGCCGGCCACCTGCTCCTTCACCGTCGATGTGCGCTCGAACGAGTGCTACAGCAACGGCGAACTGCTCCAGTTTATCCGCGACCACATCAGCAGCGATGTCGTGGCACGCTCCACGCGCCTCAACTCGTCGCGCATCGACCTGGACCACCCCCTGGCGGCGCGCGCCATCGCCCTGGGCCGCCGGCCCTACGGCTCGCCGACGCTCAGCGACCAGGCCCTCATGCCCTGGCCCTCGCTCAAGATGGGCCCGGGCGACTCGGCGCGCTCGCACACGGCGGACGAATATATCACCCTTCCCGAAATGGAGGGCGCCATCGCCGACTACCTGACCATCATCGGCGGCACAGCCTGCTGACCTACGCCTCCACCATTCCCCAGTAAACACTCTCCCCCTATCTTCCTCAACTATGGACTTTCTCGAAACCGTCAAGCAGCGTCGCTCCGTTCGACGCTACACCAGCCAGGTGCCCGACGAGACCTTGGTGAATACCATCCTTGAATGCGCCCGTCTGGCCCCCTCGGCCGTTAACCTGCAGCCCTGCCACTACCATGTGGGCAGGAGCGAGGACATGCGCCGCAAGGTGCAGCAGAGTTACGACCGCGAGTGGTTTGCCACGGCGCCGCTCTACATTGTGGTATGTGCCGATACCAGCGTGGCATGGACGCGCCGCGAGGACGGCCGTAGCCATGCCGCCGTCGATGCCGCCATCGCCGCCGAGCACATCTGCCTGGCCGCCACGGCCCTGGGCCTGGGTACCTGCTGGGTGTGCAACTTCAAGCCGGCGGTCCTGAGCGACGCCCTGCACCTGCCGCCGCACGTCGAGCCCATAGCCATCATCCCCGTGGGCTATGCCGACGCCGACGCCACACGCCCCCAGCAGCGCAAGCCCATCGGCGAGATGGTCACGGTGTGGTGACATGGGCGCCCCGACGGCCAACATGCCGCGTCGCTGACGCAGCGGCGGGGGGGGGCTTAGAGGTGTCTCGCCGCACCCGCCATAGAAAACGCTCGCTCCTTTTCAAGGAAATTTCAGGAGGAGTGGCGAAAAAGGGCGATTTGCATTTCGCCCGAAAATGTTGTATCTTTGCTTAGCAAAGTGCGAAGGGCTCCCGATGGGGCCCTTTTTTCGT
>CAMGHE010000130.1 GCA_946055775.1 uncultured Bacteroidales bacterium
GCATCGAGCAATTGATGGACGAGGGCGTGGCGCAGTTGTTCGTCAACCAGTTCAATGGTCGCAAGATTATCGGTACCGTGGGCCAACTGCAGTTTGAGGTCATCCAATATCGTCTAGAGAACGAATACAACGCCAAGTGCCGCTGGGAGCCCATCAGTCTGTACAAGGCATGCTGGATAGAGAGCGACGACGAGGCCGAACTGGACGCCTTCAAGAAGCGCAAGTACCAGTATATGGCCAAGGACCGCGAAGGTCGCGACGTCTTCCTGGCCGACAGCGGCTATGTCCTGCAGATGGCGCAGAACGACTTCAAGCACATCCGCTTCCACTTTACGAGCGAATTTTAAGGCTGCGGGCTAACCACCGCCCCACCGACGGTGCGCCGCAGACATAACCCTATCATTCTCATCCCCTCTATGCGTATATCCGGCATGAACGGCCTGCGCATGACACGCACCGACCGCCGCGGGCTGCTGCTCGTGGCGGTGGCGTTTGTGGTCCTGTCGGTGTGGCTATGGCTGTCCGGCAGCGGTGACAACCAGCCGCTGGCACCCCTGACGGCCGCCGACACGGCCGAGATGGCGCGCTTCGCCGCCGAGGTGGAGGCCGACAGCGCGCGGCGCGCCGCCGAGCGTCACGGCGCGGGACAGGCTGACAGGGCGGGGGGCAGCACAGCGGCGCTGCATGCATTCGACCCCAACACGGCCGACAGCACCACCCTCGTGGCGTTAGGTCTGCGGCCGTGGCAGGCACATAACGCCATGCAGTATCGCCGCGCGGGCGGCCGCTGGCGCCAGCCCGACGACTTCGCCCGTCTGTATGGTCTGAGCCAGGCCGAATATGAGCGCCTGCGCCCCTACATCCGCATCGTCCCCACATCCGACGAGGCGAAGGCTGCCGCGCAAGCCGCCGAACGGCAGGCACGAGCCGACAGTATGCGGGCCCTGCGCACGCCAAAGTATGCCGAAGGGACGGTCATCGCCCTCAATGCCGCCGACACGACGGCGCTCAAGGGCATTCCCGGCATCGGCAGTTACTATGCCGCCAAGATATGCCGCTACCGCGAACGACTGGGCGGCTATGTCAGCACGGCACAGTTGCGCGAGGTGGGCGGTCTGCCCGAAGGTATCGAGCGGTGGTTCACCATCGGTGCAGCCGAATCGCCGCGCCGTATCGCCATCAACCGCGCCACCTTCCAGACCTTAGTGCGCCACCCCTACCTCAACTACACCCAGACGCTGGCCATCGTCCGCTACCGTCAGAAGTACGGCGACCTCCACGGCTGGGACGACCTGCGCCTGACGGGCCACTTCCCCGACGACAGCGTCCGCATGATGGCACCCTATTTCACGTTCGAGGGCGAATAAAGCCGGGGAAGGGAATTTAGGGCGACACGCCAAGGCGCCTGTGTCGAGTTGAAGTATTGAGGACTTAGGGCAGGACCCCTTCCTATCATCTATTATATACGCATCTTATGCACAACCACCCGAAACACGTCTTCTATGGATGGATATTTGTAGATTTGCAAAGTTTACTGAACCATAGGCAACAAACTGCAAGCATAATCTAATACTGGCTCTACTCCTCAAAAATTATGACCCCTCCCCTACCCCTACCACACCCCCACGCCCCCTTCTGGCGGCGGCGCGGGCTACATATTCTGGCCACGCTGGCGGTGACTGCCGTGTGGCTATGGCGCATCTGGCCCGGTGCGCCGTCAATGGCCTACCAGTCGGTGGTGCGTCTGACGGCACAGGTGGAATATCAGATGGCCATCGCTCCGGGCGACACGCTGCGGCTGTGTATCACGGACGGCCGTGTGGCCGACGACGACGGCATGGCGCTGAGCCCCACCACCACGACCACAACGGCGGTATGTATCTCGCCTGCAGGACACCTCGCGACAAGCGATGCCGTAGCCGCCGGTGCGCCCGACAGCATAGCTGGTGACACACTGACCTTACTGCTACAGGCTGAGCACCAGCGTCTGACAGTGCTCCGCGACAACTACCGCCGCCAACAGCAGCAACTGACGGCATATGCGCGGCGCCACAGCGTGGTGGACGATGGCTATAACGACGTCATGGCCTATGCCGAGACCCTGCGGCAGCGGCTGGCGGCGACCGAAACGGCGGTGCAGAGGCTGGAGCGCGCGTGCCGCACGGCGATGCCGATAGCCCGACTGCGGGTGACGGAGGCCGTGGCCGAACGCTATGCCGATGCGGGGAGGACCGACAGCGGAGAGATGCGCCTGCACCGCTACCGCATGGTCTGCCACCGCGTGGCACGTCAGGGACGACTGTGGCTCTGGCAGACGGATAACGAACGGCTGTCGCGCGCCATCGACTGGCGCTGCACGGCATGGGGACGGCGCGGGACACAGCCGCACTATGTCTTGGGCTACTGGAGTCCGTCGGCGCTCCTGCCGCAGGCCATGGTCTGCAACGGCATGGACACGGTGGCCTGCGGCGTGGACGACGGCATGGTGGTGGTAGATCGCCGCGGACGCCTTTGCGGTATGCGCACGGCAGACGGCATGGTGACGGCCAGAGAGATAGACCGCCTATACCGCAGCAGCACGGGCCACATGGGGCAACGCCTCTGGCGCACGGCATGGGCCCTGACCATGCGCACATGGCAGCGCAGGGCGGCAGCTGACAGCACGCTGATCATACAGGGCAAGACGGACATGCTGCCAACGGGACGCCTGATAGCGGAGGCCTGCGGCGGATGGCTGACGACCGACAGTATGCGCTATGTGGGACAGACGCTACAGGGGCAGCCTCAGGGCTACGGCCAGGCTCGTTATGCTGACGGCAGCACCTACCGCGGCTACTTTGCCAAAGGCCTGCGACAAGGGGCTGGCACATGGACCATGGCCAGCGGCATGACGGCCAGCGGCAACTGGCAAGCGGACAGTTTGGCACAGGGCACGCTACGCACAGACAGCCTACGCTACACGGGCCGCATGACGGCACAGCAGCAACCACAGGGACAGGGACGCCAGACAAGGGCTGACGGCACAACCTACTGGGGCAATTGGGACAACGGACAGCGCCACGGCTTCGGCATAGCAGTGGACGGACAAACCATGGTGCAGGCGGGAACATGGCGGCGCGGCCGCTTCCATGGCGAACGCATGATCTACACGGCCGACCGCGTATATGGCATCGACATAGCCAAATACCAACACGTCTCGGGACGCAAGACCTATCCCATAGACTGGCAACGCTTGCGCATCACCTCACTCGACCGCAAAATAGACCGCCGCACACTGGGCCACCAGAACTATCCCGTCAGTTTCATCTATATCAAAGCCAGCGAGGGAACCACCTATGTCAACCGCTTCTATACCGCCGATATTGCGGCAGCGCGACGATGGAGATTTCCCGTAGGGGCCTACCACTTCTTTAGCACCCAAAAGGGCGGGATGGCGCAGGCGCTCCATTTCCTGCGCACGGCACGGCCGCAGCAAGGTGACATGGCACCGGTACTGGACGTCGAACCGACGGACGAGGCCATACGCCGCATGGGCGGCAAGGAGGCCTTGCAGCGTGAAATGGCGGCATGGGTGCGCACCGTGAGGGAGGCCTGCGGCACGCTGCCCGTCATCTATGTGTCACAGTCGTTCGTCCACAAGTACTTCGACGGGCTGCCGCCCGAGGTAGCAGCCTGCCCCACATGGATAGCGCGCTACGGCGAATATATGCCAGCCATCCACATGACGCACTGGCAACTGTCGCCACAAGGTCGCGTAGAGGGCATCAAGGGTGACGTGGATATCAACGTCTTCAACGGGACCAAGGAGGACTTCCGCACCTTCCTCCGGCAGACGCAGGTGACGAAGACCTATACGCCGCCCCGAAGCCAACCGAAGCGAGCCAAAAGAACCAAACGCCGGCGGTGAGAGCGACCGAGAGAAGGGGTGAGGCGTGCCATTTTGTCAGTAGGATTATGACAATTGGACATACCACAGGTTTTGGCACGCTTTTGGCTAAAAGAACAAGTGCGCAGACGCCGGTCCGCAGGGCGGGCAGCAGCGCCGGGCGCCATACCTATTATATAATATAACAACCCAAATACATACAGCAATGAAGATTCAACCCTTAGCAGACCGCGTGCTCGTCAAGCCCGCTCCCGCAGAAGAAAAGACCATTGGTGGCATCATCATCCCCGACACGGCAAAAGAGAAGCCCCTCCAGGGCGAAGTCATCGCCGTAGGCAACGGCACGAAGGACGAAGCCATGGTGCTGAAAGCCGGCGACACAGTACTCTATGGCAAATACAGCGGCACCGAGGTGGAACTCGATGGCACGAAATACCTTATCATGCGTCAGAGCGACGTGCTGGCCATCCTCGGCTAAGCCGCGACGCCTCACTTCCAAATTTTTCTTCAACACCACAAATCAAATCTCAGAACAATCATGGCTAAAGATATTAAATACGATGTAGATGCCCGCGAACTTCTTCGCCAGGGCGCTGATGCACTTGCCAACGCTGTCAAGGTGACGCTGGGCCCGAAAGGCCGCAACGTGGTCATCGACAAGAAGTTTGGCGCACCCCGCATCACCAAGGACGGTGTGAGCGTGGCCAAGGAAATCGAACTGGACTGCGCCTTCCAGAACGCCGGCGCACAACTCGTCAAGAGCGTTGCCTCGAAGACGGGCGACGATGCCGGTGACGGTACGACGACAGCCACCGTGCTGACGCAGGCCATCCTGACCGAAGGCATGAAGAACGTGGCGGCCGGTGCCAATCCTCTGGACGTGAAGCGCGGTATCGACAAGGCCGTGGCCAAGGTGGTAGAGAGCATCCGCGAGCAGGCCGAACAGGTGGAGGAAAGCTACGACAAGATTGAACAGGTGGCTACCATCTCGGCCAACAACGACCCCGAGATCGGTAAACTCATCGCCGACGGTATGCGTGCCGTGAGCGTCAACGGCGTCATCACCATCGAAGATGCCAAGGGCCGCGACACCGTGCTCAAGACGGTAGAGGGTATGCAGTTCGACCGCGGCTACCTCTCGCCCTACTTCGTGACGGACGCCGAAAAGATGCAGTGCGTCATGGAGAAGCCCTACATCCTCATCTATGACAAGAAAATTTCCAACCTCAAGGACTTCCTGCCCATCCTCGAACCCGCCGTACAGAGCGGACGCCCTCTGCTCGTCATCGCCGAAGACGTTGACAGCGAGGCCCTGACCACCCTCGTGGTGAACCGCCTGCGCTCGCAGCTGAAAATCTGCGCCGTCAAGGCTCCGGGCTTCGGCGACCGTCGCAAGGCCATGCTCGAAGACATCGCCGTACTGACCGGCGGCGTGGTCATCAGCG
>CAMGHE010000131.1 GCA_946055775.1 uncultured Bacteroidales bacterium
TGGTCTGACAGACCAACCTCGTCAGTGTGCCCTTATTATAGCTGAGTAGTTACCAAAATGGGCGAATATCAACGTATGTGAAATAACATTTGCATTTTCACCGTCGATGATGTAAATTTGTATAGAAAGCAGAGAGAGGGGCCCAACGGCCCCTTTTTTCATGTCTTTTCGGCCCAAAACGACCTGGGCGACCGTACAAACGGTCGCCCAAGTCGTAATTTCTGTCGCCCAAGTCGTAATTCGAGTCGCCCAGATCGTTTTTTCTCTCCTGCTTTTTCTTCGGGAAATGTTAACGCATCCTTAAATAAACCTAAAGAATCTTAAACGAGACGGTGGGAAAAGCGGGCTTCAGGAGGCCAAATTAGGTTGTTTTCTGGCAAATTATGGGTGGGCCTAAACCTTTGCCCGACGACGAAGCCATTTGTATAGAGCCAAGATGAGGGCGTGTCGCTTACGCTTGACACGCCCTCATCTGTGTCGTCCATAGACACGGTGTGCGATTTATCAGGCTGCGCGTGCGGCCCGATCGCTACTGTCGATCTTGCAAGATGCGGCAGGTGGTGGTGTCCGTGTCGAACACCGAATACCAGCCCTGCGGCTCATGGGGAGGGTCGGTCAGCAGGTCGTCACCCTGTTGCCACACCGCCAGTTCGCTCATAGTCTTACCCTCGCGTGAGGTGTCGCCTTCGGGCAGCGGACGCGTGAAGCCCGGTCGGCCCTCGCCTGCCCAGCCCCAGAAGTTGAGGCCCGCGATGACGGGCTGCTTCTTCCACTGGTTCATCACGAAGGCGTAGAAACCATCGCGCGCCCCCGTCGTCGTGCCCGGCGTGAAGAAATTGCGGTCGCGCGGGTAGCCAAACTCCTCGATGACCAAAGGCTTGCTTAGACGGCGAGCCACGCGGACGTGCATGTCGATATACTTCTCAGCCTCGATATACACCCGTGGCAGTGCCTGGAAGAGCGCCTGGCGGTTGCTCCAGCCCCAGTTGACGGGCCAGATGTGGATGGTCAGGTAGTCCACCTCCGGCAGGGCGTGTATCTCCTCATACAGCGCCAAGTCCTTCTCGCAGCCGTAGTAGCCCTCGCTGCCCACCGATACGAGGTGGTTCGGGTCCAGTTGCTTGATGAGGCGTGCCGTGCGTGCTATCCACTCGGCGAAGCCCCGTTTCGACGACGCCGAAAAGGGTCGCGGCTCGTTGCATACCTGCCAGGCCATGATGGCCGGACTCTCGGCATAGGGTTTGCCCGTGATGCGGTTCTTGCGCGAGACGATGCGGCGCACGAAGTCGAGGTAGAGTTCCTGCGCCTTCTCGTTGACAGAAAACTGGCTGCAGAAGGCCACATAGTCGTTGTACGTCTCGCCTGCTGCCGACGGCGCGATGCCCGCCCCCGCCCGACGCAGGTAGGCCGCATAGCCGCCGCTCCAGTCCCAGGCGTTGTTGAGGTAGAGCACGGCCAGCATGTGGCGGCGTTCCAGTTCGGCCAGCAGGTAGTCGAGCCCCTCCAGCGCCTTCTTGTCCAGGCGGCCGTTGGCGTCCTGCAGACAGGGTGTCACCGTGTGCGCCGTCGTGCCCGGCAGTTCGTCGGCACCCACCAAGATGCGCAGGTTGTCGATGCCCATGGCCTGCAGACGGTCCAGTTCGCGGTGCAGGCGTTCACGGTTGCCCGCATCGTCCTTGCGTGCCAGGAGCGTGGCGTACCACATGTTGGTGCCGCAGAAGCGGTAGGCCGCCCCCTTGTGGTAGGGCGAGTGGAACGACGTGCCGTGGACGGTGACGAAAGACTGGGCTGCCGCTGCCGTGGCGCAGCATACCAGCATGAGGGAGAGGAGATAACGGAAAAGGCGCATGGCGTAGGGATGAAAGGTTATGCTTCGGGGAAAAGGTTCAGTTTGTTCTTGCGGGCATCGTCCAGCGAAGCCACTTGCGGCGTCTGCTTGGCCTGGTAGCCCTCGCGCAGTGCCGCCTGTTGGGCGCTGTTGTCAGCGATGAAGGCTGCTGCCGAGGCGCTGTCCGTCAGGCGCGCTGCCGTCAGCACCATCTGCGAGGCGTCCTTGACCCAGACCACTGGACCGTCATATTCCGGCGCAATCTTGAGCGCAGTATGCAGCGCACTCGTGGTGGCGCCGCCCAGCACGATAGGCACCGAGATGCCCGCCTGGCGCAGCGCCTGGGCCGTGGCGATCATCTCGTCCAGGCTTGGCGTAATGAGGCCGCTCAGACCGATGAAGTCCGGCTTCTCGCTCAGCGCCGCCTCGACGATGCGCTCCGCCGGGCACATGACGCCCAGGTCGCAGATGCTGTAGTTGTTGCACGTCAGGACCGTGGCCACGATGTTCTTGCCAATGTCGTGCACGTCGCCCTTGACCGTGGCCATCACCACATGGCCCGCCTTGGCCGCGCCCTCCACCTGCTCCGCCTCGATGTGGGGCGTGAGGATGGCCACCGCCGCCTTCATCGTGCGTGCCGTCTTGACCACCTGTGGCAGGAACATGTGGCCCGCGCCGAAGCGCTCGCCCACAATGTCCATGGCGTGCATCAGCGGCCCTTCGATGATATCTACCGCGTGAGCATATTGGCCGCGGGCCTCGTCCAGGTCTTCGCGCAGATGGTCCGCCACGCCGTGAATCAGGGCGTGAGCCAGGCGTTCCTCCACCGGCGTGTGGCGCCAGTCGTCGCCCTTGGCGGCGCCCGCCGTGCGTCCCGCCGTCAGCGCGCTGTCATTGGCCGCTATCTCCAGCAGGCGTTCCGATGCCCCCGGTGCCGCCGCCACCACGTCGTCGATGGCCGGGCGGAGCACCTCCGGCACCTCGTCGTAGCGCATCAGCGTCGCCGCGTTGACGATGGCGAAGTCCATGCCGACGGCGCGGGCGTGGTGCAGGAATACCGCGTGCATGGCCTCGCGGATGAGGTTGTGACCGCGGAAGGCGAACGACAGGTTGCTCACGCCGCCGCTGACATGCGCCAGCGGCATCTCGCTGCGCAGGATCTTGACGGCGCGGATGAAATCTGCCGCATAGCCATCGTGCTCCGCCATGCCCGTGCATACCGCCAGGACGTTGGGGTCGAAGATGATGTCCTGCGGCGGCAGTCCCGCCACCTCCGTGAGCAGACGGTAGGCGCGGCGGCATATCGTCACGCGGCGCTCGCAGGTCGTGGCCTGCCCCTCTTCGTCGAAGGCCATCACCACGACCGCCGCCCCGTAGCGGCGCAGTTCGCGGGCGTGGTCGAGGAACGCCTCCTCGCCCTCCTTGAGCGAGATGCTGTTGACCACACACTTGCCCTGTACGCACTTCAGCGCGGCGCGTACCACGGCCCATTTCGACGAGTCGATCATGAACGGCACGCGGCACACGTCGGGGTCCGCCGAGATGAGGTTGACGAAGTGGCGCATCTCGTGCTCGGCGTCAAGCAGACCGTCGTCCATGTTGATGTCGATGACGCGGGCGCCGTCCTCAATCTGCTTGCGGGCAATGGCCAAGGCTTCGTCGTAGGCCCCCTCCTTGATGAGGCGCAGGAACTTGCGCGAGCCCGCCACGTTGCAGCGCTCGCCCACGGGCGTGAAGGCCCCCGTGGCAGGGATATGGAGCGGTTCGAGACCCGCCAGCGTCAGTGTGGTCGGCAGCGGCTGCGGCTGACGCACGGGTATGCCGGCGCGCTGCGCCTCCTCTACGCGGCGGGCGATGGCGGCGATATGGGCGTCGGTGGTGCCGCAGCATCCGCCGACGATATTGACGATGCCCGCCTCGAGGAAGTCGCCGATGATGGCCGCCATCTCCTCCGGCGTCTGACTGTAGCGGCCCATCTCGTCCGGCAGACCCGCATTCGGGTAGGCCGACACCAAGCACGGCGCTTCGGCGGCCAGTTGGGCCACGAAGGGCTCCATGTCGCGCGCGCCGAACGAGCAGTTGAGGCCCACCGACAGCGGCCGGGCATGTGCCGTCGAGGCTAAGAAGGCCGGCAGCGTCTGGCCCGACAGCAGGCGGCCGCCCTGACCGGCCAGCGAGGCGGACAGCATGATGGGCACGCGCACGCCGCGGCGCTCCATCACCGTCTGGGCGGCGTAGATGGCGGCTTTGGCGTTGAGCGTGTCGAAGATGGTTTCGTAGAGCAGGGCATCCACGCCCTCGGCGATGAGGACGTCAATCTGCTCCTCGTAGGCGGCGGCCAGCGCGTCGAAGGTGATGGCGCGGGCGGCGGGGTCGTCGGTGTCGGTGGCAATGGCGCAGGCCTTGCTCGTCGGTCCGATGCTGCCTGCCACGAAGCGGGGCTTCGAGGGGTCGGCGGCGGTGAACTCGTCAGCCAGCGTGCGCGCCAGACGCACCGCAGCAGCGTTGATTTCCTGTACGAGGTCCTCGCAGTGGTACTCGGCCATCGACACCCGCTGTGCGCTGAAGGTGTTGGTCTCGATGATGTCGGCGCCGGCCTCGAGGTAGCGGCGGTGGATGGCGCCGATGACGTCTGGGCGTGTCAGCACCAGCAGGTCGTTATTGCCTTTCTGCTGTCCGGGAAGATGGGTGAAGCGCTCGCCGCGATAATCGGCTTCGGTCAGGTGATAGCCCTGTATCATGGTACCCATGGCGCCGTCGATGACCAGAACGCGGTGGCTCGCCTCGCGGGCAATGGTGGAAATGGTGTTCATGGAGGGGTGGGGTGGTGTGTTGGGAAGAACGGCGGAGCAGTTCTTCCCTTATATATGTATATAATAGGTATGGGCGGCGCGTCGGCGCTTAGTAGCGCTTGATGGCGCGGTCCATCTCGCGGCGGTCGTCCTTCTCGCGGAGCGAGGCGCGCTTGTCAAACTCCTTCTTGCCTCGGCACAGTGCCACATCGACCTTCGCCCGTCCGTCGTCGTTGATGAACAGGCGCAGGGGCACCAGCGTGAAGCCCGGCGCCTTCGTAGCCTCGGCCAGGGCGCGTATCTCGCGGCGGTTGAGCAGCAGTTTGCGGTCGCGCCGCGGCAGGTGGTTGCCGTAGGAGCCGCGGTCGTACTCGGCCACATACATGTTCTTGACCCACACCTCACCGTTGTGGATGTAGCAGAAGGTGTCCACCAGGCCCGCCTTGCCCGCACGGATGCTCTTTATCTCCGTGCCCGTCAGGACGATGCCCGCCGTGTAGCGGTCCAGAACGATGTAGTCGAACGTGGCGCGCTTGTTGCGGATATCCACGCGCCGCTGACTCTTGATACCTTGTTTGGCCATGCGTATATCAGTGTTGGATAAGGATGAAGCAAATGAAATCGAAGATGCAGACCGTCGCGGAATGCCCGCAATGCGGCCTTGCAGATGCAAAATTACGATAATCCCGCCGTCCGCACCGCC
>CAMGHE010000132.1 GCA_946055775.1 uncultured Bacteroidales bacterium
GACGAGATGGCCCTGTATTGGATATTCAAAAGTTATACGCCACCGCCACGACGGGACGAGGGATGGCACTCTCTATAAAGCGGTTTACTTGGCGTAGCTTACCGAACGTGTTTCGCGGATGACGGTGATCTTGACCTGTCCGGGATAGGTCATCTCGTCCTGAATGCGCTTGGCAATCTCGCCGCTGAGGGTCTCGACCTGCTTGTCGTCCACCTTGTCGGCGCCGACGATGACGCGGAGCTCGCGACCGGCCTGGATGGCGTAGGTCTTGGTGACGCCGGGATAGCTCATGGCGATGTTCTCCAGGTCGTTCAGACGCTTGATGTAAGCCTCGACGATTTCGCGGCGTGCACCGGGGCGTGCACCGCTGATGGCGTCGCACACCTGAACGATGGGGGCCAGCAGCGAAGTCATCTCCACCTCGTCGTGGTGGGCGCCGATGGCGTTGCAGATGTCGGCCTTCTCCTTATACTTCTCGGCCAGTTTGGCACCATAGAGGGCGTGGGGCAGTTCGCTCTCCTCGTCGGGCACCTTACCGATGTCGTGCAGCAGACCAGCACGCTTGGCTTTCTTGGGATTGAGGCCCAGTTCGGCGGCCATAACGGAGCAGAGGTTGGCCGTTTCGCGGGCGTGCTGGAGCAGGTTCTGTCCGTAGGACGAGCGGTATTTCATCTTGCCTACGATGCGCACCAGTTCGGGGTGCAGGCCGTGGATGCCCAGGTCGATGGTGGTGCGCTTACCCGTCTCGATGATTTCCTCCTCAATCTGCTTCTTGACCTTGGCCACCACCTCTTCGATGCGTGCGGGGTGTATGCGGCCATCGGCGATGAGTTGGTGGAGGGCCAGGCGGCAAATCTCGCGGCGCACGGGGTCGAAGGCCGAGATGACGATGGCTTCGGGCGTGTCATCCACGACAATTTCCACACCGGTGGCGGCTTCGAGGGCGCGGATGTTGCGGCCTTCGCGACCGATGATGCGGCCCTTGACCTCGTCGTTGTCGATATGGAAGACGGTGACGCTGTTCTCGATGGCCGTCTCGGTGGCCACGCGCTGGATGGTCTGGATGACGATGCGCTTGGCCTCCTTGTTGGCCGTGAGTTTGGCATCGTCCATGATTTCGTTGATGTACGACTGGGCGTTGGTACGTGCCTCGTCCTTGAGCGACTCGATGAGGTGGTTCTTAGCCTCCTCTGCCGAGAGGCCGCTCAGTTCTTCCAGTTTTTCGCGCTCCTGCTGCAAGAGGGTTTCCACCTCTTCCTCTTTCTTGTTGAGGGCATTAGCGCGGTTGTCCAGTTTGTTGCGTGTAGAATCGAGTTCGCTCTGTCGCTTGCCCAGTTCGTCCTGACGCTGGTTGAGGGTAAGTTCGCGCTGCTTGAGTTTGTTTTCGTTCTGCTGGATTTTCTGCTTGCGCTGCTGCATCTCGTTCTCCAGCTCGGCACGTTTGTTGATGAAGGTCTCCTTGACTTCCAGGAGTTTCTTCTCTTTCAGCACTTCGGCCTCGCTGCGCGCGGCCTCGATCATGCGATGGTATTTTTTCTTGAGGACATATCTGAAGAACGAGTAGCCGGCCACAGCACCGAGTGCCAGCGCCGCTACGGTCGCTACAGCATGCGTAATAAATAGGAGGTGTAACATGAAGGTATGGATAGGTTAGATTGGTTCGGGATGATGGTTGGTCTCAGGGCTACGCTGCTAGCATGGATGGCAAGGCACGGTCCGTAAGCGGCTAGGCACGGCGTGCCATGGGCGTGGCGACGTTCAGTCCTTGTCGGGCGTGACGCCGAGCGCCTGCTCCACCTCGGCCGTGAGGCGCTCCACGATGTCGGCGATGGGGGCACGGTCGGCCTCCTTTTCGGCCGTGAGGGCATATACAGCGAAGTCGAGCATGGTGATAGCCACACAGCGGTTGTAGCTGAGGTTGGGGTACGACTGTCGGTAGCGTCCCAGTTTTTCGTTGATGCTCTTGGCGGCGGCTCGGAACGTCTCCTCCATCTCGGGGCGTATGGTGATGGGGTGCATCTCGTTGCCAATCATCAACTGTATGTGGAGTTTGTCGTTCTGGGCAGCCATGGCAGTGAAGTTTGTAGGGGGATAGGGAAATGTGTAGGCGATCCTCCGACCGTTGGCACGTCACGCCAAAGCCTGCTGGCTCGTAAGGGCGCAACGGTCGGCGATGCCGCTGTGGGGTATCAGGCGCCAAGCAGGGCGATGCAGCGGTCCACCTCGCGTATGATGCGGTTGATGCGCTCGCGGGCGGCTTTGGCGTCGTCACTGCACACCTCAACGATGCGGGCGGCTCTAACGCGGGCCATCTCTTCGTTGAGGGCTAGACAGCGGGCTTTCAGGCTTTCGTTCTCAGCCCTGCTCTGGCGCAAAGCCTCCGTAACCCTGGCGTTTTCCTCGCCAAGTTCACGGTATGCAAGTATGAGTTGACGCACCCGCGTCTGCAGGAGGGTCAGTTGCCGAGATTCTTCTTGGGTCATGGGGGACGATAAGGGAATAACGACGGAAAGTCTGTGTAACACTCGTTGTGCGACGCCGGTCATGGCCTCATGCCGGGCTCGTTCGGACGCCTGTCAGCCGTTCGTGCGGTTTCAGGCCTTGCCCTTTTCTTCGGCGTCCTTGGGTTTGGGCTCTTTCTTGGCCAGGATGACGATATGGTAAACATACTCAGACATCCACTCGCCACTATAACCCAGTTTCTGGCTGTAGGCACGGATATTGTGGCACGAGCGGCGCACGTCGTCCTTCTTCCAGTTGTCCTTGGTCAAGACATCGCTGACGGTCTTCTGAATCATGGTGCGGAGCGCCTTGCGCATGAATGAGGGCACGCGGAATTTCCACTTCATCAGGTTGCCCATCAGCATGACGAGTTCTTGCGAGAAGCCTTGGAAGGCGTAAAAGTAACTCTGCACATTGTTGACGTTCTTGCAGTTGCGCTTGATACTTTGGTCTATCTCCTTAAAGAAAGGTTCGGGTATGCCGTAGATTTCCATCAGCATTTTGCGGCAACGATTTTTCTCGCCCAGTCCCAACTTATTATTGACGGTCGGGACATGGAGCGTCTGCTTGAACACGCGCAGGTCGGGCAGGGCGGCCAGGTTGTTGATGCCCAGATTGGCAGCCATCACAGCCTGGTAATAGACGCGGATGAGGGTCATGAAGTCCTCCATGCCGCCCACGCGCCAGCCACCTTCTGCGGCGTTCTTTTTTCTGAATAATTTTGAGAATATGCTCATTGGCTTGTTTTTAATAGATTTGGCGACGTGCAACCCTTACCTCCGGCTACACGTCGGCTGCAAAGTTACACTTTTTTTTCAATGTGCAATGGCTAACCGCGTCTGCATTTGCCACAAAACACTTTACACCCGACCATGGCCAAAGCATGGCAAAACCATTACGTCTGCGGCTGGCCGTGAGCCCGCCAGACTGCTGCCCAACCCCACCCTACGTAAATTATTTGCCGAAGAGGCGGGCAAACTGCCGCGCTTTTTCTAAATTTGCGGGAAGTTTACCGACCCGGGGCTGCCCCTACGCCCGCCCTTCAGCATAATGAAAACCTCAAATCTACACATCCTTATACCTCAATGAACCACTTACTACTCAAATCGCGGCTCACCGCGATGAACTTCCTTGAGTTTGCCGTATGGGGCGCCTACCTCACATCGCTGGGCACCTATCTGGCCGGCATCGGCATGGTACCGTACATCAAGTATTTCTACATGGTGCAGGGCATCGTCTCCATCTTCATGCCCGGCCTGATTGGCGTTGTGGCTGACCGCTGGATGCCCGCCCAGCGTCTGCTCGGCCTCTGCCACCTACTGGCCGGCCTCTTCATGGGCGCAGCGAGCATCTATGCCATGCAGGTGGGCACACCGACCGACCCCGACGCCATGTTCTCCACCCTCTTCGCCCTCTACACCTTGAGCGTGGCCTTCTACATGCCCACGCTGGCGCTGAGCAACTCCGTGGCTTTCAACGCCCTGCAGCAAGCCAATCTGGACACCATCAAGGCCTTCCCACCCATCCGCGTCTTCGGCACGGTGGGCTTCATCGTGACGATGCTCATCGTCAACTTCACAGGCTATCAGACGCGCCCCGAACAGTTGCTTGTCAGCGCCGCGCTGTCTCTCGTCCTTGCGCTCTACGCCCCCACCCTGCCCTCCTGCCCCATAGCTCCCAAAGGCGAGAAGAAGAGTCTGGCCGAGGCCCTCGGCCTCAAGGCGCTCTCACTGCTGCGCACACGCCGCATGGCCACGTTCTTCATCTTCTCGATGCTGCTCGGTGTCAGCCTGCAGATTACCAACGGCTATGCTGGCCCGTTCATCACCAAGTTTGGCGACATCCCCGAGTATGCCAACACCTTTGGCGCGCAGAATGCCAACGCTCTGATTTCGCTCTCGCAGACATCCGAGGCGCTCTGCATCCTGCTCATCCCCTTCTTCCTGAAACGCTTCGGCATTAAGAAGGTCATGATGATCTCGATGCTGGCCTGGGTGTTCCGCTTCGGCCTCTTCGGCACGGGCGACCCCGGCGCCGGCGTATGGATGTTCGTCCTGTCGATGATTGTCTATGGCGTGGCGTTCGACTTCTTCAATGTCAGCGGCGCCCTCTTCGTGGACCAGAACACGGACCGCGATATCCGCAGTTCGGCACAGGGCCTCTTTATGCTGATGACCAACGGTCTTGGCGCCTCCATCGGCACCTACGTGGCGGGGCTCGTCGTGGACCACTACACGCTCGGCGTGACCGACGTAATGGCGGGCTGGCGCACATGCTGGTTCATCTTCGCCGCCTACGCCCTTGTGGTCTTCGTGCTCTTCACCCTCCTGTTTCGCGAGAAGAAGGCCTGACGCCACCAGCCCATACCCTACCCCGCCCGGCCTGCCGTCTGTCCCGACTGCAGGCCGGGCGTTGTTTTGCCCGCACCTTTCCGTTCTGCCTTTCATTCAGACGCCGGCAATGACCGACGTATCCCTGAGATAGCATAGCATTTGACAGGGGACTATGGAGCCGCATACTATGGAGCCGCACCATTTTTTTTGAAAAAAGATTGTAATTCGCTTGGCCGTTACCGCAGAAACCACTACCTTTGCACTCGCAAAAACGGAGAGGGCACAACAATAAAGCCCATCCGCGAAGCAAATGCACTCTTAGCTCAGTTGGTAGAGCAACTGACTCTTAATCAGTGGGTCCAGG
>CAMGHE010000133.1 GCA_946055775.1 uncultured Bacteroidales bacterium
TCGTAGTGGCTGCTCACGCCGAAGGCGCGTGTGGCCAGCATGCGGCGCTCCTCGAGGGTGGTCTGTGCGCCCTTGCGGTCCAGAATGTCCTGAAGTACGGGGTACTCGGCCTTGGAGGGCACGATGACCACGTCGTTGAAATTCTTCGCACCGGCACGGATGAGGGAGATGCCGCCTATGTCAATCTTCTCGATGATGTCGGCGTCGCCGGCACCGCTTGCTACGGTCTGCTCGAAGGGGTAAAGGTCAACGATGACCAGGTCAATCTCGGGAATCTCGTACTGGGCCATCTGGGCGGCGTCGCTCTCGAGGGCGCGACGTCCCAGGATGCCGCCGAAGATTTTGGGGTGTAGTGTCTTGACGCGTCCGCCGAGGATGGAGGGGTAGGTGGTCACCTCTTCCACCTTCTGGCAGGGGTAACCCAGACTCTCGATGAAGGTCTGCGTGCCGCCTGTCGAGAGGAACTGCACGCCGTCGGCATGAAGTTTGGCCAGGATGTTCTCCAGCCCGTCTTTGTGGAACACGGAGACGAGCGCCGTTTTGATGCGTTTGTTGTCGGACATGGTGGGTAGTGGGGTTATGGACGTTTATCTTGCTGGTTTGTTGGCATAGTAACGACCGCCAGCGGGCGTGCTTGCCGCCCGGGCGGGGCTGGGGAGCGTGCAGCGGCGAACTTGGCCATGTGGCCGTCAGCGTCGGGCCGGACACACTCATATATATATGTGTGCAAAGTTACGGCAACGCGGCTGATTGGCAAAATGTTTGTCCTCTTTTTCCTGAAATTTGCCGCCGAGGCTGGCGTTGTGCTATCTGCGCTTGATAATTGGGGGCAGAAGCGCCGTCTGTGCCCCGCCGCTCGGCCTGTTTCTTGCCATCTAAGGGGGGTGGAATGGGACGCACCTAAAAAAAACTTCTTACCTTTGTGGCCGTTATGGTGCTATCGAAGTTTTCACTGCGCGGCGGCGCCCTGCGCCTGCTCTGCTTCGCCCTTGTCCTGCTGGCCGCAGCGGCCGGCAGCGCCATGCCGCACGACGGTGGGCGCAAGACGTTCACCCTGGTCATCGACGCCGGGCACGGCGGCCACGATGCCGGCGCCGTCGGCACCTATGCCAAGGAGAAGAATATCAACCTGAGCGTGGCACTCGAACTGGGGCGTCTCGTCACGGCCAACTGTCCCGAGGTCAAGGTGGTCTATACCCGCCGCACGGACGTCTTCGTGCCCCTCGACCGCCGGGCCGAGATAGCCAACGACGCCAAGGCCGACCTCTTCGTCTCCATCCACACCAACGCTCTGCCCAAGGGGCGCATAGCCCGCGGCACGGAGACCTACACCCTGGGTACGGCGCGTGCCGCGGCCAACCTGGAGGTGGCCAAGCGCGAGAACGCCGTCATCGTCTATGAGAAGGACTACCGACAGCGCTACGAGGGCTTCGACCCCAATAAGGCCGAAAGCTACATTATCTTCGAACTGATGCAAGACCGCTATATGACGCAGAGCATCGAGCTGGCCCGCGCCGTCCAGCAGCAGTACACCCGCGTCGGACGCCAGGACAAGGGTGTGCACCAGGCCGGCTTCCTGGTGTTGCGCAACACGTCGATGCCCGCCATCCTCACCGAACTGGGTTTCATCTCTACGCCCGACGAGGAGCGCTACCTCACGTCGCAGCGTGGTGTGAGCGAACTGGCCCGCAGCCTCTACAACGGCATCGCCGCCTACCGCCGCAAGCACACCAACGCTCGTCCCGCCGACTTGCCCGCACCGGCCGCTGATGACCAGCCGTCTGCTCCCGCTGCGCCGGCCGACAGCGGCAAGCAGCCCGACCGGCCCGCCGAACGCCCTGCCAGGCCGCGGCAAGAGCAGCCCCAGCACACACAGCCCGATCACAGCGAGGACGACAGCGAGCAACCCCTGTTCCGCATCCAACTCTTCGTGGCCGACCGCCCGCTCAAAAAGGGCGATGCCCGCTTCAAGGGACTCAGTCCCGTCGATTTCTACCGCGAGGGCGGCATGTACAAATACACCTACGGCAGCACGCCGGACTATAACGAAATCAAGCGCCTGCGCACCACAATCGCCAAGAAGTTTCCCGACGCCTTCATCGTGGCCTTCGCCGGCGGCAAGCGCGTCAACCTCAGCGATGCCATACGTCAGAGCCGAAGCAAGCGCTGAACGCTGACGGCAGGCGCTGTGGCATACAACCCTCATAAAGCAAGCCTCTATTCTCCTACCACCATGAAAAGTAAGGAAATCAAAATCGCGCTGATGGCCATCGTGGCCATCGTCCTTCTCTTTATCGGCCTCAACATGCTCAAAGGGGTCAACGTGTTCAAGAGTACCAATACCTTCTACGTCAAGTTTGCCGACGTCGCCGGCCTCACCGAGAGCAGTCCCGTCTATGCCAATGGCTACAACGTGGGCATCGTCAGCCGCATCGACTATACCTACGACCGCACCGATCAGGTCATTGTCGTGGTGGACCTGAACAAGTCGATGAATGTCCCCCAGGGCACACGCGCCGAACTGGAGTCGGAACTGATGGGCGGCGTTAAGATGAGCCTCGTCCTCGGGCAGAACCCCACCGCTCTGCTCGTCCCCGGCGACACCATCAGCGGCGGCATCCACGAAGGCGCCATGGTCAAACTCGAGAAGATGCTCCCCACCTTCGAGCAGATGCTCCCCAAACTCGACACCATCATGGCCAACCTGCAGCGCCTCACCGGCGACAGCGCCCTGCTGCAGACGCTCCACAACACCGCCGCCATCACCGCCGACCTGCGCCAGACCACGCACACGCTCAACGGCATGATGGCCAACGACGTACCGCAGATGGTAGATAACCTCAAGCGCACCAGCGCCCACGTCGAGCAGATTACCGCCGACGTGGCCAAGAGCGACATCGCCGGCACCATGCAGAGCGTCAACCATACCATGGCCAGCATGCAGACCGTCAGCGCCAACCTCGTGCAGACCACCTCCTTCCTCGACACGCAGATGCGCAGCCGCGACAACAGCCTCGGCCTCTTCCTCAACGACGCCGGTTTCTACAACCACCTGACGAGCACCATGAGCCATGCCGACTCCCTCATGATCGACCTCAAGGCCCACCCCAAGCGCTACGTCCACTTCTCCATCTTCGGAAAGAAAGACAAATAGTATAGGAAAAGAAAGATAAATAAGATAGATATGAAACTACACATTGCTGTCCTTGCCGGCGACGGCATCGGACCCGAAATCTCCGTTCAGGGTGTGCGCGCCATGGACGCCGTATGCCGCAAGTTCGGTCACGAGGTGACCTTCACCGAAGCCCTCTGCGGCGCTGCCGCCATCGATGCCGTTGGCGACCCCTTCCCCGCCGAGACCCTCGAAATCTGCCGTCAGGCCGATGCCGTACTCTTCTCGGCCGTCGGCGACCCCAAGTTTGACAACAACCCCGCCGCCAAGGTGCGCCCCGAGCAGGGCCTGCTGGCCATGCGCAAGCAGCTCGGCCTCTTTGCCAACATCCGCCCCGTGCAGACCTTCGACTGCCTCGTGCACAAGTCGCCCCTGAAGGACGAACTGGTCAGCGGCGCCGACTTCGTCTGCATCCGCGAGCTCACCGGCGGTATGTACTTCGGAGAGAAGAAGGAGGGCGACGACTATGCCTACGACACCAACGCCTATTCGCGTGCCGAAGTGGAGCGCATCCTCCGCGTGGCCTACGACTATGCCATGCGTCGCCGCCGTCACCTCACCGTCGTCGATAAGGCCAATGTCCTGGCATCGAGCCGCCTGTGGCGCCGTGTGGCCCAGGAGATGGCACCGCAGTATCCCGACGTCACCACCGACTACATGTACGTCGATAACGCCGCCATGCGCATGATTCAGGACCCCCGCTTCTTCGACGTCATGGTGACCGAGAACACCTTCGGCGACATCCTCACCGACGAAGGCTCGTGCATCACCGGCTCGATGGGTCTGCTGCCCTCCGCCTCGACCGGCGAGAGCACACCCGTCTTCGAGCCCATCCACGGTTCGTGGCCGCAGGCTAAGGGTCAGAACATCGCCAACCCGCTGGCGCAGATTCTCTCCGTCGCCATGCTCTTCGAGTACTTCAACCTCGCAGAGGAAGGCCGTCTGGTACGCGAAGCCGTCGATGCCAGCCTCGCCGCCAACGTCCGCACGCCCGAAATCCAAGTGGCCGGCGGTGCCCACTATGGCACCCGCGAGGTCGGCGACTGGATTGTGGAGTACATCAACAAGAAGTAATCCGCGCCGGCTTGACCGCCGCGAAAAAGATGGACAATTCTCATAAATTGGCCTCCGCAGCCCCGCCCGGGGTGACGGAGGCCAATTTGCATTTCCCTCTTTTTTGTTGTAAATTTGCATTGCAGAAGAGGGTGTGTCAAAATGTCCACCAGCGTTGAAACTGCGGCGGGGCGGGTGTATCATAATGAAGCTGTTTAAACGATGGGGCCCGCTAGGAGGTGCCGCCCCTCAAATTCCCCGCTTGTGGGCTTTGACACACCCTCCTATCGGGCTTTTCATCTTGGCACAACTTTTGGTGCAAATGCCATCGCCACTTGCCCGGGCCATTTTCCTTTTTTACGGATTTGGCCACGCTATGCTCGCCGGAGCCGATTTGCTTTTCGCCGCGTTTTGTTGTATCTTTGCATTGCAAATAAGGATAAGGGCCTCTACGGGGCCCTTTTTTCGTGTCCTAAAGGCACTTCCACGGTTTGGGCGACTGTTTTTTCTGTCGCCCAAACCGTAAAAACCGTCGCCCAAACCGTGTGGAGAGAATGGGCGACCGTCAAATCGGAGCGCGAAACAGGCTTTATTCACCGCCCACACCGTTAAACTTTCCTAAAAGAGAATTTGTAGAAATGTCGGATTGCGCGATGGGAATCATGCTTTGCCTACGGGGAAAATGGAGGGTGTGTCAAAATGAAGATGTTTGGGCGGCGGGGCCCGCAAGGAGGTGCCGTCCCGCAAATTCCCCGCTTGTGAGCATTTTGACACACCCTCTTGCCTGAAAGGCGGTTCCACGGTTTGGGCGACCGGTTTTTCTGTCGCCCAAACCGTAAAATCTGTCGCCCAAACTGTCTCTCCGGTTTGGGCGACTCTATTTTTTCCATGCTGTGAAGCGCCGTTTTGCCGGTAACTACTCAGCTATGCAGGGATGAGGGAATTTGACGGCAGTCGAAGCCATT
>CAMGHE010000134.1 GCA_946055775.1 uncultured Bacteroidales bacterium
TGGATGAGGTTGGTGTCGTGCAGCATGACGGCGGCGGGCTTCTTGGGGAACGACTCGCCCTCGCGATAGACCATGTTGATGAGGCGCGCCTCCTCAAGATACTTCAGATAGTTCATCACCGTGGCACGGCTGGTGCAGATGGCCTTGGCCATGCGGCTGACATTGGGGGCTTCGCCGCCGCTGACGGCCAGCATGTACAGCAGGCGCTTGAGGCGCGAGAGGTATTTGAGTTCCACCTGCTTGTTAAAGAGGATGTCCACCTCTATCATCTGGTTCATGGCCTTGAGCAGGGCCTCGATGAAGTTGTGGTTTTCGAGGAAGAAGGGGTAGTAGCCGAAGCGCAGGTAATCCTGAAAGAGTTCCTGCGGGTCAATGCGCTGGGTGATGGCGCGGGCCAACTGTTCGTGGTCGGCCAGCACCTGATCCAGGGAGAAGGGCTGGAAGGAGTTGCCGGTCTTGAGGTTGACATACTCGCGGAAGGAGAAGCCGTGGAGCACATAGGTACGGGCTATCTGCGACAGGGGAGAACCGGCGGCGTCGGCTCCCTCGACCGAGGTCGTGGTATAGACGATGCGCAGCAGGGGGTACTTGCGATAGCACTCGCAGAGCTGGTCGCGCCAGTCGTCGAGCTTGAACACCTGGTCGGCCAAAAGCACCTGCCCGCCGATGCGCACAAACTCGCCGGCGAAATCGACGAGGCCGCGCCCTTGGAAGTAGAAATTATTGAGGTTGATATACAGGCACTGCCTCAGATGGGGGTCGAAGTTCTCCTTGGCATACTGCAGCAGGAACGACGTGCGGCCCACGCCGCGGGGCCCGCGGATGCCGATGAGCCGGTAGCTCCAGTCGATATTGTCCATCAGCGCACGGCGGATGGGGGCGTTGTAGTGCTCCAGGAGGTAGGCATGGTTGCGGAAGAAGGTCTCCAACATAGTATCGGTATTTAGGGGAAGAGGGGGCTTTGCGCGCTCCATCTGCATCATCGTCGCCTGTACTGCCGGAGGTCCGGACAGCAGCCGCGACACGGCGCAAAACAACGGCAAATTTAAGCATTGTTTGCCATACGCCCCAAACTTTAACGCCTCTTTTGCTTTGCAAAGTTGACATTTATCATGGAAATGAGGGCGATAGTCCCCAGACGGGCCACCGCACCCCCATGGCGCCGCGCCTCTCTCCGCCATTCCCCGCCTCCCGTGCTCCTATCCCAAGCCCTCTCCAACACGCTCCCCTATGCCCCCTGCGCTGCCTCCGGCGCTACTTTTCATAAGCAGTACATTCCCGCGCCTTTCGGTGCCAATTATTTATCTTTCCTTCCCTTTGCATTTGAAAACCAAAAATTTATGCCATGAGGACCTACTACAAGCGATCGATAGACGGCGAACTGGAGCGCTGGGCGGCCTCGGCAGAGCACAAGCCTCTGCTGCTTCGGGGTGCGCGGCAGGTGGGCAAGACCTCGGCCGTGCGTCACCTGTGGCCGACGGAGGGAAAATGAAGGAGCGGCGACAGTGATTTTCGGCCAACGGGCGCGCAGTGTCGCAGATTATAAGTACATTTGCACCAAACTTCACACCGGCCGGCGGCAGCACACGGCCTCACGGCGCGCACCACGCACGCCGGCAACGCCAACACCACGCCGCACACAGGGCAGACGCCGCACGGCCGCAACCCCCTAACTTTCCTTACCTTCGTTATGAAAAAGAACCTACTGCTGATGATGGCCCTGGCCACCGCCACAACGGCTGGCGCACAGGCCGTAGATGGCCACAAGATGTTTGACAACTGGAGCGTCGGCCTCGTGGCCGGCGGCGCCACTCCCACACAGGGCAAGATGCTCAAGAACGTGCGCAGCGTGGCGGGCGTCGAACTGACCAAGGACATCACGCCCATGTTCGGACTGGGCGTACAGACCATGGCGGGCTTCAACACCACAGGCTCACACACGGCCTTCGACAACCTCAACACGACGGTCTTCGGCGTGGCCAACCTGACCAACATCTTCAAGGGCTACAAGGGTAGCCCCCGCGCCTTCGAGGTGGAGGGCGTCCTCGGCGTAGGCTACAACCACTACTATGGCTGCTCCGCCACCATGCCGGGCGTAGAGGGCTCATCGTTTACCTCCAAACTGGGCCTCAACCTCAACTTCAGCCTGGTTCGGGACCGCGCCTGGACGCTGTCGGTACGCCCGGCCATCGTCTATGACCTCGAGGGCGGCATCGACGCCAACCCCGCACAGTACAATCTCAACCACGCCGTGCTCGAACTGACGGTGGGCGTGCAGTACCACTTCCGCTCGAGCAACGGCTTCAGTTTCTTCACCAACGTGCGCCGCTACAACACCCAGCAGATTGACGCCCTCAACGCCAAAATCAACGACCTGCGCGCCACCGTCGAGGCTAAGGACAAGGCCCTGCGCACCGCACAGGAGCAACTCCGCCGCACGCAGCAGGCGCTCAACGACTGCCGCAACGAGCGCCCCGTCATCCAGCGCCAGCCGGCCGCATGCCCCAAGCAGCAGCAGACGAGCGTCACCGTGACCTTCGGTCAGGGCAAGAGCACCGTCGATGCCTCGCAGATGCCCAACGTAGAGCGCGTAGCTACCTATATGAAGAGCCACCCCACGGCCAAGGTGACCATCATGGGCTATGCCTCGCCCGAGGGCAACGCCGACGTCAACGCCCGTCTGGCCAAGGCGCGTGCCGAAGCCGTTCGCGACGTCCTCGTCAAGAAGTTCGGCATCAGCAGCAGCCGCATCACAGCCGACGGCCAGGGCGTGGGCCACATGTTCGACGAGCCCGACTGGAACCGCGTGTCCATCTGCACGCTGGGCGAATAACAGCCACGCTGCACACACGTCAATTATCGTATAACGTAACGAGGGTGCACCAAAGCGGAACAACTTTGGTGCACCCTCGTCTTGTGCTGCCAAGAGGCGCCTCAGAGCAGCGCACCTCATCCACCCCCAGACGCCCCGCTGGCCAAGAAAATGGGCGGCGGGGCGTGGAATAGCAGCCGCGAGTGTTGGACGTAAAAGGGAAAAATCTTACATTTGCCACGACAACCGCCCAGAGCGTAACCAGCAGCGGCGGTGACAGACAAACAGATTACTATGGACAACATTATCAAGTTGAAATGCCCCCTCGACGGCATTGTCCTCACCATCAAGTATGAGCCTGGCATCGAAAACAGGGTGCTGACATGCCCCGTCTGCAAGCGCAAATACCCCTTCTCGCAGTTCCGCATGGACGCTCAAAACCCTGCTCCTGCCCCTGCTCCTGACGACACCAACCTCGTCAGCGTCAACTTCACCCTGGGCAAAGTCGTTATCCCCGGCACCGTCATAGCCTACCAGCTCATGCCCGGGCGCAACATCATCGGGCGCAAGAGTGCGTCATCGACGGCCAACTTCCAGATTGACACCGCCGGAAAGAAGGGGATGAGCCGCGAGCACCTTATCATCGAGGTGACGAAGAAGCCGGACAAAGGTTTTGTGCACAGCCTCTCGCTCTTCAAACAGCGGACGAACACCACCTATGTAAACAACCAACCTCTGGCCTACGGCGACAGCGTCGTGCTCAGCCACGGCGACGTCATCCAGATGCCGGACGCTGTCCTGCGGTTTGAGATTCCCGACGACGAAGGCACAGAATTTTAACGGACACACACCATGAAGTTCACACTTAAAGCATACAGTATCTGGGAGTTCGGACAGCGGAAGGACGCGCAGGGCATGCCGCACCAGGAGGACAGCCTCTATCCCCAGTTTGGCCAAGCGCACGACGGCGACCGCCTCTTCATCCTCTGCGACGGCATGGGCGGCCACGACGCCGGCGAGGTGGCCAGCGCCACGGTCTGCGAGGCCATGAGCCAGGCCATCAATGCCAACGGCCGCGACCCGGAGGGCGCCTTTACCCCCGACGACCTGAGCCACGCCCTTCAGCTGGCCTTCGACGCGCTCGACCGCAAGGACAACGGGGCCGTAAAGAAGATGGGCACCACGATGACATTCCTCAAACTGCATGCCGGCGGCGCAACGATAGCCCACATCGGCGACAGCCGCGTCTATCACATCCGCCCGGGAAAGACGGCCGACGACACCGCCATCCTCTTCGAGACGGAAGACCACTCGCTGGTCAACGACCTGATCAAGATTGGCGAACTGACCCGCGAGGAGGCGCGTTTCTCCAGACAGAGGAACATCATCACGCGGGCCATGCAGCCCAATATGGAGCGCCGGCCGAAGGCGGACGTCCACCACACGGCCGACATACAGAGCGGCGACTACTTTTACCTCTGCTCGGACGGTATGCTCGAACAGCCCGACATGGAGAGCGGGGAGGCACTGAAGGCCATCTTCTCTGAACAGGGCGGCACGGACGCCGACAGGGTGCGGACCCTGCTGCAGGCCACGGCCAACAACCGAGACAACCATACGGCCTTCATCGTCCACATCCTATCGGTGGACCATACGGCGGAGGTGGTAGCACCAGCGGGAGAGGACACGCCTGTGGTGATGACACAGCCTGTGATGACACCGCCTTTGGCTGAAGACACGCCAGCGGTGGTGACACCGCCTGTGGTGATGACATCGGAGACTTTTGCATCGGCGGAGGTCACGCCGGCAGCGAATACAGAAGACAAACCAATAGTGGCATCGACGCCAGCGCCAGCCACGCTTGAGGCCATGCCTGCCAGTCAGGTACGCACATCAGCCAGCAAGGGGATGCCGCAGAAGCGTACCTCATGGTTTCGTTGGGCTGTGCTCTTCATCGCCGCCCTCATCGTTGCAGCCGCCGCCCTCGCCCTGCTTTGGTGGATGTAGAGGGCGACGACAGGAAGTTGGCCATGTACAACCATTCAGGTTCATTGCTGTCCGGCAGACAGTATCCATGTGTTGTGTCGTAAGTTGTATCCATAGGATAAGCCCATAGGCAGCGATGAGGATGGCTGAAGGCCATCCACCGCCCCGCAAAACTTTTAGCGGACAGCAATCTGAAAGATTATCGCGGAAACTGGAGGGTGTGTCAACATGCAAATTTTGACGCGCACTCGAAGGTGCGTCAGAATGGCTAAGATGCAAGGCACTGAGGCTGAGGGCGCAGGGAGTGTACTAAAGTACATGACCAAGCCCGAATGCCG
>CAMGHE010000135.1 GCA_946055775.1 uncultured Bacteroidales bacterium
CTACATAGGATGATCAATCCATACTGATCACCAGTTCTTCGGCATCGCCCAGTTTGTCGTAGCCGCTGACGATGACGCGGTCGCCCGGCTGTAGGCCCGCGACCACCTCATACTGCTTCGGGTTTTGGCGGCCTATCTCGATGGGCGTGCGGCGCGCCGTCCGGCCATCGGGGGCGAGGCGGTAAATCCAGCGCCCGGCGGTGTGGCGGTAGAAGTCGCCCTGCGGGATGACGAGCGCCTTCTCAGGCTTGCCCAGTTCGATCTGCACGCGGAAACTCTTGCCCAGGCGGAGGTTCGAGGGCTTGTCGGCGGTGAAGAGCAGGTCGCAGGCAAACTGGCGGTCCTTGACCTCGGGTACCACCCTGCTGATGCGCAGCGGAAACGTCAGGTCCTGCTGCGCGATGCGGGCCGGCAGTCCCGTGGTGACGCGGTCGATGTAGTACTCCGAGAGCGAGGCCCGCACCTTATACGCTGTGAGCACCTTTATCTCCCCGATGCTCGCCCCCGCCGCCACCTGCTGCCCCTGCGTGACGTTGAGAAAACTGAGTTGCCCCGCCACCGGCGAGCGCACCACGAGGTTGGCCGTGCGGTCGGTGGTGCGCGACAGTCGGCGTGCCGCGGCGTCGCGGTTGGCCTGTATCATCTCCCTCTTCAGGCGCGTGGCTGCCGAGTCGTGGCTGAGGCTCTGCATCTGTAGCAGCAGCCGTTGGTGCTGGTAGCGGTAGTCCTCCTCCGCCACCTCCAGTTCGGCCTTGCTCTTGATGCCCATGCGGTATTCCTCGCGGCTCTGGCGGAGCGACTTGTCGAGCGCGGCCATCTGGTGTTCGGCATCGAGCACCTGCTGCCGCAGGGTGATGGTCTTCTGCTGCATCTCGATCTCCTGGTCGCGGAAGTTGCGCTCGCTGTTCTGCCAGGCCACCTGCTCGTCGTCGATGGTGCGGAGCAGTTCGGGATTGGAGAGCACGAGGATGGTGTCGCCCGCGTCGAGCATGGCCCCCTCCTCCGCCACGATGCGGTCGGCAAAGCCGCTCTCCGGCGCGTGCACCTGCACCGTCCGGATGGGCAGCACGAGGCCCTCGACATCAACATACTCCATGAAAGGCTGCACGGCCACCTCGGCGATGCGGTGGGTGGCGCCGTCGATGGTCAGGCGGTGCGGGCGAAGGGCAAGGACCATGACATAGACCACCACGGCGGCGAAGGCCGTGCCCGCCAGCAGGGGGTAGCGGTGTCGGACGAACCAGGGGCGGGGCTTGCGTTGGATATCCATTCTATATATAAGGTGTATATATAATAGGTGTGAATCATCGAGGCGTGTCTGATTGGCGGGTCACTCGAAGGCCGAGCGCAGATGCTTCATGTCCATCTCAAAGTTGTACAGCCCCTTGAAGCGGTACTCCTCATCCACGCGTTGGCCTTCGGGCGTGATGGTCTCGTAGTGGGGGATGGCGTTGAACCGGAACGCCTCCTGCAGACGGGCGAAGTCGGCGTGCGACAGGCAGATGGTCTCTTCGTTGGCCAACCATTCACTGACGTACTTATGGTACGCCTCGCTGCCCTCTGCCGTCTCCTCGTCGGCGATGAACACCAGTTTGATGTCCCAGCGGCGGGCAATCTCTTCGCGCAGCGCCTTGCTGCTCTGGATGGCCGCGCGGCAGGGGCCGCAGTTCATGCCCCAGAAGTCGATGAGGAGATAGCGGCCGGGGTAGCGCTTCTGTAGCGAACGGACGATGTCGGCGGCAATGCCCTCGGGCAGCGGCGTGACCGGCAGCACCTGCGCCTGACGGTAGGCGTGATACTGCTCGACATGGCGGCGTATGCCCTCGTTGGGGAAGATGGGCAGCACGGCGGGAATCACCTGGCTGGCGCAGGGCACGCGCTCGGCGCGGCGCTGACGCTCCGCCGGGCTCAGGGTGGTGTCGGCCAGCACGGCGCCCCTTGTCTTCTCCAGATTGCGCCACATGCCGTAGTCGCCCAGCACGTTTCTGTACAGGCACATCTGCGCCAGCAGGTTGTCCTTGTCGCTGCCCATCATCTCGCGCCATACGGCATAGCGGATTTCCATCTCGTGCTTGATGGTGTCGGGCGTATAGGCCCACACGTCGCCGTCGGTCAGTACCACAGGCTTATTGGCTATTTGTATAGGCATGGAAAACGTCATGCGGTTGACCAGGATGTCGTAGGCGCCGCTGGCCATCATCAGCGGGTTGTCGAAGTCGATGCGGTGGAACAGGGGGCTGTAGAACGCCGGCCGGCTGAGGGCTGCGATGTCGGCGCTGTCGGCCGCCGTCCGTTGCTCAGACGGCCCGGCAAACTGCTTCTCCACGGCATAGTCCATTACGGCTTTGGCGAAGCAGGCCTGCGCGTCGGCCTTGGCCAACTGCATCTCCTGCGGCGTGAAGCCATGGCGGCGGGCATCCCTCTGCAGGCGGTAGGCCATGAGTTGCCACAGCGTGTCGGCCTTGGCCGCGGCCTGTGCGGCCGAGCCTTCAAACCGGCTCAAGCTGAGGCTCGAGAAGTCGAGGTTCGCCCCCAGCCATCGCGCCACGTCGCGGCTGCTGCCGCTCAGGTAGTGGCAGCGGTACTGTCCGTCGTCGCCCTTGCGCAGGGCGACGTCGATGGTCTCGCCGGGGACAGCATAGACCTCCATCCTTGACATGCCCGGCAGCGGCTCCGACAGGCTGAACGATATCACCATGGGATAGTCCATCTTCCAGCGCTTCGTGAACGTGCCGTCGGGCTGAATTTCCATCAGCAAGACTTGGTCGTCCTTCTCAAGCTGATTGTTAAGGTAGCCCTCTATCGTGGTGGGGAAGCCCGCGCCGGCCTGATAGCCCTCGATGCGTCCGCGCAGGGTCACGCTGTCGGTGACGAACCAGCGGGCCGGCACGGCGGCCGCCTTGGCGTCGGCCTTGCGCAGCGGCAGGTCGCCCGTGGCCGGCAGGTGCAGTTTGTGCTTCGGGTCGTGGATGCCGAGCAGCATGAAACTGCCGTTGCTGTCGCCCTCCATGAAGTCGAACACCCGCGTGCGCTTCGGCAGCGGTTCGAAGTGGAGCGTGAAGTCGGTGGTGCGGTTTGCGGGCGACGTCACCCACGTGTCCATCGGCAAGCCAGCCGACGAGCGCAGCGGATAGCGCTTGCCCGCCTCGTCGATGAGGTAGCACCGGCTGCTGATGCTGAATTCGGAGCCGGGCCTGTAGTCCATCGTGAAGCGCACGGTGGTGGCCGTGTCGGCAAAGACCACCTCGCGGGCCGTCAGCGACCCACGGTAGATGTTCATGCAGCCCAGCGTTGCCGGCGCCTTCAGCGTGCGCTGGGCGCTGAGGGGAGCGGCCATGGTCAGAAGACCGCAGGCCATGAGGGAGAGGAGTTTTTTCATGAGAGATTACTATTGAGAGATGACTATTGTGCGTAATGTATGGGTCAATGTATGGGCAGTTGTTCCGTCAGGGGCATGCGGCGCTCAAAGTCGTAGGCCGTCATGCCGCGTAGGGTGAAATAGAGCGTCCAGTAGGTCTGGAGCGTGTAGATGAACTGCCGCTTGGCGGCGTTCTTCTCGTTGACGGCGGCATTGAGGTCGAGCAGGCTGTTGCGCCCCATGATGTATAGGCGGCGGGCGATATGGTGGCGCTGCTCGGCGCGCCGGTCGGTGAGCGCCGCCACGTGCACCTTGCGGGCCTGCATGTTAAACTGAAGGACCAGTTTCTGCACCCCCTGCGTGAAGTCCGTCATGCCCTGCTCGGCCTGCGTGCGCGCCAGGTCCAGTTGCGACTGCGCCACGCGCACCTTGCCTTTGCCGCGTCCCCAGTCGAGGATGGGGATGGTCAGCGAGAGGCTGGCATACTCCTGGTTGAGCAGGTGGCGATAGACGCTGCCCATATTGTCGCCCGTCTGCGAGAGGCCAAACTGGACGTAGAGGTCGGCGCGGAAGCCGCGGTTGGCACGGGCCTGCGCCAGACTGGCGGCGCTCTCCTGCCGGAGGCGGCGGTAGTAGTCGGGCGTGGCGCTGTGGGCCAGTGCCAGGTCAACGGCCTGCTGCACGGGGACGTCGAAGGCCGGCACGCTGTCGGCCAAAAGCAGGCGAATCTCCGTGTCCTGCGTGAGGCCCAGGAACGAGCGCAGGTCCTGCTGCGCCTCCTTGACCTCGACCTGAGCGTCCATGACGCCGGTCTCCTCGTTGAGGCGGTTGATCTCCAGCTGCAGCATCTCGTTCTCCGTGATGGTGCCGATGCGGTAGCGCCCCTGCGCCATGCTGAAGAGCGTGTCGGCCGCGGCGAAGTTTTGGCGCGCCATGTCGAGCGAGGTCTGTGCCGAGGCCAGGGCAAAGAAACGGCTGCATGTGCCGGTGGCGATGCTCTCGAGCGTCTCGGCATACTGCTTCTTGGCCTCGCTGTAGCGCAGCGGTTCGATGCGCCGGTCCCACTTCAGGGCGTTGTAGCCGCCCAGCGTCTGCTCGTAGCCGATGATGAGCGGCTGCGAACTGAAGGCCGTGGTCTTGTTGCGCAGTTCGTCGATGCGGTGCAGCGTGCTCTTGACGAAGAGGCTGCCGCCCGTCCAGCCGATGTTCTGGTTGACCTTGAGCGTCAGGTCGGCCCCGAGCTGGTCCTGCCGGATGAAGCGCGCCGTGCCGTCGCTCTGCACAATCTTGTTCATCTCCTTATTCAGGTAGGGCGAGGAGGTGAGCGTGACGGACGGCAGATAGTTGGCGCGGAAGTAGCGATACTGCCAGTAGGCCGCGAGGAACGTGCTGCGTGCCCGCTGCGCCGACGGCGAGTGACGCTGCGCCAGGGCGATGGCCCCCTTGAGGTCCAGCACCAGCGTGTCAGACGCGGACGCCATCGTGTTCCCGGCACAGACTGCCAGCAGAAATACCATCACAATTCTTTTCATTGTTTCTGCTTTTGCCGCAAAGGTAAGGCCTTCCCGCCACGGGCCAAGGCTCGGCAGACCCGGCCGGGGACGAATGTATGATAATCATACGCCCGGCTGTATGTTTTTCATACACTTTCCCTCCTCGCCCCATGCTGAGGGCAGCGCCGATGGCCGCGGGCAGAGAGAGGCAAGAATTATCTACCATTAAAAATTTCATCAAGCTTCGCCTCCAATTCCTGT
>CAMGHE010000136.1 GCA_946055775.1 uncultured Bacteroidales bacterium
GACTGGAACCGGAAGAACATCGACTGGAACGCCATCGACACCCACCTCGTCTCACAGCGCATCCTCGTCACACGCAGCGAAATCAACGGCAAGCACCTCGGCTCACTGCAGTTTCGCAACCGCTACGGCGTCAACGTCAGTCGCGTACAGCGCGCCGGCATACAACTCGTCGCCACGCCCGACCTCATCCTGCGCATGGGCGACCGCATCACCGTCATCGGCGAGGCCGACAGCATCAAGCATGTGGCCGACGAACTGGGTAACGCCGTCAAGCACCTGGACGAGCCCAACATGGTGGCTATCTTCCTGGGCATCGTTCTGGGTCTCCTTCTGGGGTGTATTCCCGTCCACGTGGGGCTGAGCTACCCCGTGCGTCTGGGTCTGGCTGGCGGTCCCATCATCATGGGTATCCTCGTCGGCGCTTACGGCCCACGCTTCCACATGGTGGCCTATACCACCACCAGCGCCAACCTCATGCTGCGCTCCCTCGGTCTCTCGATGTACCTGGCCTGCCTTGGCCTCGATGCCGGACAGAACTTCCTGAGCACCGTCATGCAGCCCGCCGCCCTCGGATGGATAGGCTATGGCATGGCGCTCACCATGGTGCCCGTCATCATCATGAGCATCGTTGCCGTGCGCTGGATGGGCAAGAGTTATGCCACCACTGCTGGTATGCTCTGTGGCGCCATGGCCAATCCCATCGCCTTGGGCTTTGTCAACGACACCGTGCCTGGCAACAAGGCCTCTGTAGCCTACGCCACGGTCTATCCTCTGGCCATGTTCCTGCGCGTCATCATCGCCCAACTCATCGTCATGCTGGCTATGGGCGCCTAATGCCCGCAGCCAGTCGTCTTCTCTCTACATGCCGCGGCCCCCTGTTCCTGCCGCGGCTTGTTCTTTCTTCCCCCTACATCTTATGCCCCTATCTTCCCTATTACGCTGGTGTGTCGCTCTTGCTGCGTCCCTGCCCCTCTATGCCACAGCCCAGCACGATGGTGGCTGCCAATGTCTCTACCCTACAGGCCAAGACTCCGTCCGCTATGCCCGCTTCTGGGCCGGCGGACAACAGGCCAAGCGCCTCAAGGCTAAGGTGCCCGAAGTCTTCACACCTGGCGTCATATACAATGGTGGCGAAGTGTATCGCTTTCGCACGGCGCTGCTCATCACACCCTACGTCCTGGACGAGTTCACCACAGACGGCACCCTGGATAAAGAGCGCATATACGACTTTTGGGCCGAGGCCGAACGCCGCCTCAACGCCTACTACCGCAACGACGTGGGCATCGAGATTGAGGTGGTGCGCGACGATCGCCTCATCATGGTCGAAAACAATACGGGCATCAACATCCTCAGCGCGGGTACGCCTGTGGCCGACAACGGCACGGCCATCCTCGACCGCGTCATCGGCAATGACACCTACGACGTTGGCTTGATGATCACCAAAAGCACGGCCTCACTCGGCGGTGCTGCCTCTCTGGGTGGCGCATCGTCGCCCTACCGCAAAGGCTCGGGCTTCGCCATGTCGTCGTTCACCACCATCGCCCACGAACTGGGACACCTCTTCGGTGCCAACCACACCCACCAGCGCTATGATGCCGACTATACCGAACCGGGAAGCGGACAGAGCATCATGAGCTACGGCACACCGCGCGACTTCTTCGCCGTAACCAGCATACGACAGATGCGCAACCTCTTGCGTAATCTCAATGTCTATACCAACCCAGAACGCACCGAGGCCGACCTTACACGCAATGCCGACACGGAGGGTACCAACATCGTCTATGCCTATACCGAGGCGGCATGTCAACCCCTGCTCGACACCGACCTGCTGCGCGACGAGTATGTCGTCACCCAGGGCTCCGACTTCCAGTTTTACCTGCCTCTGGCCAACGCGGACCAATTTGCCGAAGGCGACATCCTCTATTGCGCACACGGCCACGACATCGGCACCGAACTGTCAACGAACGCCCTCAAGCCTGCTGTCTGCCCCACCACTGAGGCCAACATCATGTTTCACAAACGTTGGACCAACCCCGCTACGCTCGCGACAAACGCCGACGAGAGCCTCTATGTCGAACCCTACACTGCTGACTCGCGCGTCGGAAAGTTTCGCTTCGCCTTGGCGGCACACCAACGCTCTGTCTATGACAGCCGCTTCAGCAACATACGCATCATCCCCGGCGAACCGTTCACCGCTACCATCACGGCGCCTACCAACTACGCCCTCTTTCGCTGGGGACGCGACCTCACCGTGACATGGACGCCACAGACCGACATCTATGGCACACACAGCCGCGTGCGCATACGCCTCAGCGACGACTTCGGGCAGACTTTCCCCTATATCCTGGCCGACGACCTGCCTAACAACGGCACATGGACTGGTGCCATCCCTTATCTCACCATCGGCCGCAAACCTTATCTCGACTTTGCCGAACCCGTGAGCGGGGGTATCATCAAGGTGGAGATTGTTGGCGAGGCTGTCTATGCCCTGACCAACAACAACGTCCCCTTCTACAATAACGGCAGTTCATACACCATCAGCGGTGGCGGCTTCCTGCTCAGTCCGTCTGACGCTCGCGTCCTCTTTCGCGAGGTGGGCACGGGGGCCGAACCGCCGGCACCCTTCATCAATGCCGAGAGTGCCGACGACCTGCCGCCTATGCCTCAACTCGAGGCCTACCGAGGCACGACCGTCTATGCCGTCACAGCACGCCAGGTGACCGAAGGATGCATCATCCGACGCACATGGACGGCCAACGCTGCCGGCACACAATATACCTATGCACAGGTCATCCGCCTGCCCGAACGTAAGGCCGACGATGCCGCCCTCGTGCGCCGACTGCAAGACGCTCGTCCCAGTCTGGCCGACCTGGTACGCCACGAGGGCGAACTGGGGTACCCGCTGCCCTCGCTCCCTGTCTTTGTCGCCATCAAGGCGGGCTACGACAGGGTGTATGATGAGGAAGGACATGTCCGCAACGACTACGACCCGCAGGCTGCTACCGACCTGCTCGGCAACCTTGACCTCCTAAAGAACGCTACCGACACCGACATTCGTTACCCCCAGGACGGACGCTACCTGCTGCGCTCCTATCAGGCTCCGCCTGCTGCCACGCCCTACTTCTATTATACACGCGCTGAAGGGGCCAACGGTGAAGAACAATGGGTCACTGACATCAGTAGGGCGCTCGTCCTTAACGTCACACCCGATGGCGATGCCTATCTCGTCACCGACGACCAGGGACGCAAACTCTACCTCGATGGCATGACGAATACCTATCCCCACCTGCTCCTCGAACGAGGCTACTGCTGGGGTGCCTTCACCTTGCTCAACCGCTCTATGTCGCAAGCCCAACTTAGCCGCTCCGGGCAGACCTTCTCGCTCAACTACCGCTATGCCGACGACCCTATAGGCTACCGCTGCAACAATAACGACAATATCATCGTATCGACCGACTTTCAACTGATTCCCGTGGCCACACCGGCTACACCGACCGATGGCTTCTACCGCCTGCGCTCACGCGACGCCGAGCGCTACCTCACGCTGCCGGAAGGCTATGGCAGTGGCGAGACTATGCGCCTGACGGCAAGTCCGACGGCCGACAATATCTTCTGGATGCACAACGGCCGCCTGCTCGCCTACGCCACCGGACAGTATGCCGAAGGCGCCACACAGGCTGCGCCCGGACAGGACGGCAGCGCCTACGCCATCACGCCGCACGCCACGCAGCCCGACTGCTATTCGCTATCTGCCGCAGGTCGCTATCTGCGCGGACGCACCACCGGCGTCACCATGACCGACAACGACAGTGACGCTACTACGGCATGGCAACTGGTGCCTATCGCCTCGCTGCCACTGAACATCGACGCCACTGGCTATGAGACGCTCTTCTCACCGCAGCCTTTGGCTATCCCCGAGGGGGATGCCTTGCACGCCTTTGCCGCACGCTACGACGAGCCTACCTCCACCATGCGCCTCATCTCTCTCACCGAGACGATCCCTGCGCTCCAGGGTCTCGTCATCCGCGGACAGCAGGGACAGCACCACCTGCCCATCGCCTCTACAACGACTACTGTCACCAGCGACCTTGGCGGACAGTTGACCACCACGTCGGCCACCGCTGGCCTCTACACACTGCAAAACGGTGCACAGGGCATCGGCCTCTACCCCTTTGCCGACGCTCTCACTGGCAGTGCCGACGGCCTGCTCCTCCGCGGGTTCAGAGCCTTCTGGCAGGCTCCTGCCAACTTCAGCGCCGCCGCCTGCCGTCTCGTTATCGGTGACGACGTCACCGCCATCTCCCCAACCGTTCCTGCTGCCCACGATGACGCCACACCTGCCTACGACCTCAGCGGCCGCCGCGTCAACCCCACACGCCCCGGCTGCTACATCATCAATGGCCGCAAAGTGATCCGATAGGACGTGTCATCCATTTCCGGCGTCACCGCCTCCCCCTATTTATATATAGGGCGACGCGGGGCCGCCGCGTAAGAGGCCGTTAGGCGCCGCCGTCCATTGCCGGCGCCCCGGCAATCCGGCTCTTCCGGAAAATCTAGCAGTTCCGGAAAATCTAGCAGTTCTAGAAAATCTAGAACATCCAGAACGGCTAGAAAATCTAGATCATCTAGAGCAGCTAGCCCATCCAGCCCCCAAAACCGCCCCAAATCCGCCCCTTCTGCCCATCCCTGTCCCTCAGCCACTTACGCGAATCCTTAAAAAATTCCCAAAAATTTCTCGTCAAAAAGTTTGGCCATATCAGAAAGTCGCCGTACTTTTGCACTCGCTAAACGGGACGAGCGGTACGCCACTCCCCGCAAGAAAGCGCAAGCGTTCAATAATTTGATTACATACCATTAGAGAGAAAAGCAAGGTCAGCCGCCTCTTAAGAGGCGCTGAAAGAAGGTAAGAACATTACCACGTCAATTTGCTTTGACCCCTTAAGAGAAGATTCGGACATCCGGGCAATTACAGAGCAAACAACAACATTTATATATTACAATGAAGAGTTTGATCCTGGCTCAGGATGAACGCTAGCTACA
>CAMGHE010000137.1 GCA_946055775.1 uncultured Bacteroidales bacterium
CATGGCCTCTTGATGGTTGATGAATTACACGTATTCGTACGTTGGCACGTTACGCTTTGGAGAACACCAGCGCGGTATCGTTGCCGCCGAAGCCGAAGGCATTGCACATGACGTGGCGCAGGCTGACGCCCTCGCGGCGTATGGTCACAGGGTGACAGCCGGGCGCCAGCGGCACGTCCATGTTGAGATTGGCGGGGATGAAGCCGTGCTGCATGGCCAGCAGACAGATGACGCTCTCGATGGCGCCCGAGGCGCTCGTGGTATGTCCGGTGAACGGTTTTGTCGATGAGAAGGGCGGCAGGGCGTCAGCGCCAAACAGGCGCGTCATGGCGGCAAACTCGGCCCGGTCGTTGTCGGGTGTGCCCGTGCCGTGGGCGTTGACATAGTCGATGTCGGAGGGTTTCAAGCCCGCTTCGGCAAGAGCGGCCTGCATAGCGCGGAAGGGGCCCTCGCCGGTAGGCGACGTGGCCGTCTGGTGGTAGGCGTCGCAGGCATTGCCGCAGCCCGACAGGCGGGCTATAGGCTGGCGTCCGCGGCGCTGCATCGAGGCTTCGCTCTCTACCACCAAATAGGCGGCGCCCTCACCCAGGTTCAGGCCGGCACGCGAGACGGCAAAGGGGCGTGAGGGCTGCTCGTCGAGGATGAGCAGCGTGTGGAAACCGTTGAGATGGAACAGCGTCAGGCATTCGGTGCCGCCGGCCAGTACGACGTCGGCCACGCCGGCTTCGATGAGACGGGCAGCGTGGACCAAGGCGTTGGCGGCCGACGAACAGGCGGTGCTCACCGAGGCTGTATAGGTCACACCGGGCAGATGGCGCGCCATGAGCGTGGTGGTGGCGCCAATGTCGTGCAGAGCGATGTATTCGCTGTGGCGGTCGCTCTCCAGAAAGTCGAGATAGTAGGCTTCGCTGCGCTCCATGCCGCCCACCGTCGAACCCGACACGAAGGCCAGGCGTCCCTCCGTCGCCACATCGGTGCTGGTGGCCATGCCCGCGCTGGTCAGAGCCTCGCGGGCGGCCATCAGTCCCATCAGCGCACTGCGTGTGAAGGGCGTCTCGGGTGCTATACCCAGGGCATCGGCCATCTGCCGGTCGGACAGTGCCACCTCGCCCACGGGCAGGTGGCGGTGGATGCTCGGCAGGTGGCGCATGGGCCCTACGCCGCTGCGGTTAGAGCGCAGGGCGCTGAGCGTGGCATCGCATCCCGTGCCCAAGGCCGAGATGATGCCCATGCCCGTGATATAAATCGGTGTGGTCATGCGGTGGGGAGAGGAGGAGGGGGAAAAGTGGTGGAGCGGCAGGGCACCATTATTTCGTGCGATGGGCCATGACGTATTCGGCCATGACGCGTACCGACTGGAATACCTGGCGGCCAGCAGCAGCGTCCTTGAGGCGGATGCCATACTGGCGTTCCATGAGCACGATGAGTTCGAGAGCATCGATGCTGTCCAGGCCCAGGCCCTCGCCAAAGAGCGGTGCGTCGGCATCGATGTCGGCCGGTGTCAGGTCTTCCAGGTTGAGCGCTTCGATGATGGAAGCCTTGAGTTCTTCGATAAGTTCGTCCATAAGGTATCTAATGTATATTTGTTGTCTAATCAGTGAGTATCGACGTGGTAGAGTGTGGCGCTGGCGTGGAAGTGGGTATCGTCGGGTGCCTCGAGCCATAGCGCCATGACACTGCTCACGGTCCTCTCGGCACATGCTGTGTGGGCCAGGCGTCGCATCAGCGTGTCGTCACGCTGCGGCAGGAGGTAGCAGGCCGTCTCGGCCACATAGCGGTGGCGTATGGCCACCTCGCCTGTGACGATGTTGGGCAGGGTATAGACGAAGACTGCCGGTGAGGGGAAGAAGTGGTCCGGCACAATGGTGTGGCAAAACTGGCGGTCGGAGGCTATCGACCCGCTGTGGCTACACACCACGATGGCGCGGTCGTTGCGCAGCGTGCCGTCCGCCGGCGCCGTCTCACCCTCTGTGAGGAGTTCGGCGGCGATGAAGCCCAAACGGCAGAGGATGTCCATCTTGTAAAACTTCGGGTAGGCCGTTGCTCTGCTGCGATATATCTCGGTGAGCATGTCGCGGCCACGCGTCGTCAGCGTCAGCGGTGTGCCGTCTATCGTCACGCCCCCGTTGCTGTCTATCTCCACGCGGCGTCCTGCTGTGAGCGCTGGCAGAGACGTCGGAGTGGTGGCCACTGCAACGTCGGGCCGCCGTGTCCAGCGCACGGCGCCGTTGCATCCGCCGAAGCCCGACATCAGTTTGATGACGTCGCCATCAGGGCGCGCCGGCTGTACGCTAGCCGCCACGCGCAGAGGCAGCGGTGTGCCCGGCGTGGTAAAACCCTGTGTGGGTGGCACGCAGCCCCGTTCGGCCCCATGCAGCGCCAGTAGCGTTTCGAGCACCCCTGCGGCCCCCATGGTGTGGCCAAAGGTGCCCTTGAGCGAGCATGCCGGTATGTTCTGTAAACCTGCGCGGTGCACGGCCTGCGCTTCCATGTCGTCGTTGTAGAGCGTTGCTGTGCCGTGCAGACTAAGCATCGCCAGCGTGCCGTCGTCGCCCCCGGGGCATACCGCCGTCAGGGCGCGAAACGAGCCCTCGCCCGTTCGCGACGGGCCCGAGATGTGGTTGGCATCGTTGGTCAGAGCCCCTGCCGCCAGGAGCCAGAGCCTGCCGCAACCGCTCTTGTCGCCGTCCTCGCCGCCGTTATTGGTGGCCAGAGCCTCAGGTGTGGTGACCTGCAGCACCATGGCCGCAGCCGCCTCACCCGGATTAAGGCCTGTGCGGTCGGCCGAGAAGGGGCGGCAGGGCGCGTCGGCGAGCGCCTTGAAGGCGCGGAAGCCGTTGATGATGAAGGCCGACTGTTCGTCTGCCCCGACGACGACCGCCGCGTCACAGTAGCCCGTGGCGATGAGGCGCTGTGCCAGCACCTGCGCCGCCACACCCGATATGCAGGCATCCGACACCACCAGGGGCGTCATGGCGTCGAGGCCCGCGATGTGGGCGATGCGGCGGGCGCTCTCGGGCAGCGGCAGGCGGGCGTCGTCGGCGCCGTCGCCAGCACGGAGCAGCGCCGTGTTGCCCTTTGTCGAAGAGAGGATGAGCAGTGTGCGCTCAGGCTGTGCCGTGAGTGTGGCGGCAGCCTGACGCAGGGCTTGGCCGACAGCCACCAGCGCCATTTTCTCGAAGAATGTGCTGTCGCCATCAGCCGCTGCGGGCCATGCCGCGGCAAAGGCCGCCTCGACGTCTGGGCGCGACAGGCGCGACAGCACCACCGGGCCGTCAGGGCCGTAGGGACCAGCATGAGGTGCCAGCGCTGTGCGGCCAGCACACAGGGCGTCATAGACGCCGTCGGTGTCGGAGCCTAACGGTGTGACGATGCCAGCGCCCGCCAGCGCCACTAAACGTGTATGCCCCATTTTGTTTTCCATGCGTTGTAGAAATCAGGACTGGTCCATGACAGCCGACGGTCAGCCTTGCTGATGAACACCTGGACGGTGTGCGCCGTGCAGAGCACCTGCCCCGTCGCCGTATCGGTCAGGGTGTAGTCGAAGATGAGTTTGGCGGCCTCGGTGGGTACGTAGTCGATGCGCAGCGTCACCGCTTGCCCATAGACGATGGGCTGGCGGTAGCGGATGTGCATATCTACCATCGGGACGTAGAAGCCACGATTCACGAAGCCCAGATAGTCGAGGCCATACTTCAAACCGAAGGCTTCGCGGGCGTCCTCGAGATAGAGGGCGTATGCGCCATGCCATACGACGCCCATCGAATCGACCTCGCTGAAGCGTATGGTCAGGTCTTTGGTCAGGGAGAGTGTGGGCTGTCTCATGGGTGTTGCGGTGTGTTGTGGGTGCTGTCTATGCCGTCGGTGGCGGCCGCTTGTGCCGGCTGTTCGCTGACGGCAATTTTCATCTGTCCCTCCGCCATCACCCGTCCGTCGTCGTCGGTGACGGTGGCCTGCACCAGAGTGAGGCCCATCACCTCTTCGACCACGTCGATGCGCGTGTGCAGCGTCTCGCCCACCTGTGGGCGGCGCAGGATGCGGCAGTCGCGCACGGCGCCGATGAAGCCCAGGCGGATGGTCTCGTGGTGGATATAGTTGATGTAGCCCAGGCGTGCGGCGCAGGTCTGTGCCATATTCTCCACCATGCCGGCCACGCTGAGGCATGCGTCGGCAGTGTCCAGCAGGACGTTGTCGGGCCGTACGGTCAGGACGGTCTCCACCCGGCGTTCGTCGAAGCGGCACAGGCGGTCTATCATGACGAAGGGCGGCTGTTGGGGCAGCAGCAGACCGACGGGGATGTCGGCGGGATGGGGCGCGGGTTGGGTCATGGCTTCCAAAAGTCGTAATAGTTGAACCACTGGTCGGGGTATGTCCTCACCATCTCTTCGAGCAGGGCCACATAGTGGCGGGCGTAGGCCTCGGCCTGGTGCCGGCGCGGCAGGCGTGCTTCGTCTGCCGTGAGCGTGAGGGGACGCACTTCGACGTGGTAGGTGCGCATAGACTGCTTCATGACGAAGATGCCCAGTACGGTGACACCCTCGCTGGCCGCCACGGCGAAGGGTCCTATGGGAAAGGACGCTGGTCGGCCCAGGAACGGTATGGTGAAGCATTTGGGCGATCCCAGGGCGCGGTCGGCCGTCATGCACACCATTTCGCCGTCGGTCAGGGCGCGGTGTATGTCGAAGAGGTGCGACATGTCGTCCTTGACGGGGATGGTGCCGATGTTGTGCCCCTGCCACAGGCGTTGGCGGTTGTCGTTGATGGTTTGGCTCTCGCCGCCGAAGACCACGGCGTTGAGGCGTTTGCTGGTAGAGTGGAGCGAGTAGCCGCAGAGTTCGAAGTTGCCCGTGTGGGCACCCAGGATGAGGGCTCCCTCCTTACTGCTGGCTGCCGCCATGAAGTGGTCGTTGCCGCTGATGTCCATGCGGAAGTGCTTGCCGGCATAGACGGCGAAGCGGTCGAGCACCACCTGGCCAAAGCGGAAGTGGCTCACATAGACGCGCCACAGCGTGGCCCAGGGGCCGTGGCCCC
>CAMGHE010000138.1 GCA_946055775.1 uncultured Bacteroidales bacterium
GCCCTTCGACAGCAACAAAAACCGCTACGCCATCATCAACGACTACCTTGATGCCCCCATGACCCCCTACCGCCAAATGCAGTACAAATACCATCGCGAAGGGTTAGACGTCATGGCTGAAAACCCAGACCGTGGACGGGCTGCCATCACGCAGGCCATCGACCTGCTCTCTGAAGCCCATCAGGCCAAGGCCATGAGTATGCTGCCACAGATATTCACAGAATATAAGCGCGACGAACTGGTCGGCATCTACCAGGGCAAGGGCGCACCAAAGGATAAGGAGCACGTCACTGAAATACTCTCGTCCATTAACGCCTCGCAAAACAACTACTGGAACAAGATGAAGCGCTGACAGCGCAGCCTCAAGCAACAATTCTCACCCTGTCTTGACCACTGAGAACCACACGTCGCCGATATTCCTCCACAAATATCCCTGCCGACCCTAACCCAAACTCTCCTCACGCCCCATCCCCATGCTTACCCACCTGCATATTGCCCACTATGTACTGATAGAGCAACTCGACATCGACATCAACCACGGTTTTTCCGTCATCACTGGTGAGACAGGCGCCGGCAAGAGCATCATCCTCGGCGCCCTCTCGCTGCTCACCGGCGCAAAGGCGGAGCAGCGCATGGTCAAGGAAGGGTGTAAGAAATGCGTGGTCGAAGGGACCTTCGACGTGGAAGGACTTCACCTGGAGGAATTCTTTGCCGAGCACGACATCGACTTCGACCCTGACGAGAACCTCTGCCTCATTCGCCGCGAGGTGACGGCAGCGGGCAAAAGCCGGGCCTTCGTCAACGACACGCCGGTACTGCTTGGCGACCTGAAACAACTTTGCACACAACTCATTGACATCCACTCGCAACACCAGAACCTGCTGATGGGGCAAGGGCATTTCCTGCTGGACACGCTCGACGCCGTAGGCCAAGGGACAAGCCTGCTACCAGCCTACCGCGAAGCATATACCGCATGGCGCGAGGCGAAGGCTCGCCTGGCTGCACTCAAGCAACAGCAGCAGGAGGATGCCGACCAGGCCGACTTCCTCACGATGCGCTGCCGCGAGATTGACGAGGCGCACCTACAGACTGACGAGCAGCAAGAACTGGAAGAAGAGGCCGACATGCTGGCTCATGCCGGCGACATCAAGGAAGGGCTATACGGTGTCCTGTCGGCCTTCGATGAGAACGGCGCCGACGTGGCCGGTCACCTGCGCCAAGCCACCTCAGCCCTGGAACGCGTGGCACGGGTCTTTGCCCCAGCCGCCACTCTGTGCGAACGCATCGACAGTGCCCGTATTGAGTTAGAGGATATCGCGGGCGAGACTGAACGCATTGCCTCACGCGTAGATTTCGACCCACAACGCCAGACCGTCGTGGACGAGCGCCTGCGCCTTATCTATGACCTGGAGAAGAAGCATCGCGTGGAGAGCATTGCGGAACTGCTACAGATAAGAGACGACATGGCCGAACGTCTGGACCGTCTGGCTTGCGGCGATGAAGCCCTCGCCGAGGCTGAGGCCAGCGTCACGCAAACCGAAAAGGCCGTGCGCGAGCAAGTCCACCGACTGACGAAGGCACGAAACGCTGCCGCCAAAGAAATGTCGGCACACCTCACACAGACGCTGGTCTTCCTGGGAATGCCCCACGGTGTAGTGTCCTTTTCTTTAGTTGCCAAACCCGAACCCGACAGCACTGGCGCTGACATCGCCACCCTGCTGTTCAGCGGCAATGCCAACCAGACGCCACAGGATGTCAGCCTGATAGCCTCTGGCGGCGAAACGGCCCGCCTGATGCTGGCCCTCAAAGCCTTCGTGGGAGAAAGGAAAACGCTGCCTACCATCATCTTTGACGAGATAGACACTGGCGTATCGGGCAAGGCTGCAGAGAAGATGGCCCGCGTCATGCAGCAGATGGCAAAGCATTGTCAAGTGCTCTCCATCACCCACCTGCCGCAGATAGCCGCTCTCGCCGCGCACCAGTTCAGGGTGTATAAGAGCGAGGAAGATGGCGTCGTGACCTCCCACATCATCCCCCTGTCGGCAGAAGAACGCATCACAGAGATTGCCCACATGCTGAGTGGCGAGGTGATGACCGACGCTGCAATAGAAAACGCCAAAGCCCTGCTGGGCCAACAATAACCGTTTGGGCAAACCGTATTGCCCTTAATACCGTTCACCCTCATGATATCACTCGTAAAAAAAGGCTGCTGCCTGATTGCCGCTGCATGTATAGGCGCCCTGACGGCAAGCGCCGCTCCCATGACCAGCACCATCCCAGGCGCTGCCGAGCCCCCCGTTGAAGTAAAAAAGGCGACACGCGCCCTCCTTACCATCCGCTGCTACGATGCCAGCGGACAGTGTACAGCCACTGGGCCCGCCATCTTCATCAACGACGAGGGCCATGCCGTCTGCGCCTACAGTCTGCTCACTGGCGCTACGCGGGCCGAAGTAGTTGACGAAAAGGGCAAGATCTATCCGCTGCACCGCATCCTCGGTGTATCTGCGCTGTATGACCTGGCCAAGTTTTCAGTGGATGACATCAAGAAATGCCAGTGGTTTCCGCTGACGGAGCAGGCCACGGTGCCTGGCACAACCGTTCGCTGCCTCCGTCCGCTGAGCGGGAAGAAAGACCAACCCAAGGAATACGTCATCACGCAGGCCGACGAGTACAACCAATATCAGTACCTCCACACCTCGGCCCCTAACGACAGCAGCATGGTAGGCAGTCCGCTGATGGACGGTGAAGGCCGCATCGTGGGCTTCTTACAGCGTGGCACGCTCCGCACCGACTCTACGGCCTATGCCATTGATGCCCGCTTCATTGGCACGTTGCGCATCACCTCGCGCAGCGCCCTGAGCAGCGACCTCCGCGCTCTCAAACTACCCAAGGCCCTGCCCGCCGATGCAGAAGAGGCGCAGGCCTACATCACCATGCTGGGGCATGCTGATACGGTTGCCCTGGCCCTGGCTTTAGACGATTTCATCGCCGAGTGGCCCAACCGTGCCGACGGCTATGCCAACCGCGCCATGACGCTCCACGCACCCGCCGGCCATTATGCCGATGCCGATGCCGACTTTGCTAAAGCCCTGGAACTCTCGCAGCAGGAAGGGTCAACCATCACGCCCGACTGGGTGCATAGTCAATGGTGTCAGGCCATCTTCCAGAAAGCACAGACCGTCCACGACAGCGTATATGGCGCCTGGACCATGCAGCACGCACAGGAAAAGGCCGCTCAGGCCTATGCCATCAAGCCCATGCCCTACTACCTACTTCTGCAAGGGCGCTGCCTCTATGCCATGCGCCAGTTTGCCCAAGCCCGTGACACCTTCATCCGCTTGGCCACCCAGCCCGATGAGGTGGGTGGCGAATGGTCGGCCGTAGCGCGCGCCGAGAGTTGGTTCTTTGCCGCCCGCTCACAGGAGATGCTGGCTAACGACAGCCTTCGCGTCATTGCCCTAATCGACAGCGCCATACAGGTGGCCCCCCGCCCCTATAACGACGAGGCCAAACAGTATTTCATCGAACGGGCCAGCCGCCTCTTTGCTGCCGGACAGTATCGCGCCGCCATTTCCGACTACAACACGTATGAGTCGCTCATCGGTCCGTCGCGCCTGTCGTCGCGTTTCTACTACATCCGCGAACAGGCTTATCTTGAGGTACACGCTTTCCAGCAGGCCCTCGACGACATCAACAGCGCCATCAGCAAGGCGCCGCAGGAGCCGCTCTACCAGCTCGAGGCCATCATCATCTACCTCCGTGCCGGCGAACTGACCGATGCCGAGAGTAAGGCCCGACAGTTTGTCCAGGCCTTCCCCGACATTGCCGAGGGCTACAAACTCTTAGGTCTGGCTCTTGGCAACCAGAATAAGAAGAAAGAGGCCGTGCAGGCACTCCAAAAAGCCATGGAAATGGGCGACAGCACCGCCGGAGAATATATTTCGCGCTATCAGTAAGTAAAACATACCCCGTTGCGGCAGACCCAAGTGAGCGTTCTTGTGTCTGCCGTTTTTTTATCAACATTCAACCTTCTACGCTTATGTACATGCAGATATGGCTCTCGGCTGCCGGTTTGACAGCCGCCTCTGTACTCGGTTCGCTGCTGGGCTTCGTCGTGCGCCGCGTACCGCATTCTTGGAACGACGTCATCATGGGCTATTGTGCCGGCATCATGCTGGCCGTTTCGGTACTTGGCCTACTATTGCCCGCCTCAGAGATGGTGGCGGACAGCGGCTTTTGGATGGTCGTCGTCGGGGCTTTGGCCGGCGCGCTGTTCCTCAATGTCATCGACCTTTTCCTACCCCATCTTCACCAGTTGTCGGGCATCGACCCCGAGCAGCACCATCATAACGCCCGGCTGAACCGCGTGTTGCTGTTTGTGCTGGCCATCGCCATCCACAAACTCCCCGAAGGCATCGCCGCCGGCGTCGGCTTCAATGCGCCCGATGCCGATAATGCGTGGACCGTCACCTGGGGCATTGCCCTTCAGAACATCCCCGAAGGCATGGTGGTCATCACGCCGCTGTTGCTCTGCGGCGTAAAACCACTGCGCACCTTTGTCATCGCGTTGGTTATCGCCCTTCTTGAGGTAGTCGGCGTGTGGTTGGGCTACGCACTGGGGGCTGTGTCTGAGATGCTTCTGCCCGTCATGTTAGCCTTTGCCGGCGGCACGATGCTCTATGTCGTCAGCGACGAGATGATTCCCGAGACCCATGCCCACGGCTATCAGAAAAGCGCCACCTACGCCCTGCTGGCCGGCTTCCTGTCCTTGATGCTGATGGAGCGATTCTTGTAAAGGGCGCGTGTCGTGGCAACAACCGCGCACCCGGCCTTTCGACTGTCCCCTTTTTTTACCCTTAAAAATACCACAGCGCTTGGGAATTGAATTCCCAAGGGCTGGGAACACGATTCCCAAGGGCTGGGAACACGATTCCCAAGGGCTGGGAATTTGATTCCCAAGGGCTGGGAACACGATTCCCA
>CAMGHE010000139.1 GCA_946055775.1 uncultured Bacteroidales bacterium
GTCTTCGTAGGAGATTTCGGGCACGGGGTTGGCCAGGGCGAAGATGATGGGACTGCTGGCCATGGAGCGCACCATATCCTGCGACAGGACATTGCCCTTCGACAGGCCCACGAAGACGTCGGCATCGCGCACGGCCTCTTCGAGGGTGTGGATGTCGCGCGTGGTGGCAAACTCGGCCTTCTGCTCGGTCAGGCGCTCACGGTCGGCGCGGATGACACCGCGGCTGTCCACCATGACGATATTCTCGTGGCGGGCGCCGAAGGAGCAGTAGAGGCGGGTGCACGAGATGGCGGCGGCACCGGCACCATTGACGACGATACGGGCGTCCTCAATCTTCTTGCCAGCCACCTCGAGGGCATTGAGCAGACCGGCGGCCGAGATGATGGCCGTACCGTGCTGGTCGTCGTGCATGACGGGGATGTCGAGCTCGGCCTTGAGGCGACGCTCTATCTCGAAACACTCGGGGGCTTTGATATCCTCCAGGTTGATGCCGCCGAAGGTGGGGGCGATGGCCTTGACGGCCTGGATAAACTTCTCGGGGTCTTTCTCGTTGACCTCAATGTCGAAGGCATCGACGCCGGCGTATATCTTGAAGAGCAGGCTCTTACCCTCCATCACGGGCTTACCGCTCAGGGCACCTATGTCGCCCAAACCGAGGACGGCCGTACCGTTGGAGATGACGGCGACGAGGTTGCCCTTGTTCGTATAGCGGTAGGCGTCCTGTTGGTCCTTCTGTATCTCCAAACAGGGCTCGGCCACACCGGGACTGTAGGCCAGCGACAGGTCGGTCTGTGTGCGGTAGGGTTTGGTGGGTACTACTTCTATTTTTCCGGGTTTGCCTTGCGAATGGTAGAGCAAGGCGGCTTCTTTGGTAATCTTGACCATAACGTTCTGTGAAGTGATTGGGATAACTACGGTGCAAAGGTAACGATTTTGCGCCAATGCCAACGCTACCGCGCGCTAAAAACGCGAAGGCTGACGCAAGGAAGATCGCTACACGTCGCCGTCCACCTGCCCCCGCCACTGCGTCAGCGGCATGGCGTCTCCCAACGGCGCGGGGGCCGCCGGCACTCTGTCGATGCCTGCGGCCCCCGCGGAATAGGGCTGTCGCGACAGGAGGGGTTTATTCCTCCATGTCGTCGGCGCTGTTACTCCAATCGGCGCTGTTCCAGCCGCCGTAGCGGTTGGACAACTGCCCGCCTTCGCCCTCCACATCGCCGTAGCCAGGACCAGAGCTGGCGGCGAGCATCTGGACGGGAGACATGGTGAAAAGCGTGCTTTCGGGCTTGATATATTTCTTCATGATGGGGTGCATGTTTTAGGGGATGTTAGACTATGCGGTTTACTTCACAATGACCTTACGGCCGTTGATGATATAGGCACCGGCGGGCAGCGGTTTGCTGCTGTCTATGCGGACGCCCGACAGGCTGTAGGCGGCATTGGCATTTGGACTGCCGGCCTCTACCTGACCGATGCCGGTGACGTCCATACCATCTAAGCGGAAGCCGTTGGCGGCGATGTCGGCGGGCAGGGCGAGGTAGGCCTTGCCGGCGGCGTTGGTGAAGGCGGCACCGTCTTCGGCACCCCAGAAGAAGCCGATCGTGCGCTGACCGCCGATGGTGGCGTAGGTCAACTTATAGTACTTCGCACCACCCTCGGTTTCGGCATCGGTCGTCGAACCCTTCAGCAGGTTGCCCGTGGGGGCGGCAACGGTGCAGTCGTTCAACTGGCAAGTGTTGTAAGTGGTGGCTTCACCGCGAAGCAGAACGGCCGTTCCAGCGGGCACGATGCTGCCGGCCTGATATTCCCAAGCCATCGTCAGCGTACCGTTGCCGTTGGCGGCGGTCACCGTCGTGGCTTCCATACCGGCGGGCACCACGAAGGCCTTGTCGCTATAATAGGTGGCGTAGCCAGCAGCATCGCTGATGGTCAGCGAGAGGTCAGAGGCTGAATACTGGCGGTAGAGGACGGCGGAGTAGAGAGTTTTGCTTGTGCCGTACGTGGCGAAGCGAGGATCCTGTTTGTTGTAACCCAACTGTCGGGTAGGAGCTTTCTTATTAAAAATTGGAGACGCGAACGTAGTGTTCAGGTCTATTTTCCAAAGGAATTCATCGCCGGAAGACAAAGAAGCCAAAGTTGTGTTCGATTTACTTCCACCATACTTGAGATAGGTATCACCATGCTGGAACTTGAAATAGTCGCCACTGGCTACAAGCAGGAAGGCATAGGGCTCGTTGGTGCCATCTACGGAACCGTCATACAGACCATTATTGAGCGTAACATCTACAGAATATAGATAACTCGTAGAGTTATTCTTTCCCATCGCCTTATCGCCATCCTTATTCAGCACGATGTACGTGCCGCCGTCAACCACCTCGCTCTGTGCCGTAACGGGGGCAAAGACGGTCATGGCATAGGGGGTCACCGTCAGCGTGTAGGAGGCGCTGTATGGGTCGAGGGTAGCGGTGATGGTCGTCGTACCGGGGGCCACCAGAGTCACCTCGCCCGTTTGGCTATCGACGGTGGCCACGCTGGGATTGCTGCTGCTGTAAGCTGGCGTACCTTCCACGTTGGTCTCGACGGTGGGCGCGGTGAAAGCGGTCTTGTCCATCACGCTATAGTCTGTCTGAGCAAAGCGGAAATAGGGCACTTCACCCAAGGTGACAATATGCGCCTGCTCATAGACGGAAAGTTGCAACGTGGCGTTGAACACGGCGGGGAAGCCGGTGACGTTGACCATATCGTTGAGGTTGACCGAGAGCGCTTCAGAACCTTTCTGACGCAGGTCGTATGTTTGACCTCCCTGCTCAATTTTGGCATTCATGCTGGAGAAGGCTTCCGACACGATGGCATTCTCAATCGTTACATAGCGCGACTCGTAGGCGGTAGGATTGTCTTTGATTTCGGCCACGGTGACGACCTGCGGTGCGAGTTCTGCTTCGGTGGCGGTGCTCACGGTAGCGCCATCGGTATTAATGGCGGTGAGTTCTAAAAGACCATTATAGAGCGTAGCAGATACCACAATCTGACCGTTGATTTTCTGCCCTACGGACAGATCCGTGCCGAAGCAGAGCACGGCGCCCTCAGCGGTCTGCAAGTAGGCATTCTTACCGTTGACATAGGTCACGACGGCATCGGTGACGTTCACTGTATATTGCTGTGCCGTAGTGCTGGTAACCTTGGCGCGCAGACCAGCGAGGCCGGATATCGGCGTGGTGTCGGTAACGTTGAGGGTATAGGACGCAGAACCAGCATTATAGATTTCGGTTTTCTCGGACGATGCGGTGATGGTGGTAGAACCAACGCCCACAAGGGTCACCGCACCCGTTTTGGCATTGACGGTAGCGACATCCTCGTTCGAAGAGGCATAAGTCACCGTCAGCCCGTTGGGGTTGGTCAGGCTCGGCGTGTCAAACTCCGTCGGCATATAGAGGTCTGCGTCAACAGTGGGGGCAGGATCGCCAAAGGAGAGGCCGGCGGGCTCAAGGGTTACGCCACTTGTGCTATAACTCGTCCACTGGATATTCCAAATAGAGACGCGGTCTCTATTTTTTGTACTATTCGACGGACTATTATTCTTTATCTTAATCGTGAAATCGCCAGCAACATTGATATTTTCTATAGTTGCTGTATATACGGTATTTTGGTCGACTGTTTTAGTGACGATATCCGTTTTCACTTCGTTGCCAGAAGCATCTGTGACGGTTACGTTTACACTCACACCTTTCGTGTCAGTTGAATTAGTATTTGCATACTTGAATGTCAGAGTTCCACACCCTCCACTGAGAGTGGGAGACGTGATGACACCAACAGCTGATTTCTTACCATTGATAGTGGGAGCTATTGTTCCGTCTATAGAAACTAATGCGGCATTCGTACAAACCCAACCCGCTTTAGACTCACGCGTGGAATAGCTAGTGTTTGCGGATTTAAAAGACGTAGCGAAATCATCGCTGCCGTCTGCCCAAGCACTACCTCCTCCGATGATGCTAAACAAGCACATCAGAAGAAAGGTTTTAAGAAGGTAAAATTTTCTCATGATGATATTTTTAGGGGTTTAACTATCTTGATGAGAGGGCGTCGCGGGGCTACCACGGGCGGAGGCGCACAACGCCGAAACCCTGCAAATTTAGGTATAATACACTACGCACCAAACTTTACACCGCAAAAATACCCTCCTCCCGTAACATTATCATGAAGAACGATAGAAAAATCCATGCAGAATGCCCCAAACGCGGAGGGCGAGGGGCTGCCGGGAGGCGCCGTCCATTGTCGGCATCAGGGGCCAAATATCAAACATCCTCATCGGATTATCGTTAAACCTACGCCGGGGCCGACAATGGACGACGCCTCCCGGCGGTACAAAGCCGCTTGCTCGCAACTGCATTTCGCGGCCAGAAACGCACTGAATGAAAAAGCCTCCCGCCGTTATAGGGCGGGAGGCTGGTTGGTATTGCGCAGGTGCAGGGGCTTATTCAGCCTTTGCCTCTTCTGCTGCGGGTGCTTCTTCAACTACGGGTGCCTCAGCAACTGCGGCAGACTTGCGCGAGCGGCGAGTGCGGGTAGCCTTCTTGGCGGTCTTGGCCATGTTCTCATCGTAATCAACGAGCTCGATGAAGCACATGTCGGCACCATCGCTGGGACGGAAGCCCGTCTTGATGATGCGGGTGTAGCCACCGGGACGGTCGGCCACCTTTACAGCGATCTCCTGGAAGAGTTCGGTTACGGCGTACTTGTCCTGCAGGTAGCGGAAGACCACGCGGCGCGAATTGGTAGTGTCGCTCTTCGAACGGGTGATAAGCGGCTCTACATACATCTTCAGCGCCTTGGCCTTGGCGAGAGTCGTAGTGATTCTTTTGTGCTTGATCAGCGAGCAGGCCATGTTGGAGAGCATGGCTGCGCGGTGAGAAGCAGTACGGCTCAGGTGGTTGAATTTCTTGTTATGTCTCATTAGGG
>CAMGHE010000140.1 GCA_946055775.1 uncultured Bacteroidales bacterium
TCATTCGTTGCTGTGCACGCGGTATTCCTCTTCACGCAGGTGGAGGAACTCGCTCAGCTGTTCGCGGTGGCTCTTGCTCACGGCGATGACGCCCGAGCTGACAAACTGCAGCAGGCAGTCGTAGCCTTTGAGTTTGCGGTAGAGTTCCATGATGTCGTCGGGCAGGCCCTCTTTCGACACGATGGAGTAGGTGGCGTTGACCTCAACGATTTTGCTGTCGTGGAAGCGGATGGCCTTCGAGATTTCCTTGTTCTCCAACAGTTTGGCCGTAGCCACCTTATAGAGTGCCTGCTCCATGACGTAGATGTCGTCGGCCGTATAGTAGCGGGCTTGGATGACATCGATCTTCTTCTCAATCTGCTTGGTGACGGTGCGTATGCAAGCCTCGTCGGCATAGCAGGTGATGGTGTAGCGGTGGACGTGCGATATGCCCGAGGGCGATACGTTGAGGCTCTCGATGTTCAGCTGTCGGCGGGTGAAGACGTTGGTCACCTGATTGAGCACGCCGGCCAGGTTTTCCGAGAACACGATGATGGTGTAGAGGGTCTTGCCGTCCGGCGTCTGGCCGTTGGCCGGCTGTGGGGATTGCTGTATGTTCATGGTGTGGTGTTCGGGAGATTGTGGTAAGCGGCTGTTAGATGCTGAGAATCATGTCATCGACGTCGTGGCCCGGTGCGCACATAGGCATGACGTTGTCCTCTTCGAGCACGGCGGCCTGCAGGAGGAAGGCTCCCGGCGTGGCCAGCATCTCGTCGATGGCACTGTCGAGGTCTTTGCGGTCGGTGACGGTGCGCACGGGGATGCGGTAGGCTTGGGCGATGAGTTCGTAGTCGGGGTTCATCATCGGCGTGAACGAGTAGCGGTGACGGAAGAACATCTGCTGCCACTGGCGCACGTTACCCAGGTAGTTGTTGTTGAGCAGGATGATTTTCACTGGCGCGCCCTGCTCCATGATGGTGCCCAGTTCTTCGATGGTCATCTGCAGTCCACCGTCGCCGAGGAAGAGGCATACCGTGCGGTCGGGGCGTCCGAAGGTGGCGCCGATGGCTGCCGGCAGGCCGTAGCCCATCGTGCCCATGCCGCCCGACGACACCATGCTGCGAGGCTTGGTGAACTTGAAGTAGCGTGCGGCGAACATCTGGTTCTGGCCCACGTCGGTGACGAGGATGGCCTCGTGGTTGGTCTTCTCCGACACGCGGCGCACCACCTCGCCCATACGCAGCGGACCCTCGGCGGGGTGTATCTGCGGCTGGATGACGACGCGGTCCTCCTCCTCGTCGAAGGGGCGGAACGACTCGCGCCATTCCTTGTGCGAAGCCTGCTGCAGCAGGGCAGTGACGGCCGGGAGCGTGGTCTTGCAGTCGCCCTTGACGGCGACATCGACCTTGACATTCTTGTTGACCTCCGAGCGGTCGATGTCGAAGTGAATCTTCTTGGCCTGCTTGGCATAGGTGTCCAGTTTGCCTGTGATGCGGTCGTCGAAGCGCATGCCCACGGCGATGAGCACGTCACATTGCTGCGTGTTCTTGTTGGCGCCGAGACTGCCGTGCATGCCCAGCATACCCACGTTGAGCGGGTGGTCGGAGGGCAGAGCCGAGAGGCCCAGCAGGGTGCATCCGGCCGGCATGTCGGCCTTCTCGATGAACTGGCGCAGTTCGTCCTGCGCATTGCCCAGTTCGACGCCCTGTCCGACGAGCACCAGCGGGCGTTTGGCGCTGTTGATGAGTGCTGCCGCCTCCTCGATGGCCGAGGCCTTGGTCTTGGGCACCGGCACATAACTGCGGATGAAGTCAACGCGGGCGGGGACGTAGGGTGCGCGGTCCACCTGAGCGTTCTTGGCGAAGTCGAGGACGACGGGGCCGGGGCGTCCGCTGCGCGCAATGTAGAAGGCGCGGCTCACCGCCCATGCCACGTCCTTGGCCGAGCGTATCTGGTAGGCCCATTTGCAGATAGGCTGTGTGATGTCCACCAGGTCACACTCCTGGAAAGCGTCGCTGCCCAGCATACCGGCGCCCACCTGTCCGGCGATGACGACGATGGGCGTGCTGTCCATCATGGCATCGGCGATGCCCGTGATGGTGTTGGTGGCACCCGGGCCGCTCGTCACCAGACATACGCCCACCTCGCCGCTGACTCGGGCGAAGCCCTCGGCGGCATGTGCGGCAGCCTGTTCGTGGCGCACCAGCACATGGTTCAGCACCTGACGGTAGTCGTACAGCGCATCGTAAACGGGCATGATGCTGCCGCCGGGGTAGCCGAAGAGCGTTTTCACACCTTCGTCAACCAGCGCACGCATCAGTATTTCGGCTCCGGTGAGCATCTCGCCCTTCATTGTGGCGGACGTCTGGGAGGGTGGCATAGTGGATTGGGGATGATTGGCCATATCTGTGGGTATCATGTGGGGGTTGGTCGGGCAGGGCCGCCGCCAGGGGGGCTTGGCGCCTGCCGTCGTGGGTAATGTTCGGTAGGGTAGGGAGGCGGAGCGGTTGCCGCCCGTGTGCGGTGTCAGGGCACGATGCGCACGCCGCCCTTGTCGGCGCTGGCCACCATGGCGGCATAGGCGCGGAGGGCCTTCGACACCTGGCGTTGGCGCTTCATGGGGCGCATGGGGCGTGCTGCCAGTTCGTCGTCGCTCAGGCAGACGCGGATGGAGCGCGAGGGGATGTCTATCTCGATGATGTCGCCATCCACCACCTTGCCGATGGCGCCGCCGGCCGCAGCCTCGGGCGAGATGTGTCCGATGCTCAGGCCCGACGTGCCGCCCGAGAAGCGTCCGTCAGTGATGAGGGCGCAAGCCTTGCCCAGGTGGCGGCTCTTGATGTAGGAGGTGGGGTAGAGCATTTCCTGCATGCCCGGTCCGCCCTTCGGTCCTTCGTGGGTGATGACCACCACGTCGCCCGCCACGACGCTGCCGTTGAGAATGCCTTCGCAGGCGTCCTCCTGCGAGTCGAACACCTTGGCCGGTCCGCTGAAGTGCCAGAGGCTCTCATCGACGCCCGCCGTCTTGACCACGCATCCGTCGGCAGCGATGTTGCCAAAGAGTACGGCCAGTCCGCCGTCGGCCGAGTAGGCGTTGGCGATGGAGCGAATGCAGCCGTTTTCGCGGTCGGTGTCGAGGCTTTCCCACTGCGTGTCCTGCGAGCCCATCTGTGTGGAGAAGCGTCCGGCGGGCGCGCTGTGGTAGATGCGGTCGGCCTCGGGGTCGATGCTGTCGGTCATGATGGAGTATTTGCTGATGGCCGCGCCGAGCGACAGGCCATCTACGCGCTGTGCGTCGAGGTCGAGCAGGTTGCCCTGTGCCAGTTCGCCCAGAATGCCCATCACGCCGCCGGCGCGGTTGCACTCCTGTACGGAATACTTCTGCGTGTTTGGCGCCAGTTTGCACAGGCAGGGCACGTGGCGGCTCAGGCGGTCGATGTCGGCCATGCGGAAATCGACGCCCGCCTCGTGGGCCACGGCCAGCAGGTGGAGCACCGTATTGGTCGAGCCGCCCATGGCGATGTCCAGGGTCATCGCGTTGAGGAAGGCCTGGCGTGTGGCGATGCTCAGGGGCAGTACGCTGTCGTCGCCCTCGTTATAGTAGCGTTCGGCGTTGCGCACGATGAGGCGTGCGGCATCTTCGAAGAGGCGTCGGCGGTTGGCGTGGGTGGCCAGGATGGTACCGTTGCCTGGCAGGGAGAGTCCCAGCGCTTCGGTGAGGCAGTTCATTGAGTTGGCGGTGAACATGCCCGAGCACGAGCCGCATCCGGGGCATGCGCGCTGCTCCACCTCCGCCAGTTCGTCGTCCGTCACCGTCTGATCGGCGCCTTTGACCATAGCCGTGATGAGGTCCAGGTTTTCCCCTTTCCACTGTCCGGCCTCCATCGGTCCGCCGCTGACGAAGACGGTGGGGATGTTCAGGCGCATGGCGGCCATGAGCATGCCCGGCGTCACCTTGTCGCAGTTGGAGATGCACACCAGAGCATCGGCCTTGTGGGCGTTGCACATATACTCTACGCTGTCGGCGATGATGTCGCGCGAGGGCAGGGAGTAGAGCATGCCGTCGTGGCCCATGGCGATGCCGTCGTCGATGGCGATGGTGTTAAACTCGGCCGCGTAGCATCCCAGGCGTTCTATCTGGTGCTTGACCAGCTGTCCTACCTCGTGCAGGTGTGTGTGTCCGGGAACGAATTGGGTAAAACTGTTGGCAATAGCGATGATGGGACGTCCCATCTGCTCTCTTTTCATGCCCGTGGCCACCCATAGGGCGCGGGCGCCGGCCATTCTGCGGCCTTCGGTGCACTGTGCACTGCGCAATGGATGCTTCATATGGTGATGTGGTGCGTTGCTGTTTGAGGGTTCTTGGTAGGTTAAGTAGGCAGCGGGCAGACTATACAAAAAACAGGTGTCGTGGGCTTGGGGTTATCGCGCCGGCGACACTCTGGTTGTAAAGCCTACTTTTAGCCTTAGCGTTGGCAAATATATGGATAAATGTGCAGACGGCAAACATTTTGTAATAGTTTTGCCTCTTTTTCGTCCTAATCTTTCAGTTTTTGCCCAATTCCCCTTGCCGTGTGTAATCGTGTCCGGCCCGCAAGCGTGTTTGCCCGACGGCGTGGCACTTCGATTCCCAGCGGCCGGGAACAGGATTCCCAAGGGCTGGGAACACAATTCCCAGCGGCCGGGAACAGGATTCCCAAGGGCTGGGAACACAATTCCCAGCGG
>CAMGHE010000141.1 GCA_946055775.1 uncultured Bacteroidales bacterium
GCCAAAGAACAGCAGTCCAAGCGCGAGGCCAAGAAGGCCGAACCTAAGCGCGAAGTGAAGGCCCAGCCGGAAGCGAAGGCGCAGCCGGAAGTGAAAGAGGCTCCCGCTCCTTCTCCCGCCTCCGAGGCCCCTGTACAGACCGAGGCTCCCGCAGAACAAGAAGTTCCCGCAGAGCCCACGAAACCTGTCAAGCCTGTCAGGGTCGAGCCCCCCGCACAGCCCGAAGCAGTGGCCCCCACCGAGGATACCGCCGTAGAGGTGGCACCTGTCGAGGCCGCTCCCGCTGAGCCCGCTCCTGTCGAGGAGACACCCGCTAAGGCGTCTGCCCCTGTCGAGGCCGTTCCCGCTGAGGAAATGCCCGCTAAGGTCGCTCCCGTTCCTGTTGAGCCTGCCCCGGCTGAGCCCGCTGCTTCTGCCGAGCCCGTGGTCGAGCCCGCTGAGGCTGTATCTACCGAGACGGTTCTCGCCGCGGATGAGGCCGCTACCGAACTCGCCGATGCCGCCCCCGCCGCTAAGTCCAAGAGCAGGTCGCGTCGTCGTCGCAAGCCCAAGACAGCCGCTCCCGCAGACGAGGCTGCTCCCGCCGCTGAAGCCGCCGCTCCCGCCGCCGAAGCCGCAGCTCCTGCCGCCGAAGCCGCAGCCCCCGCCGCTGAAGCCCCCGCCTCAGAAGTCCCTGCCGCCGCAGCCCCTGCCAAGCCCCGTCGTCGCCGTTCGGGTCGTCGGGCTCCCGGCAAGTCGCAGTCCGCGGCTCCCGAAGCAGAGGCATAACGCTCCCTCATTTGTTACAATACAAGCAACGCACCGCAGCCTTCGCCGCGGTGCGTTGCTTGTATTTATAGCCTGTCAGTAATGGCGCCTTCTCCACTAAATCTTCCCCAGCGCCTGCTTGATTTGCTCGCCGATGCCGATGGTGTAGCCCTGGCGGGCGAAGACCACGCGGTTGAAGGTGTCCGTCAGGATGACCACGGGCCATTCGTTGCCCTGCGTCAGCGTGCTGCCGAAGAGTTCGCCTGCAGCGCTGCCCTCGCTGTCGATGCCGAAGTGCATCGTTGAGGGCAGGTTGGGAAACTCGTGACGGCGGGCCTCAAAGTGAGCCAGTTCGTCGGCCGAGGCGAAGAGCACCATGATGGGGCGTCCCCAAGCCTCCAAGTCCGCCTTGAGCAGTTCGATGTCGTGCAGCACATGCGTCGAAGGTTCGTGGTTGGCCTTCACCAGTGCCACGACAAAGTAGCCCCGTCCCGTCAGCGAGAGCAGGGAGCGTTTCTGTTTGGCCTCGGCATCGTAGAAGATGTTTTCCGAGTTGAACGAGCCGATTACCTGCAGTTTGTCATCGTTTCGTCGCATTTTGAGCGGAATGTCCAGCGTGTCCTTGCCAGCGGCGTGGAACACCCGCATACGAGCCGCCACGCTGCCGTCCGCCATGCGAGTGCCCGACATCAGGACGTAGTCGCCCTCGTCCACCGGCGTGCCCTCAGCGAAGCGCGAACGCCAGGTGTCCGTCTCTGCATACTCCTGCAGCGCCGGTCGTCCGCCCACAAGGCGCGAGAGCGAGAAGTGGTAGTAGTAGCCCGGGTTTTCCATGTATGCTCGCGGCGTATAGTCGAGGCGCAATGGTACCGCTACGGCCTGTGTGCTCGAGATGCCCTCCTTGTTCTCGTCGAGCGTCACCGTTTGCCATGGTGCGGAAGTCGCTGTGCGATATTGCACCTTTCCCGTCACCTCGTCGATGCGCGAGCGGATGCCCATGCTGCGCGCCATGGCCACGAAGAGGATGCCCTTCGAGCGCAGGTCAGCCCGGCGGCAGACGTAGGCCGCGCGCGGCGAGAGGCAGTAGTTTTGCGGATTCCATCGGCTGTCCGTTTCGATGTGTTGTGCCACGAAGTCGGCCAGGCGCTGCGGGTCAGTCTGGTAGCGTGCCTTGTCGCCGGCCGTCAGCGTGCCGTCGAAGAAGGCGCGCCACGGCGTCAGTCCCTCGTTGGCGATGCGCGCCCCGAGGTCCGTCATGTCGTCCACCCCTTGGCGGCTTAGCACCGTCAGGTGCGAGCGCAGGATGTCCAGGTCGAAGTCGCGCAGGTCCTTGTCGCTCAGCGTCGCCAGCAAGGCGAAGGCCCGTTCACGGTCCGCCGTCGGCGTCTCCGCCAGCAGACGCTGCAGGTTACGCCAGTTGCCGCACGCCTTGACCATCAGCGGGCGCACGCGGTCGTAGTCTAAGGAGAAGAAGCGGCAGAAGTGGCGCGTTGAAGCCTCGTCCGGGAACGACGACACATAAGCCCTGCGCAGACTGTCCTCGTAGGTCTTGCGGCGGTCGTTCTCCGCCGCCGCCTCCGCCGGCACCACGGGCATGTTCGACCGTCCCTTCGGCGGCGTGATGTCCAGGTCCATGGCGTAGGTGTCGCCCGCCTGGTGGTCGAGCACCACCGTCACTGTGCCCTGCTGTCCGACGCTGCATTTGGCGAAGCCGTAGTGCGTGCCGTCCGTAGCCCATGCCACGAGGTCGCCCAGGCCCGCCGTAATCTGTGCGCGGCCCGCGTCGTCCGTCGTGGTGCGCATGACGGTGTAGAGTTCGGCATAGTTGTAGAGCTTAAACTCCACCGTTGCGCCCTTCACCGCCTTGCCCTCGCGGTCCGTCACCACCACCGTGGCCCGCTCCACCGGCGCATAGTTCGCCGTGACGTTGATTTCCGTGTAGCACGGCGTGCGCGCCATCACGTCCTCCGGACCGTCGTAGCGACCATACACCTTGGTGTGCATCAGCATGCCGCGCGATGCCGGCTGGTTGAACCATCCCAGGTCGAGCACCGCCTCCGGCTCGCAGGCCCCGAGGAAGTGCCAGCTGCCATCCACCCAGGCCTCCACCCAGGCGTGGTTGTCGTCCGTATGCGCCCATCGCGGCGTATAGACCTGGCGTGCCGGGATGCCCACCGCGCGCAGCGCCGCCACGGTGAACGTCGATTCCTCGCCGCAGCGCCCCGTGGCCGTGCGCATCGACGCCAGCGGTGCCGACGTGCGGCTGTCCGACGGCTTGTACGTCACATACTCGTGGCACCAGTGGTTCACCTCGAGCACCGCCTCGCGCATCGTCAGGTGAGCCACGCGGCGGCGCAGTTCGTCGTAGCATGCCGTGCGGAAGGTGTCGAGATTCTCGTTGTTCACCCTCACGGGCAGGACGAAGTGGAGCCATTCGCGCAGCGGCACCTTCTGTCCCCACGGCATGTCGTGGCGGGCGCGCAGGGCGCAGTTGGTCTGTGCGGCATAGTAGGCGGCCGAGTAGTCCGCCATGTCCGGCCAGGGCATGTAGGCGTAGAGGAAGTGGAGCGCCGTGCGCCCCTCGTCAGGCAGTGCGGCGAAGGCCGTGGTGTCAACGCGGGCCTGCGCCATGTCGGCCCGGCGCAGGGCATAGTCCGCCTCTATCTGTGCCGGTGTCTGTGCCGTGGCCGCTGTGGCGCCCGTGACCAGCGCCAGGAAGAGGGAAAAAGGTCTGTGGGTCATAATGAAGGTGTGATGTGTTGCGTGGTTATGATGACGGCAAAGATAAGGAAAAACCTGCGGTCGCCATGCGCTCCATAGTCAGTAGAAATGTTGACCCTCGTCATCGTTCCATTTTCTTTTCTGTCAGCGCCGTTTCATTCGCAAAAAAGCACTACCTTTGGACTGTGGTATGTACTGCCGCCGGCAGGCCGCGCTCTGCATGTGGCTGTGGGAGGAAGAAGCAGTACATGCCGCCCCACCGCTGTACATTCATTACAAACTAACCGCAATAACCATGAAACAGTCTCCTCTGATGAAGGGCGGCCGCTACGCCATCATGGCGCTGGCTCTGCCGCTCGCCGCAGGCACCGCCCCGGCCCTGCCTTCCGCATCGGCGCTGCCCGCTCAGCATATCAGCCGCATGGCCGACGCCGGCGTGGTGAAGAGTGCGCGCCAGATCAACCCCACCACCATCGAGGTGCTCTACCAGGACGGCAAGATGCTCACCCTCGACTTCTACGGCGCCAACATCGTGCGCCTGTTCCGCGACGACCAGGGCGGCATCCTGCGCGACCCAGTGGCCTCGCCCCCCGCACAGATTCTCGTCGATAACGCCCGCCGCTACCCAGGCAGCATTGCTCTGCAGGACGGTGCACAGGCCATCACCGCCACCACCGAAAAGGTCGTGCTCAGCATCAACAAGAGCACGGGGCTGCTCACTCTGACCAATCGCCAGACGGGCGACGTGGTGGTGCAGGAACTGCTCCCCGCACAACTGGGCGAGAAGAGCACGACGCTGACCTTCGCGGCAGCAGCCGACGAGTACTTCTACGGCGGTGGCGTGCAGAACGGCCGTTTCTCGCACAAGGGCAAGAGCATCGCCATCGTCAACACCAACAACTGGGTGGACGGCGGCGTGGCATCGCCCACACCTTTCTATTGGAGCACCAAGGGCTACGGCGTGATGTGGCATACCTTCCGCCCCGGCCGCTACGACTTCGGCGCCACCGAGGAGGGCAAGGTGACCATTACCCACAACGAGAAATATCTCGACGTCTTCCTTATGGTCGATGAGACGCCCGTGGGCCTGCTCAACGACTTCTACCAGCTCACAGGCAACCCCGTCCTCCTGCCCAAGTTCGGCTTCTATCAGGGACACCTCAACGCCTACAACCGCGACTACTGGACGCCCGACGAGAAAGGCTTCATGCTCTA
>CAMGHE010000142.1 GCA_946055775.1 uncultured Bacteroidales bacterium
AATGGCTTCGACTGCCGTCAAATTCCCTCATCCCTGCATAGCTGAGTAGTTACGGTGGTCGTCTGAAACGTTGCCATTTGTTAAAACGATGGGCCTGCTTGGCACAACGGCGCGTTTTCCCTACTTTTGCACGGAATTTTATACAACACTCATCATACACCAACACACAATGCTTAAGAAAGTCTTTACACTGATGGCTGTCGGCACGATGGCCCTCGGTGCCGTTGCCCAGCAGTACACGCTGACCGGCGCGGTAAAGAGCGATGCCAAGTACATCTACCTCCGCAACGCCGAGTCGCGCGTGAACGACAGCGTGGCCGTCGTCAACGGCCAGTTTACCATCAAGGGCGATGCCCAGGGCCGCCTCTTCGCCTACGTCATGGACATGCAGGCCCGCAAGTCGGCCTTGGTCTATCTGCAGGGCAACGTCACGGTTGACCTGGAGAACGGCAAGGCCAGCGGTACGGCCGAGAACGATGCCCTGAGCGCTGCCGTTGACAAGATTTCGGAGAAGCAAAAGGCATACAACACCTTCATGCAGGCCAACTACGGCGTGCTGTCGGGCCGCGACACTACGGCCACCAAAGAGGCCAAAGAGGCAGCCGAGAAGGAGTACATGGCCCACAGAGAGCAATATATGGTCGTTGTCAAGGACATACTCATGACCAACAAGACGGCCAAGTGGCCCGCCATCATCCTGCGCAACTACAGTTCGCTGCTCAGCGACGAGGAAATGGTCAATATCTTCGATGCCAAGGCAGCCTATACCGAACTGGAAGTGGTCAAGCCCATGCAAAAGAAGATTGAAGGCCTGCGCCGCCGCCTCATCGGCAAGCCTGTGACGGACTTCGTCATGGCCGACACGACGGGCGTGGAGCACCACCTGACCGAATACGTTGGCCACGGCAAGTATGTGCTGGTTGACTTCTGGGCTTCGTGGTGCGGTCCCTGCCGCGCTGAGATGCCCCACGTCAAGGCCGCCTACGACAAGTATCACGCCAAGGGCTTCGACGTGGTCGGCGTATCGTTCGACAGCGACGGCGAAGCCTGGAAGGCTGCCATCAAGAAACTCAACCTGACGTGGCACCACATCTCTGACCTCAAGGGTTGGGAATGCGCAGCCGGCAGCCTCTACGGCATAACGGGCATCCCCGCCTCGGTGCTCTTCGACCCCGAAGGCAAGGTGGTGGCCAACGACCTGCGCGGCGACGACCTGAGCAAAAAACTGGAAGAACTGCTGAAGTAAGTCCCCTACCCTTACACCGACATTGACGAAGAACGGCCCAAACGGAACATCGCGCTTCCGTTTGGGCCGTTCTCGCATGTAATGGGAGGGGGAAGGGGGATTTGCGGGGCGGCGCCTCTTCGCATCTATCGGCATACCCGCCGCCGCTCACACCGGCCACTGGTCCACGTCGCAGCGGACCTCGATGGCGGCCTCGACATCATCGGGAAGGGCGGAGAAGAAGTCGAGGCCGGTGCGCTCCTCGACGTCATCGACGCTGCAGGCATACGAGGCCATGGGCTTGTGGCCGGCGACATTGTCATAGACAAAGCCGATGCAGCGGGCATCGCTTCCGCTGCCCGTGAGGACCACCTTAAAGAAGGCGTCGGGCACGGCGATGCGGTGGGCGCCGACGCGGTGGGGGCGCTTACGGCGGTAGATGGGGCCGCAGACAATATGGACAGTGCCCCAGCGGGTGGCCCATGTGCGGCAGGCGTCTTCGAGGGCCTTCCAGTCGCGGCCGTTCAGGTCGCCGTTCTGCGGACAGATGTTCGTCATGAGGAACGACTCGTCCTGGGCCTGGCGCGACCATTTGTTGTCGGCCGCCGGACACATGTGGCCGCGCTGGTAGCCGCACTCGCTCTCGCGGATGTCGGAATAGAGGGCGCGGGGCTCGGGCACGTCGGTGTCTTCGTAAAACTTGTGCCCCTTGCGCTCGTGGGGGCCATCGGTATGGGCTGCCGTGAGCGTCCAGCCCACCCACATGGGCGTCAGGCGCTGTGCATCATAGGCGGTGACGTAGGCCGTGCGACGGAGCAGCAGTCCCTCGTCGCCGCCGTCGGTGCGGCGACATAGCAGATACTGACTGCCCGATGCGCTGAGCGTATCGGCAGCCTCGGAGGCGGCAGTCTGGGGTGCATCGACAGCGGGTGCGGGCGTTGCGGCGGGCGCGGAGGCAGCAGCCTTCCGCGTACTTGTTTGGCAACTGCCAGCAGTAAGGACCACGAGGGCCAGAGAAAGAAGAGAGGGGATATTCATCATAGAGAATGAGAGGAGGTCCATGCCCGTCAGGTGTTGTCGTCCTCGCCCACCAGGCGGCGGACGGCATGGCTACAGTCTTCCATCAGCCACTTGGGCGTGGACGTGGCGCCGCAGACGCCGACCGATTGGGCCCCGTCAAACCACTCGCGCTTTAGGGCGGCTGGCGTATCGACAAGATGCGAGCGCGGGTTGACGCGGCGGCAAGCCTCGTAGAGCACACGGCCGTTACTGCTTTTTAGGCCCGAGACGAAGAGCACCACGTCGTGGCGCGAGGCGAAAGCCTCAATGTTGGGCAGACGATTGGCCACCTGACGACAGATGGTGTCGAAGTAGCGGAAGGTAGCGGGCGACTGGATGTGTGCCGTCATGTAATCGACAATCTCGCGGAATCCGCCCAGCGACTTAGTGGTCTGAGAGAAAAGGCAGATGGAGCGCGAATAGTCGAGGGCACGGGCTTCGTCCAGGCACTCGATGACGATGGCGTTGCCTTCCGTCTGCCCCACCAGTCCGAGCACCTCGGCATGTCCGCGCTTGCCGTAGATGACAATCTGCGGGCGGTGGGACTCACAATAGACGCGCTTGATGCGCTGCTGCAGGTGGAGGACGACGGGGCAGGTGGCGTCGATAATGTCGATGCGTCGCTCACGGGCCATCGCATAGGTAGCAGGAGGTTCGCCATGGGCGCGGAGCAGCACCTTGGCGTCGCTAAGCGAGCGGAAGGCGTCGTGGTCGATGGTGATGAGGCCCATGCCGCGCAGGCGCTCACACTCGCTGCCGTTGTGGACGATGTCGCCCAGGCAGTAGAGGGAGCCACTCTTGGCCAGTTCCTCCTCGGCCTTGCCGATGGCCGTCGTCACACCGAAGCAGAAGCCCGACTGGGCATCGATTTCTATGTCAAGCATACACGGGGAGATGATGAGGAAGAGAGGGACTTACGCCTGCGTGGCCTCGTCGAAGCGTTGACGGAGCCACTGCTGCTGATCATCGGGCGTGAGGTGGCTGTTGTCTAAGAGCAGGGCGTCGGGCGCTTGACGCAGGGGCGCCACCTCGCGGTGCGAGTCGATATAGTCGCGTTCCTGCACGTTGCGCAGGATGTCGGCATAGTCGGCTGGCATCCCTTTGGCCTGCAGTTCGTCGTAGCGTCGCTGTGCGCGCACCTCGGCCGAGGCGGTGACGAAGACCTTGAGTTCGGCATCGGGAAAGACCACCGTGGCGATGTCGCGGCCGTCCATGACGATGCCCCGCTCGCGGCCCATGGCCTGCTGTTGTGCCGTCAGTGCGCGGCGCACGAAGGGCAGCGCTGCCACCTGACTCACGCGCGACGACACCTCGAGCGTGCGGATGTCGCGCTCCACGTCCTCGCCGTTGAGGCAAGTGATAGGCAGGTGTGTCTCGGGGTCGAGGCGGAAATTGATAGTCACGCCGTCCATGAGGCGCTCCAGGGCTTCGGCGTCCAGATGGCCGTCGGCATCGAAAAGGCCGGCACGCAGGGCGGCCAGCGCCACGGCGCGGTACATGGCGCCGGTATCGACATAGACGTAGCCCACTTCTTTGGCCAGGCGCTTGGCCATCGTGCTCTTGCCGCACGACGAATGGCCGTCGATGGCCACTATGATTCTTTTCATCGTTATCGGGTTTAGGTTGGTTAGTTGATTAGAGGGAAGGGGGGGCCGCAGGCGTCAGCGAGTGAGAAAATCGACGAGGGCGCGGATGGCCTGCCGGCGCAGGTCGGCATCGGCGATGCCCTCGAAGGGAAAGCCCATGGCCACCACGCGGCAGTCTTTGCCGCTGTAGGCTATGCCGGCGCTCTGTCCCTGACCATAGGCGAAGGCCGTGAAGGCGCCGTTGCCGACGGGCAGCAGGGCATCAGGGGCCATGACGGCATAGGTGTCGCCGCCCTTGTCGCGCTGAAGGGGCAGGTTGAGATTGAGGCCACGCACACAGCCCGTGGAGTCGGCGCGTGCACTGCCAGCAAAATCGTAGTGGAGCACCTGGCGCGTGAAGCGGCGCTCGTCGTCGCGCTGCATGTCGCTGCCGATGAAACTGCCGCTGACCAGCAGACGGCCGCCGTGCTGCATGTAGTCGGTCAGCACACGACGCACGCCGTCGGGGAAAGTTTTGAACGACTTGAGGTTGTACGGCACGTCGCACTGCAGGCCGCAGATGTAATCGACCATGTCGTAGTCGGCGGGGCGCACCTGTCCGCTGACCATGGCGTCGCGGCTGCACGAGACGATGGTATAGTCGCCCGCGGCCGAGAGGTCGGCGGCATGGCGCACGGGATAGTCGAAGGTGTTGCCGGTAAGGCGGTCGCCAGTATATTCCAAGCCGCTATGGCCGAGCCAATAGGGAGCGTCGGTGGCCGTAGAGTGGGCATCGAAGACCTGCTGGCGGCCGCAGAGGGCGTA
>CAMGHE010000143.1 GCA_946055775.1 uncultured Bacteroidales bacterium
AGGTGGCCCGCGCTGCCGGCATCCCCTCGCTCTTCATGGTGAACGACCGCGGCGAGACGCGCCCCATGGTTGACCTCACCGGTCGCTACTATGTCATGGAAGACCTTGCGTCTGAGTTTGTCAGCGCCTGCGTAGATGCCGAAGCCTACGCCCATCATGCCGGCGACTTTGTAAAGAACGCCTACGACCCGAAGTATAACGTGGGAGGTAAGTATGACGAACAGGCTGCAGCCAAGGCTGAAGACTTGAACATCGTCATCTGTATGGAGATGAAGCAAGAAGGTACGGCGCTCAAGATAGAAAAGCATGTGCACAACTATCCGCACTGCTGGCGTACCGACAAGCCTGTTCTCTACTATCCTCTCGACAGTTGGTTTATCCGCTCTACCGCTGCAAAAGAGCGTATGGTCGCTCTCAATAAGGAAATACGCTGGAAACCCGAATCAACCGGTACGGGCCGCTTCGCAGGTTGGTTGGAGAACCTCAACGATTGGAACCTCAGCCGCTCCCGCTATTGGGGTACGCCGCTCCCCATTTGGCGCAACAATGAAACCCGCGAGGAAATCTGTATCTCGTCCATCGCTCAACTCTATGACGAGATAGAAAAAAGCGTCGAGGCTGGTGTTATGTCCTCCAACCCGCTCAAGGAGAAAGGTTTCGTGCCTGGCGACTATAGTAAGGACAACTACGACCGCATCGACCTCCACCGTCCCTATGTGGACCAGATTGTGCTCGTCTCGCCCTCTGGCAAACCGATGAAGCGCGAACTGGACCTCATCGACGTATGGTTTGACTCCGGCTCCATGCCCTACGCCCAGTTGCACTATCCCTTCGAAAACAAGGAACTCATTGACTCGGGTGACGCCTTCCCCGCCGACTTCATCGCCGAAGGTGTGGACCAGACCCGCGGCTGGTTCTTTACCTTGCATGCCATCGCCACGATGGTCTTCGACCAGAAAGCCTTCAAGGCCGTCATCTCCAATGGCCTCGTCCTCGCTAAGAACGGCGCCAAGATGTCCAAGCGCCTCGGCAACGCCGTCGATCCCTTCGGCGCACTATCTACCTACGGTCCCGACCCCCTGCGCTGGTACATGATTACCAACTCGCAGCCTTGGGATAACCTCAAGTTTGATGAGGAGGGCGTCAAGGAAGTGTCCCGTACCTTCTTCGGCAAACTCTATCAAACATACAATTTCTTTGCCATGTATGCCAATGTGGATGGCTTCAATGGCAACGAACCTCAGGTCAAGGAACGCCCCGAACTGGACAATTGGATTCTCTCCGAATTGCAGACACTCATTGCCGGAGTTACCGAGGCCCTCGATGATTACGAGCCTACCCGTGCCGGCCGACTCATCTCCGCTTTCGTTATCGATAATCTGTCCAACTGGTATGTGCGTCTCAGTCGCAAGCGCTTTTGGGCTGGTGCGATGGATGATGACAAACTCAGTGCGTACCAGACGCTCTATCGCTGTCTGACCACTGTGGCTCGTCTGATGGCTCCCATCGCTCCCTTCTACGCCGACAGCCTCTATCGTGACCTCACTTCTGTCCGTGATGGCGAGACGGTGAGCGTCCACTTGGCAGATTTCCCCATCGTGGATGACACGATCGATGCCCAACTCGAGCGTCGCATGGCACTGGCCCAGAAGGTGTCTTCCATGGTCCTCTCGCTGCGTAAGAAGGAAGGCGTGATTGTCCGTCAACCTCTCCAAAAGATATGTATTCCTGACACCTCGGCCAACCTGCGCGAAGATGTTGAAGCTATGGCTCAACTCATCAAGGATGAAGTCAATGTCAAGGAGATCGAGTTCGTTAAGGGCGACATGCTCGTCAAGAAGGTCAAGTGTAACTTCCGCGTGATGGGCAAGAAGTATGGCAAACTCATGAAGGGCGTGGCCGCCGCTATGTCCGCCCTCACCACAGAGCAGATAGTCCGCCTTGAGGCAGATGGCCAATATGCCATCAACGTTGAGGGGCAAGACCTAGTGGTTTTGCTGGACGATGTAGAGATCATGAGCGAAGATATCCCAGGATGGACCGTGGCCAACGACGGTAGTCTGACCGTCGCCCTCGACCTGACCATCACAGATGCACTGCGCCGCGAGGGTATGGCCCGCGAATTGGTCAAGCGTATTCAGGCTTACCGCAAGGGCGCTGGCTTCAACATCACTGACCACATCACCGTCACCCTTGGCCATGACGACCGCATCGCCGATGCGCTGGCCGACTTTGAAGCCTACATCAAGCAGCAGGTGCTCGCCGATGCCATCACCCTGACGGCAGAGACGGCCGCCATGTCTGATGACTTTGACTTCGAAGACTTCAAACTACCCGTCAGCATACAGAAAGTGCAGTAAACCACGACCATTAACCAAGAGCCCAAACCATAAATACCATGAGTGAGAAAATGCGTTACTCCGATGAGGAACTGGCCGAGTTCAAAGAGTTGATTCTGAACAAGATTGAACTGGCAAAGCGCGACTATCAGCAGATGATGGACGTGCTCACAGGAAAGGATGGCAATGGCGTTGACGACACCATGCCTACCTATAAAGTGCTGGAAGAAGGGTCGATGACGCAGTCGAAGGAGGAGCTGACCAACATGGCTGCCCGCCAGCAGAAGTTTATACAGGGCCTTCAGGCTGCCCTTCAGCGCATTGAAAACAAGACCTATGGCGTCTGCCGTGTAACAGGAAAACTTATTCCAAAGGAGCGCCTGCGTGCCGTGCCCCATGCCACGCTGAGCATCGAAGCCAAATTGGCCCAGAAGAAATAATCTGTACGCCATTCGTTCGTGACCTGCAGTATGCGGCACGAGGAAGGCTAACACCAAACCTGATCCCATGAGATTCCTGAACAACAAGGGGGTCTCATGGGATATAGGTTTATACGCCTTGCCCCAGCCGCATGCGGCCACTCTCCAAGTTTAGACCATCTATACCCTCATTATGGCAATCCAACTCCACCGTAGCCCGCGCTTTATCCTGGCCACCTTGACCCTGCTCAGTGTGCTGGTGATAGACCAGGTCATCAAGATTACCGTCAAGACCACGATGTACGTCGGGCAGCATATTGACTTGACCTCATGGTGCCAAATCTGCTTTACGGAAAACAAAGGTATGGCCTTTGGCTTCTCCTTTTCGGCTACCACCTTCCTGACTCTGTTCCGTATCGTAGCCGTCGGCTTCTTTCTGTACGCCCTCTCCAATCTAGTTAAAAAGCGCGCCGCGATGGGCCTCATCTTCTGCTGGGCGCTGGTTGTGGCTGGCGCGGCTGGCAATATCATTGACAATCTGTTTTACGGTCTCATCTTCAGCGAGAGCGGCATTGGAGCGCCACCCGTAGCCTCGCTGGTAGATTTCGGACAGGGCTATGGTACGTTTCTCTCGGGCAAGGTGGTCGATATGTTCTATTTCCCCTTCTTCACCTGGCCCGACTGGATGCCCCTCATTGGTGGTACCACCTTCTTCGGTGCAATCTTCAATTTTGCCGACGCCGCCATCTCCTGCGGCATCGTGGCCCTGTTTATCTTCTATCGTCGGTACATGTCCATCCGTTACCTCTTCCATAAAGACTGACCATTCTTTTGCTCAAGTCCCGTCCCATGAAGCCAACTACCGTTATATGCCCCACACCACCGTGCTGCCGCCTCTTGAGTAGGGTTGGCAGGTGTAGCAGCCTTGTGCTCAGCCTCCTGCTCCTGCTTGGCATTGTTTCTTGTGGTGACGACCATCCCCAGGGCATTCCCCAGGCCGCAGAGATGGAGCAGATCATCTACGACTATCAGATGGCCATGGCCCTCGGTGCGCAGAGCGAAGCACAGCAGCAGACTGGAAAGGCCGACCGTCGCTATAATACACACTATTATATACGCGCGGCTCTGGCACGCCATGGCATGACACAGACCGAATTTGACAGCGCTATGGCTTGGTATTCCCGCCACCCCATGAAACTGGTGGACATCTATCGGCAGATTGAGAATAAGAAAGCCGGCGGAGAATCATGGACCGCCGCTGCCATACAGGATGATCCCACTGCCACCCGTGTGGACCTGTGGCAGGGACCGCGCCGTACTTTGCTCAGTTCGCCCCTCCAGCGCCAGCAAGTTTTCGTGCTCAACACCGACACCATCCTTCGTCCCGCCGACCGCTTGGAGTGGCAACTCGATGCCCATTGGAAGCAGGGCGAAGGCCAACGCGAAGCCGTGATGCTCCTCGCCGTCTATTACGAGGGCGACTCCGTCCGCTCCGTCTCACTGCCCGTGCGTGGCAATGGTAGTCAGCGTCTCACTATCACTGTGGACAGTCTGCCTGTCAAGCAGGTACGCGCCTGGTGCGCACTCATCAATGCCCCGGCTTCGGCTGCGCACAAACTCGTCGTGAGCGATTTGCGCTTAGACAGAATCCGAAAGAAAGATGCCGACGAGGCCAGCGACGATGGGACGAAGACCAAATCAAAGCCCGATACCCTGAGCCGCGATACTGTCGTCTATTCGACACCCCAGAGTGATGCTCATGAGCCCACACAGCAGCAGTTTGTCCCACAAAATCGTCCCCAGTTTTCCCCACAGCAGGTGCAGCATCGTTTGCGCGACAGTCTGCTGCGTGAAGAATCCCGGAATAAGCAACGCTCGCACTTCAAGTAGTCTCCCGCTTTACTCCTCCACGC
>CAMGHE010000144.1 GCA_946055775.1 uncultured Bacteroidales bacterium
CTTATTCTTGGCATTTTAATGGACTATTGTTGTTACTTAGTTGGCCACAAAAGATCTTTCACATCGACATCTAACAATTCCGCTACCTTCTTCAAAGTTAATAAGTCGGGCTGTGAAGAATTAGTACACCATTTGCTGACTGTAGCAGGGTTTTTCCCTATTTCTTCAGCCAACCAACGATTTGTTCTCTTCTTTTCGGCAAGAACGACCTTTATTCTGTTTATATCCTCCATTATCTATATTATTGCGTTTGACACAAAGATAGTAATTATAATCACAATAACGTTGAAAAATCAACAATTATTGTTTTTTAAGTCGCTTTTTGTGATACTACAATGTTTACCGGACAGCAATGTTAAACAACCTACATTTTCGCTTGGCCAAGTTCTCGATTTGTGCTATTTTTGTCTCGCAAAGCCTTCGGGAGGAAAAACACACGTCCTCCTGCACGGCATAGAGAAACAGAATGCAATGTCTCACCCCTAATTCCTGATTTTGCGCAAACTGCGTGGCCTGAGTTGAACCGAGAGGCCAACGATTGCCACCACGAACCAGAAACGGACTCATGCGAACGCCATGCCTGATGGCCTGCTACACAGCATAGCGGCAAGGCCACTCAACGATGTATCAACGAGGCAGCAGCCTCAAGAATTGTCAAATCGCCCGTGTTCCATTCCCGGCATTGCCGGCTTCTACGACCTGAGTGGCCGTCAGCTTCAAACCAAGGCGCGCGGTCCCATCATCATCCGCTACTCTGACGGCACCTCCCGCAAAGTGATGATGAAGTAACCTTCAGTCTGCTCCATATACCGCCCTAAGCGAAAATACTGCCACAGGGCCGGGCTGCCATCGCGCATCCCGGCCCTGTGGCATGTGCAGCCAGTCGTGGGCCAGCCTGCATCCGCGTAGGCTCCGCCCATATCCCAACTCTCGCAGCGTGCCGCTATGTGGTGCCATCCATTGACGGCACCATGCGCGATGATTGGGCGAAGAGGAGTGATGCAATGCGCGTTGAAGCCGTCGGGATATGGTCTCACAAAAACCGAGAAAACCCCTTGACGAGGATGGGGGCAGCGCCCTGGCGTTAGGTTTACGCTGTGGTCTTATAAGAGCAAGCTCTTAACGCCCGCAGCGTAAACCTGACGCCACCTTCTTTCAGAAGGCTACCATCCTCTTCAAGGCGATAAACCGAAAAAACCGATCGTCGCCCTGTTTATCTCTGTTTATCGCCTTGCGATGGGTGGATTTCTGTTTTTGTTATGTCCATTGACGGCACCAGGGACGCAGGTTAGGCGAACAACGGGCGGCGCGATGCGCGTTGAAACTGCGGCGGGGTGCCGTCAATGGACCGCACCTCCTAAGCTGCGCACCATAGGCGTAGCGACCGCACTATAGCCAGATGAGCCATTCTCTACCCCCTGTTGTGGTCCGCTACCATGTTTACCAGACATCCACCGCCAGGCGATAAGCAGAACGATAAACGGTTCAGCGTTCGGATTATCCTTGTTTTGAGCGTTGTTGCTGACGCTGGATTACCCCAGTGAACTGGAATTTTGCACAAAAATTTCCGCGTGTCGGCAGAAAGGGCTAATTTAGCCGCCGGTTTGCCGCAGGCGTCACGTCGATGGCATCCCAACAGTCCTCCGGGACCGTCCGTTGAGACGCCTGCCCGGATATACACCTATATATAATATATACGAACAACACACACACTCAGACTACGGTATGTCAGCCGCACTCTTCTCCTGTCTCTCCCTCCTTACGGCCGCCCCAGCTGCCGACGATTCCAACCTCCAAGTCAAGATTGTCATCACCATTGTGGTGTTCCTGGCTACGATAGTGGCCTTCATGTTCAGCAAGGTCCGTTCAGACATCATCGCCCTGTGCTGTACGGCGGCCCTGTTGGCCACCGGCGTTATCGACAGCAAGGCCGCGCTGGCCGGCTTCTCCAACTCGGCCGTGGTGATGATGATTGGCCTCTTCGTCGTTGGCGGTGCCGTGTTTCAGACCGGTCTGGCCAAGATTATCAGTAGCCGCCTGTTGCGCATGGCCGGCACGAACGAAAAGGTGCTCTTTTTCCTGGTGATGCTCGTCACGGCCGTTGTGGCCGCCTTTGTGAGCAACACCGGTACGGTGGCCCTGCTGCTGCCCATCATCCTGGCTATGTGTAAAAGCGCCGGCATCAACCCCTCCAAACTGATGATGCCCCTGGCCTTCGCCAGTTCGATGGGTGGTGTGCTCACCCTCATCGGTACGCCGCCCAACCTCATCGTGGCCAACTACCTCACCGAGAACAACCGCGAGAGTTTCTCGTTCTTCTCCTTCACCCCCATCGGCATCATCCTGCTCGTCGTGGGTATGTTGCTGATGTGGCCCCTGTGCCGCTGGTTCCTGAATAAGCGCGGCAATGACGAGATGGAGAAGGGCGACGACCACTCCCTGGCCTCGTTGCTCCACGAGTATCATATCGCCGACTGCGTGTTCCGCCTGCACGATAAGGATGGCCGCTCGCTCATCGACGGTCGCACACTGGCCGAGCTCGACCTGCGCGCCACCTATGGCGTCACCATCCTTGAGGTACGCCGGGAAAACCGCTCCCACTTTGGCAATGTCAACCAGGAGACCGTTACCCCCGAGACCATCTTTTCGGGCGACGATACCCTCTACGTCCTGGGCCACCGCGACCAGGTGGAACACATGGCGCAGTGTCTGGGACTCACCGTCTATGCCGACAACGAGCGTAACGGTAAGGGCAAGCTCGACTTCTACGAGATAGGTCTGGCCGAGGTGCTCATCACCCCCGAGTCGGCCCTGCTCAACCGCCCCCTGCGCTCTGCCAACTTCAACGAGCGCTTCGGTGTCAATGTGCTGGCCATCAAGCGAGGCGGCCAGTATATCTTCGACGATATCAAGGACGAAATCATCGGCAACGGTGATATGCTCCTGGTACACGGCAAGTGGAAGGGCATCGAGAGCATGTCAAAGAAGACCCGCGAATGGCTCGTCATCGGTCGCCCCGATGAGACGGCACAGAACGTGGCCCTCAACCACAAGGCCCCTCTGGCCGCCGCTATCATGATGCTCATGGTGCTGGTCATGGTCTTTGAGAAGCAGATTGGCGTACCCGCCGTGGCCTCGGTCATCATCGCCGGTCTGGCCATGGTGCTCACCGGGTGTACCCGCAGCGTCGATGGCGCGTATAAGATGATAGGGTGGGAGAGCATCGTGCTCATCGCTGCCATGATGCCCATGAGTACGGCGCTGAGCAACACCGGCATTTCCAAGATGATTGCCGAAGGCCTGGTGGGCGGCCTGCAGCAGTACGGTCCGATGGCTGTCCTGGCGGGCGTCTATCTGGTCACCTCCATCCTCTCCACCTTCATCAGCAACTCCGCCACCGCCATCCTCGTGGCCCCCATCGCCTGGGCCGCCGCCGAGGGCATGGGTGTCAGTCCGCAGCCCTTCATGCTGGCTGCCGCCGTGGCCGCCTCGGCCTGCTTCGCCACGCCTATCTGTACGCCGCCCAACGCTATGGTGATGAATGCCGGACGCTACACCTTCATGGACTATGTCAAGGTGGGTCTGCCCATGCAGCTCATCCTCGGCATCGTGGCCTTGGTGAGCATCAGTCTGCTCTACCCCTTCTCCTGAAACGGTGCGAGCCCCCTGTACAACAAGTACCTCCCTCTCTCCACTGAACCCTAAACTATGATTACCTGGTTTCAGGAAACGCTTTTTACGACCAACGCCATACAGGCCGTCATCGTCCTGTCGCTCATCTGCGCCGCTGGTCTGGCCCTGGCCAAACTGCGCATATGCGGGGTGAGCCTCGGGGTGACCTACGTCTTCTTCATCGGCATCCTTGCCGGTGCCTGCGGCCTGCGCCTTGACCCCGAGATGCTGAGTTACGCCGAAAGCTTCGGCCTCATCCTCTTCGTCTATATCCTGGGTCTGCAGGTGGGTCCGGGCTTCATGAGCGCCTTCAAGCAGGGCGGCACGCAACTCAACCTGCTCGGCCTCGGCGTCATCGTCATCGGTACGCTCATGTCGCTGGCCATCTTCGCCTGGGGCCTGCTCCCCCTGCCCGACATGATGGGTGTGCTCTGCGGTTCCACCACCAACACACCGGCCCTCGGTGCCGCCCAGCAGACCCTCAAGCAACTCGGCGACGCGGCCGGCAGCAGCACCGCCGCCCTGGGCTGTGCCGTGACCTATCCACTGGGTCTCGTCGGCGTCATCTTAGCGCTCATCATCATGCGCGGATGGCTGGTGCGCCGCGAACACTCCCGCGAAGGCGACGGTGAGGCCGACCAGGCCTTCATCGCCTCGTTCCTGGTGTGCAACCCCGCCGTCTTCCATCAGAAACTCTCTGACGTGGCCCGCCTGAGCGACGGCATGAAGTTTGTCGTCTCCCGCCTTTGGCGCGACGGCAAGGTCATCCTGCCCAACGCCGACACCTGCATCGAGCCCAACGACCGCCTGCTCGTCATCACCACCAAACGCGACGTCACACGCATCACCGTCATCCTCGGACGGCGCGACGAGACTGACTGGAACCGGAAGAACATCGACTGGAACGCCATCGACACCCACCTCGTCTCAC
>CAMGHE010000145.1 GCA_946055775.1 uncultured Bacteroidales bacterium
GAGCCATCTCCTTGGGATAGTCTATCTCCAAATCGTGGTCGATGAACTCGATGTACTTGCTGGGAACCAGCGTCCAATTGTTCTGCTCGATCTCGGCAATGCTCACGCTACGGTATAGCTCAGGCACAGCAAAATTATTGCCGTCTGTTCCTTCAGCTTGCCACTGGTGATAGATGTCTGCCACACGCTGAATCTGCTCTGTGACAAGTTGCACCTTCTTCTTCTGTTCGCCCTTGACAGGGTTATCCGTCCATTGGCGTAAATCCATAAAGAGAATCTCGTGCTCTCTGTTACGAAGTTGGCGGCCATGATACTTGCCACCCTTCTTGTGCTGATTGAGAATCCAGAAGGTGACACTGATATCGGTCGTAATAAACAGTTCCCTCGGCAAGATGATGATGGCCTCCACCTTGTCGTTCTCAATCAGCTTTTTGCGGATTTCAATTGCATCAGTGTCGCCCAAAGCACCATTGGCCAACAAGAATCCAGCCACACCTGAAAGCGGTTTCAGATGGGAGAGCATGTGAAGAATCCAGGCATAGTTGGCATTGCTCTCAGGAGGCGTTGCGTAATCTGTCCAGCGGGAATCGTTCTTCAGGTTATCATTATACCAGCCCTTCAAGTTGAAAGGTGGATTGGCCATGATATAGTTGAAATACAGCCCCTTATGCAGGTCGTTGGTAAAAGTGGAATCACTTTCCGACCCCAAATGGTGGCTGATGCCACGCAGAGCGAGGTTCATCTTTGCCAAACGATAGGTGGCCGCCTCCTTCTCCTGGCCATATACATTGATACGGCTGATGTCACCCTGTTTGGCTTTTACTAGGTCGGTACTCTGAATGAACATACCGCCAGAGCCGCAACACGGGTCGTAGAGCGTACCATCGAAAGGCTCGATGACAGTAGCGATGAGCTGCACCACATCATGGGGTGTATAGAACTCGCCCTCCTCCTTCGTGGCATTCACGGCAAACTCCTTCAGGAAATATTCATATACGCGGCCTATCAGGTCTTTCTCTTTACCAAAAGTCTTATGGCTGATTTTGTTGACCTCATCCACAATTTTCTTCATGTCGTTACCAGCAAGGTTACGCTGGGTGAATGTACCCTCCACGAAACAGCCTTTAAGCGTTGGGGTCGTTTCACCAATACTACGCAAAGCGGTATCAAGAGCCACATTCAGTTGAGGGGCTGCCGTGTTGATGATGGTTGACCAACGTGCCTCTACCGGCAAATTGAAAGTGCCATCGGCAAAAGTAGCATCATCAAAAAAAGCCTTGATAATATTCTCGTCGTCAGGGTCTAATCCTTCCTCAATGAGACGCTGACGAAGCGACGCCACTCCATCCTCGTATTTCTCGCCCATAAAGCGGAGGAATACGAGAGTAAGCATCATATCGCGTTTTTCAAAGAACGAGCCTGAGTTCTTTGCCTGTCTCAATATATCCCGACACTTGAACAATATATTGTCAAGGTTCAGTGTTTCTTCTTTCTTACTTGCTTTCTTTGCCATCTATCTTATTGTTATCTTTTCGTTTTTTGAAATTCTCTTCCGCTATGCTTTGCAGAGCTCTATTCTGCTGTTGGCGTTGACAACCAAGATGCACGGCGCGAATACTATACTTACGGAGGTTTACCGCTTATTCAATCTTTTGAAACAGAAGAGAAGAAGATAAACTATCTGAAGGGACGGTTCGAAACAGTTCATCTGCCGCGCCTCCGAACGGACGGAGGGGCGACAGATGGCTGAGTGATGGGCAGACAGGGGTCTGCGTGTGACGTCGTTGATTAGGGTTATTGCTTGGCGTAGTAGTCGTGCTTGCCGTAGCCATAGGAGTAACCGTAGGAGTAGCCGTAGCGGTAGTTGGCATAGCGGCCACTGACGTACTTGGTGCCGTTGAGCAGGATGGCCATGTTCTTGCACTTCTTTTCCTCGTAGAGCTTGCTGACCTGCGGCAGGACGCGACGGTCCATCAGACCGGCACGGACGACGAAGAGGCAGACATCGGCATATTTCATGACGATAGACGTATCGGCGACAACCTCAAGCGGCGGACAGTCGAGCATGATGATGTCGTACTCGGCACGGAGGGTCTCCATCATCTGGGCCAGACGCGGGCTCTGCAGCAGTTCGGCGGGGTTGGGGGGTATGGTGCCGACGGGCAGCACATCGACGCCCTGGGCGAGCTTGTCATGGACGATGAGGTCGTGGAAGTCGTCTATCTGTCCGCCCAAATAAAGCGAGATACCGTTGCCGCCATGGCTCTTGGCCATGTAGGAGAGCGAGCTGTGGCGCAGGTCCATATCGATGGCCAGAATGCGCTTGCCGCGCAGGGCGATGGAGGCAGAGAGGTTGCCGACGATGAACGACTTACCGCTGCCGGGATTGAACGAAGTGACTATCACCACGGGGGCCTGACTGCGCACGCTGCCGTCTTCGGCCAGGAGTGTGGGCGCGATGAAGTAGTCGAGGTTGGTGCGTACCATACGCATAGACTCGTTGATAAGGTCTTTCGAGCCTTCGCGCACCACGACGCGACGGGTAACCTTCTTCGAGGGGCTCCACCAGTGGCGCTTCTGCGTGATGTCGGGCACCTCGCCCAGGAAGGGCACGCCGATGTCCTCGATGTCGCTGCGGCCGCGCACCTTGTGGTTCATGGTCTCACGCATGAAGAAGAAGGCGCCGGGGATGGCCAGACCCATCATGAGGGCCATGAGCAGCGTGGTGGTGCGCTTGGGCGACGTGGGGCTGGACGAGCATACGGGGGGCTGGATGATGCTGGTGTTCCAGGCGGTATAGGTGCGAGAGAGTTCGTTTTCCTCGCGCTTTTGCAGAAGGAAGATGTACAGGGCTTCCTTCACCTGCTGCTGGCGCTGTACGGAGATGAGTTCCTTGGCCTGGCGGGGATTCTGGGCAATCTGCTGGTTGAGGGTCTTGTCCTGCATCTCGACGCCGGCTATCTGCTTCTCAATCTGCTCACCCAGGTTGTCGATGGAGCGAAGGATAGCGGTCTTCTGTGCGGCGAGCTTGCGGTCTATCTCCTGAACGGCGGACGAGGTTTCGCTGGAGTTGCGCACATAACTGGTGCGGTCGAGCATCAGGCGGTTGTACTCAGCGATGAGTTGCTCGATGCCATTCGAGCCTATCACCATGCCGACGGGCAGGAGTTGGTCGTCCTTGCTCTTGTCTGAGAGGCGGTCGCGCATGAAGCGCACCATGGCCAACTGGTTGTTGAGTTGGAGCAACTGGTCCAGGTTCTTCTGGCTTTGGGCCATATCCTTGGCCAGGGTAGCCTGGATATCGGGCAACAGGTTGTTGCTCTTATACTCGGAGATGCTATTGTCCACGCCGTTGAGTTCCTCGGTAATGCCGGCCAGACGCTCGTCAATAAACTTGGACGTGCTCTCGGCCATGCGGTTGCGGTCCTTGACCCACTTCTCGTTATATACGTCGATGAGGGTCAGGATGACGTCGTTGGCGCGGGCGGGAATCTCGTCCTGCATACCGAGAACGAGCACGGTCGATTCCTTATCGCTCAGACCTACGCTCAGGCGGCCGGCATACATATTGCCGATGGCGGCCACAGGATACTTGCACACGGTGATTTCGCGATTGACGAAACTGTCGTCCCACGAGGGCGAAGCCTCGATGGTCAGTTTGCCGGCTGGCGTGCTGACCTGACGACCCAGGGTGATGGCCTGATGGGCCTCAACGGGTTCGTCGCCGTTCGAATAGACTTGGAAGTCATAGACCTCAGCCTCGGTGCGATTCTTTAGTTTCAGTTTGAACTGGAAACTGTAACTATCGGGCAGAGCGGCGGGAAACTTGATTTTCACAGGGGCGTCGTTATAGAGCGGACGCACATGGAAACCCTCCTTGACCGACATCTGAAGGTCAAGGTGCAGACGCTTGGCCGTCTCCTGCATCATGACGGGCGCGGAGATGGTCAGGATTTCGTTGTTGATATTCGTATTCGACTTGAACAGACCCAAATCCTGAAAGGCCTGCATACCGCTGTTGCCCCCGTCCTTGTCGTCACGGATAAGCAACTGTGCCGAAGCCGAATAGATGGGCGTTGTCTTCAACAGTTTGAAGAACGCCAAGCCCACAGAGATAACAGCACAGCCTACGAACCAGTACCAGTGTGAGAGCACCAGCATCCATATATTCTCAAGGCTGAAACTGTCTTTTTCCTTGTCCACTTCTTGTGACATAGCGATTCGGTGTTTGTGTGAATGATATTTCGTTGTTCTTTCTCTTTCCTGTAGGGGACGCCGATGCTAAATCTTCTCTACCTTAAGGTTGGTGATGCGGCTTTTAAACGTTCCAGCCTTGTGCAGGGGGAAGGCCAGCGTGCGCTGGTAGTACATCTTCGTTTGGGGGTTGTACACCTGGGGGCGCCACTCGTTCTCGCCAACGACATAGCGGGCTATCTCGCTCTCCTTATGGGCATAGAGGGTGACGGCGCCGAGGG
>CAMGHE010000146.1 GCA_946055775.1 uncultured Bacteroidales bacterium
TTGGTCTGACAGACCAACCTCGTCAGTGTGCCCTTATTATAGCTGAGTAGTTACGAAAAGGCCCGATTGTTTACAGATGTGAAATAACATTTGCATTTTGGCCGCCGATGATGTAAATTTGTATAGCAAGTAGAGACAGGGGCCAAGCGGCCCCTTTTTTCGTGCCTTTTCGGCCTGAAACGACTTGGGCGACCGTAAAAACGGTCGCCCAAGTCGTAAATTCTATCGCCCAGGTCGTGAGTCGAGTCGCCCAGGTCGTGTGTTCTCTCCCGCCTTCACTCTCGAGAAATGTTAACGCACGCTTAAAAAAACCTAAAGATTCTTAAACAAATTGGCGGCGTTCGGGCCTGCAAACAGGCCGAAACGGGTCGATTTCTGGCGAAAACCAGTCAGCAGGCGGCATCGCCCAGCGGCGGGGCATCCAGCGGTGCTTCGTCCAGCCGCTTATCGTCCAGCGGGGCGGCATCCAACGGGGCGGCATCGCCGCCTACGGCGCGGATGTTGCGCAGGAGGCCTTCGTATTTGGCGCGTTTGACGGCGCTGCCCTTGAAGAGGCGTCGGTACTGTTCGATGGTGAGCGCCTGCCAGGCGGCTGGCGTCATGGCGGCCAGGGCCGGCGAGGGGTGGAAGTCGGGCACGGCGGTGGGACGCGCATGGCTGTTCCATGGGCAGGCCTCGGCGCAGCGGTCGCAGCCGTAGATGCAGCCGCCCATGGCCGGTGCCGTGCCCTGGGGCAGGTCGCCGCGGTGCTCGATGGTGAGGTACGACAGGCAGCGACGGGCATCGAGTGTCCCGTCGCCGGCGAGGGCCGCCGTGGGACAGGCGTCGAGGCAGCGGCGGCAGGTGCCGCAGTGCGAGGCGATAGGGTGGTCGTAGGTATCGGCGGGATGGTTGAGGATGAGTTCGCCGAGAAAGAAATAACTGCCAGCCCCCGGTATGATGAGTTGGCCATTGCGTCCGCACCATCCCAGTCCGCTGCGGGCGGCCCAGTAGCGTTCATCGAGCGGCGCCGTGTCGCAGCATGCCCGCCCGTCGGTATGCGGCACGAGGCCCAGGCGGTGCATCATCGCCTCGAGGCGTTCGCGCACGACGTCGTGGTAGTCGCGTCCGCGGGCATAGCGGGCGAAGGCATAGCGTCCAGCCTCGGGCGTCGCTGTGGGCCAATCGTTGTAGTAGTTGAGCGCCACGCTGACGATGGTCTGTGCGCCCTCGGTGAGCAGACGCGGGTCGAGGCGCAGGTCCATGTGGCGCACGAGGTAGTCCATTTGGGCATGATGGCCATTGGCCACCCACTGGCGCAGGCGTTCAGCATGCTCGGCATCCATGGGGGCGGCCGGCGATATGCCGCAGGCGCTGAAGCCCTCTGCAGCAGCGGCCGCCTTGATGGCGGCCGCGGAAAGGGTGTGTGGAGTCATCGTCGGAGGGGGGGCAATGGGTGGTCCGGCGGCTCACTGGCCGTCTTGCTGTGGAGCGAGGATGGCGCGGTAGCGCGGACCGTCGTTGAGCAGGGTTAGGGCTTCGGCCGCCACTCGGTCGTGACAGAGTCGGGCGCGGGCCACCCCTTTCTCGTAATAGTAGAACGAGACGATCGTCGCCTCCACCAAGCGGCGTATCTCCTTCTCCCAGTGGCGCATGCCGTAGTCGGTGTCAGCCATGAGTTTAGTCTCGATGGCGTCCAGGTCGCCGCGTACCATGTCGGCGTAGCCTTCTGCCTGGGCCGTCTGTCGCAAGAGTCGTAGTGCTTCGAGGCTGCGTTGCTTGTAGGTGAAGCCATGCTCCTTGAGCCATCGGCAGAGGTCGGCATACTCGGCGTCGGTGAGGCGGAAGTCTTCGGGCTGCGCGATGGTGGGGTGCGTATTGCGGTAGTTGACGCAGAAGTCGAAGAGCGCGTTCGATTGTTCCAGTTCATAGAGCATATCGGGCAGGCTGTCGCCCTCAACGCAGACGTCAGGGGTGATGCCGCCCGCGTCGCGCACGGGTCGGCCGGCAGTGGTGTGGAAGGTATGTGCCAGACTGTCGGGCAGAGCCACGGGCTGTCCGTTCTCGAAGCGGTAAGCCTGTATGCAGCGGCCACTGGGTATGTAGTACTTGCTGGTGGTCAGTTTGAGGACACCGCCATAAGGCATGCTGTGCGTTTCCTGCACCAGTCCCTTGCCATAGGTGCGTGTGCCCATGACGACGGCGCGGTCGTAGTCTTGCAGGGCGCCGGCCGTTATCTCGGCCGACGATGCCGTGCCGTAGTCGGTCAGTACGACGATGGGCATGCTCTGGTCGATGGGTTCAGCCGTGGTGGTAAAGGTTGTCTTTTCGCCTCTCTGTCGCCCGCGTGTATAGACGACGGTGCTGCCTTTCGGCACGAAGAGCGACACGAGCTGTACGGCCTCTTCCATCAGTCCGCCGCCGTTGCCGCGCAGGTCCAGCAGCAGGCGTCGTGCGCCCTGCCGCTTGAGGTTGACCAGGGCGAGTTTGACGTCGCGTGCGGTGTGTTCGGTATATCCGCTGAGCATCATATAGGCTGTGCTGTCGTCGGCCATGAAGGCGGCGGTGAGCGAGGGTATGGCGATGGTGCGGCGGCGCAGGCGGAAGGTGAGCGGGCGCACGATGCCCGGACGTTGTACGGTGATGTCAAACTGTGTGCCGGCGGCGCCGCGCAGGCGTGCGCTCACCTCCTTGCTGTAGTCGTTGGGCGGCGTCTGTCCGATGGGCGGCAGTGTTTCGCCGCCGATGGCCATGAGGATGTCGCCCGGGCGCAGGCCCACCTCGGCTGCCGGTTGTCCCTCGTAGGGGAAGGAGATGATGCAGCGGTCCAGGTCGGGACGCACGCCGATAAGGGCGCCGATGCCGGCATACTTGCCGGTGGCCATCTGCTGGAGTTCGTCGGTGCGGCTCTCGGGGAAGTATTCGGTATAGGGGTCAATCTGCTCCAGCAGACCATCTACGGCATGGCGTAGCAGTTGGCGGTTGTCGAGGGTATCGACATAGTGGCGCTCGAGCTCGAGATAGACGGCGTTGAACACGTCGAGGCCGCGCACGATGTCGCCGCCGCGCCGCCGCTGTGCCTCGGCGGGCATCACCGCCATGAGCAGTGCCAGCCACAGCGCCGAGCGCAGAAAGAGGGAAGAGGATGTGTGCTTGGGCATATAAGGGGAATAGATAAAGGAGGGGGAGATGACTTGCCGTCAGAGCGTGGCGCGCAGGCGCTGCCATACGTCGTCACTGAGGCGCGTGCCCACCACCTGAACGATCTCGCCCGCCAGGGTATGGCCGGCCTCGACGCAGCGGCCCAGGTCGTGCCCGGCGGCGCGTGCGCTGAGGAAGCCGGCGGCGAAGTAGTCGCCGGCGGCCGTGGTGTCGGCCACATGGGGCACGGGGGCGGCCGGACGTTCGGCCACCTCGCTACCGCTCATGGCCATGGCACCATGCTTGCCCGTCTTGACCACGGCGATGGCCACACGCTGCGCCAAGGTGTGCAGGGCCTCGGCCGGCGCCTGACCGGTGAAGGCGCGGGCCTCCTCTTCGTTGGCAAAGAGGATGTCGGTGTAGGTGAGCAGGCGGTCGAAGGTGTCGCGGGCGGCCTCGACCACATTATAACTGGCCATATCGAGACATACCGTCAGACCGGCATCGTGGGCACGGCGGGCCAGTGTCAGGACGAAGTCGGCATTCTGCACCAGATAGCCTTCGATATATACGGTGCCAACGCCGTCAAACCAGGCGTCGCGGATGTCGCCGACGCCCATTGTGGCGGCGGCGCCCAGGAACGTGGCGAAGGTGCGCTCGCCGTCGGGCGTGATGAAGGCCGATGCCACACCCGTGGGCTGGGGCGACGTCACCAGGTCGAGGCGCACGCCAGCGGCGGCAAAACTGTCGGCAAAGAAGGCGCCGTCGGCATCGGGGCCCACCTTGCCGGCCACGGCGGTGGGCACGCCCAGATGGGCCAGCGCCACAATGGTATTGCAGGCCGAACCGCCCGTCGTGCGGTGGCGCTCACTGCCTGCCATGCGGGCCGTGACGGCACGAAAGCGGGCCTCGTCAATGAGCTGCATCGACCCCTTGGGCAACGACAATTCGGCCAGCAGCGTATCGGTGATGCCGGGATAAAGGGCATCCACAAGGGCGTTTCCCACGCCAAGAATCCTTTTATTCATAATTTTGCTCGAAAATTTCTGCAAAGATATTGCTTATTTCAAAAATAAGCACTACTTTTGCACCGCATTTCCACAGAAAACGGCGCTACACCTCCGCTCCTGCTTCAGTAGCTCAGTTGGTTAGAGCACCTGACTGTTAATCAGGGGGTCGTTGGTTCAAGCCCATCCTGAAGCGCCACTAAGGCGGCGCCGTTTGAGCGGAATGCACACTGCTTCAGTAGCTCAGTTGGTTAGAGCACCTGACTGTTAATCAGGGGGTC
>CAMGHE010000147.1 GCA_946055775.1 uncultured Bacteroidales bacterium
CCGATGATGCGGCCGCGGGCGTAGTTGTCGGGCAGACCCGTGAGGAAGCCCAGCGAGCGGAAGCGGCGGATCTCCTCGGTATATACGTCGAAGACGCCGTCGTTGTGGGTCTTGCGGTAGTGGGTAAAGATGTCCTTCACCTTGGGGCTAACCTCCACACCGTTTTCGGCGCAAGCCTTCTCAACCACCTTGATGCCGCCGAAGGGCTTGATGGCGCGGCGAAGCAGTTCGTCGGTCTGCAGACCTACAATCAGTTCGCTGTCCTTCTCGATGTAGCCGGCAGCGTGCGAGGTGATGGTCGATACGGTATTGGGGTCGAGCGAGCGGATGCCGTTGTTGGCGCGCTCCTCTTCGAGGGCTTTCAGACATACGTTCCAAACGCGGAGAGTGCGCTCGGTGGGACCTACGAGGAACGAAGCGTCGCCCTCGTACGGGGTGATGTTCTTGCGAACAAAGTTGGTAACGTCGATCTTCTGGTTCCACGAACCTTCGATGAAGTGAGAAAGGATATCCATAGTGCTATATAAAGATGTATGGGTAAGGATTCTTTGAATAGGTTTACTGCACTCTTTTTGTTTCCGTGTGCAAAGATACGGCCTTTTTCTCATACGGCAAAGATTGAAAAGCACAAATTCACAGAAATTGTGCGATAAAATGCCCACATTATCAGTTGGATAAGTTTTTGCAAGGCGCACCTGTCATCCGGTCCTTCTGAATGCTAACTGTGCATGTCAACCGAGCGGGCTTCTGTCCGCACCTTGCGGCACATGTTTCGGTGGCGGTGCTCCTTTTTTTCTCGCCGCCTGTCCGGCCCGAGCATTGCTCGCCTGTCCGGTTGGCTGACGGCGTAGGTCATGCAGGGAAAAGCGTCGCGCACAGACCGTAGCCGTTAACATCTCTTTGCAGAAGCATCGTGAAGAGGGGTTGTAAACATACGTTAAAACCGATTTGCATTTCGGCCGTCGGCGTTGTATCTTTGCATAGCAGACAGAGAAAGGGGACCATCACGGCCCCCTTTTTTCATATCTTATTGTGCATATACAGTTTGGGCGACAGGTTTTACGGTCGCCCAAACCGTAAAACCTGTCGCCCAAACTGAAACTTCTGTACGGCTTACTCTGTTTTCGCTCGCTTTTTCTCGCGCGAAGTGTTAACGCAGCGTTAATCTTGCTTAAACATTCTTAAATCGGGAAGCGCCGACGGCGCCCGCGCGGCACCTGAAACGTGTCGGTTTTTGGCAAAAACCGGGGCGGCAAAGCCTTTGGCGCTGCGTCCGTTTGATGTGGCGGAAAGGCCGTTTAGAACCTGTAGCGCGAGCGGCGGATGGTCTGCCGATAGACCAGGCAGGTGGTGGCGAAGTAGATGCCGGCCAAGAGCCAGAGGTTGAGCCACTCGTGGCGCGCTTCGTAGAGCGTGGCGCCCATATTGTTGATTTTCAGAAAACCATTGATGCCGAAGGTGGAGGGAATGCACCACGACACCACCTTCCACATGGGCGGCACGGCCGTACCGGGCCACGATACGCCCGAGATGAAGAGCAGCAGCACCGAACTGAACACGAAGAGCATGATGCACGTCTCGCGGTGGCGCACTACGGCCGAGAGGGTCATGGCAAAGAAGATGGAGGCCAGCAGGAAGGGCAGGACGAAGAGGGCAAGGTCGGCAGGGTTGCCAATCTGGTTGAGGCGGAACAGGTGGGGCACGACGCCCAGTACATAGATGCTGACGGGGATGTAGATGAGGGCGTAGGCCGTGGCCTTGCCCAAAACGATGCTCAGCGTGCCGCCGCGGCAGTACTGGATGGGCACGAGGCTGCGCAGGCTGTTGCGCTCGCGGGCCGTGCCCGCCGCCATGCCGATGCCCAGGATGAGCGTCTGCTGGATGATGAGGATGAGGACGGCGGGGATGAGGAATGCGGCGAAGCCATTGGTGGGGTTGTAGAGGCTCACCTCCTCGTAGGCGATGGGGTGTTCGACAATCTGCTCTTCGCGTGCCGTGCCCTTGCCCGAGCGGCTCACCTTGATGTCGGCGTTCATGGCCAGCGACACGTTGGTGTTGGCCGTGAGCAGGGCCTTGTAGTAGAGCAGGCCGCTCATGTCGCAAAATAGGCGCACGTTGACCTGCTGTCCGCGGTGCAGGCGGTCGCTGAAGTCGTGGGGCAACAGGATGATGCCGTAGGCGTCGCGGTTCTTGACCCACGTCTGGGCCTCGTCGAGCGAGGCGGCGTGGTGGACGATGCGCACGTCCGGGGTGGCATCGACCATGCGGAGGTAGCGGCGGCTGGTGGTTGTGCCGCTCTGGTCAACGACGACGGCAGGCACCTCGCGGACGGTTTCGTTGTTATAGATAAAGGTATAGATGAGCGGGTAGAGCAGGGGGACCACCAGGAAGAAGACGAGCACACCCTGATCGGCCACGGACAGGTGGAGTTCGGTGGCCAGAAAGTGCCTGAAGCGCCGCCAGAAAGACGATGCCAGGCTGTGCTTGTCGCGTATGTCGGTCATGGTGTGAAGCGGCTAAAGGGTGTAGGGAACGTTGAGCATGGCGTGGCGCAGGCGGCGCATGAGCAACAGCGGCAGGGCGGCGAAGGCCATCAAGGCCAAGGCGTAGGGCCAGGCGTTGGTCAGCGGGTAACCGTCTAAGGCGCAGTTGACGTAGAGCAGGAAATAGTGGCGCAGGGGGAAGAGCCATGCCAAGCCCTGGAGCGCAGGGTGCATGGCCATGACGGGGAACGACATGCCGCAGATGCTGAACGACAGTACGCCCCAGAGCGAGGCGAAACTCAGGCCCAGCCGGAGAGACGGCAGCATGGCATACATGAAGACGCCCAAGCCCTGTGCACCGAGAATACCCAGTGCCATGACGGCCATCATCGTGCCGAACCCCGCGTGACAGGGGAAGTGGAGGTGGATGTAGAGATACCACAGCATGAACAGACCCACCAGCATGAACGCCACCGTCTGCGCCAGCAGTTTGCCGGTCACGGCAGTCCAGATATGCCCCTTGGCTGTGGCGAGCCATTCGCCCGCCGTGCCCTCCTTCACCTCGATGCCTAAGCCATAGACCGTCACCATGAAGATGAAGATCATCAGGACGCCCGGCAGCAGGGTGTTGCACAGATAGACGCTATAGTTGAGCCAGGGGTTGCCAATGGCGTAGGTGTCGATAACGATAGGCTGGAGGAAGGCCATGGCCTGGTCATCGCGTGCCCCTTGGGCATAGAGCACGCTACGTGTGGCAGCGCCCGAAGCCAGTTCGGACATGGTGCGCATGTCGCGGTAGAGCAGGGAGCCCGCCACGAGGTAGGCATAGTTTGTATAGAACGATACGGTGGGCATCTCCTGGCGTTGCGCCTGTCGCGACGTGCCCTTGGGGATGTAGTAGAAGCCGTAGATGTCGCCCTGCTGAACGGCGCGCCGCGCTTCGGTGACCGAGGCGTAGTGGTGCGTGACGGCCGCTGCCTGGAAGGCGTCGAGGTTACGGGTGAGGGCGCGCGACATCGTGGTGTTGTCCTGGTCCACCATGCCCAGAGGCAGGTTTTGCGGCAGACCGCTACCCATGAGCGTGGTGAAGAACAGCACGCTGAGTATGGGCGCTGCCACCAGGCAGAACCAGTAGAGCGGCTGGCGCACCATGCGGTGCATTTCGCGGCTGATGACGGCAAGAAGGGTCATAAGCGAAGAGATGTTCTGTGAAGAAAAGAGAGGGTTGGCAGCGCCTTTTTATTTGGCGGCGTCTTTTATTTGGCGGTGCCTTATTTGAACAGCACCGACATGCCCGGGCGCAGTCCTTCGATGGGCGTAGTGGGCATGGCCTTCACCTCAAAGGTGCGCATGTCATACTGCCCCGTGGTCTTCGTGGCCTTCCATGCGGCAAAACTGCCCAGGTCGCGCAGGTGACAGACCACGAGTTCCACCTCGCGGTTGTCCAGCGCCGGCACGACGGCCCGTATGCGGCCGTTCATGGGAAAACTGGCCAGATGGTCTTCACGCACATTAAAGGCCACCCACATCTGCTTCATTACGGCCACGTTCATGATGGGCGCCCCCGTGCCGACCAGTTCGCCCTCCTGTGGGAAAATCTCCGTCACCTCGCCGTCGTGGAGCGCCAGCAGCACCGTCTCGTCCACGTAGGACGATACCTCGCTCACGGCCCCCTTGGCGCGTTCCACCTGTGCGGCAGCAGCCTCGCGGTCGGCCTGTTCGGCGCCGTTGACTGCCATGTCATACTGCGCCTTGGCCGCCCGTTCGGTGGCGATGGCGGCGTCGCGCTGCGCCGTGATTTCGTCCAGTCGCTGGGCCGTAATCACATGATCGTCATAGAGCGCCTTGGTGCGGGCGTACGACTTCTCCATCACGGTGAGCGCCGCCTTGGCCTTCTGCCACATCTCGTAGGCCGCGCG
>CAMGHE010000148.1 GCA_946055775.1 uncultured Bacteroidales bacterium
CACGGGGTTCGTTGCCGACACGCCGCCGCCGTAGTTGGAGTGGTAGAGCGTAGAGGTGTTGCCATCGAGCGTGTTGCTGATACCACCGTCGTTGCCCGACGAGGCATGGTTGTTGTCGGTAGCCGAGGTTACGGCCACCTCGCCCGACATTTCGAGCACCGACTGGTTGGCGCCCTGGGCTATCTCCATTTGTTGCATGATGCCTTTCTCCTCATTCTTGAAGGTGAGGACGGCCTGGCGGTCCTGCCCACCGTAGTTGCATGCCACATGGACATACAGCGTGCCATCGCTGCCGCGGCGGGGCGTGGCCCAGTCGGCGGTAGATGCCACGTCATAGGGCACATTGGCCGTAACGGGGTAACACAGGGTGCGCTCACGATAGTTGATGCTCTGACGGTGCGGCGTGACGATCATGGGGTGTGAGTCGTCGGGCAACGCCGTCTGTGCCTCCGCCGGCCCGCCTCCGAGAAGCAGAGCCAGCGTCATCCCAGCGGCAGCGATCATGCTTCGCATGCGCGCCAGGGGAATCTGGGTGTAAACGTTTTTCATTCGGTAAGGGTTTGCAATTGTTCCGCTCTATGCGCCGCATACGGCTGCCGGCTGACTTACGACCTCAACGCCCACGGCCGCGGTGTTTGGACCAGCAGCAACGGGCACACGCAACGTCACGACTCGACGGGAGACGGAAGGGTGATTAGGGTAAATAATAGATGTGATTGTTCTTCAACGGGGTACGACTGGCGCCGGCCCCACAACAGGGCGCACAAGGGGCTGCCAGCCCTACTGCTTGCACGCCACGGCCATCGGCCGCCGCAGCAAGGGGGAGTGGGAATGTGGATGGGGCTTTTCTTGGTTATGGTTAGTGATGGTAGAGAATAGATTCACCTCAGCCGCCCGCCGCCTTCTGGCACACGCCAGCCGGGGACCAACCCGGCGGCCACGCACCGTGCCGTTCGCTTACACGGTGCCAGCCCTCTCGCGCGCGCAAACCTCTATTATGTGGTGGTAAAGATGCTGCGCTCTGTGCCGCTACGGGACAGACTGGCTGATTATGCCACAAATGTAGGGGTTTTCTTCCTCTACACAAAAACTTTCATGCACATTTTCACTAAGAATTGAGCGAAAGCATGGTTTTTTCAATGTTTAACCTTCCTTGGCTTCGCCAAACCAAAGGGAAAATGTATCTTTGCAAGCAGCATGTGTCCTATCCCCTAAGCACGATAGCGCACACGCCCAACCCGCATGTCGAAACACTCACTACACAAACTCTAAAATCTTTCGTCACGAATATGAAGAACTACGCCATTCCTGCGCTGGCACTGGCCACCATCGCGCTTATGGGAAGCTGCAAGTCTAAAGAAAGCGCTTACCGTCAGGCCTTCGAAAAGGCCAAGGCACAGCAGACGGCAACCACCGACAACCAATCGACCGTCGTCGCCGTCAACCCCGTTGAGCCCCAGAACCAGGAGCGTCAGGTGGCCGTCACCCCCGTCACCCCCGTTCAGACCCAGACCGACAACACCGACGTGCGCACCATCAACGGCGGCTTCACCGTTGTCAACGGCGCCCAACTCAAGACCTACAGCGTCGTTGTGGGCAGTTTCGTGGCTCAGGCCAACGCCGAGGGCCTCGTAGCCTCGCTCAAGGCCAAGGGCTTCACCCCCAGCATCGTCAAGACCAACGAGACCATCAACGGCCACACGGGCTGGTACCGCGTCATCGCCTCGTCGTTCGACGACAAGGCCCAGGCCGTACAGTCGCGCAACCAGCTCATCAGTTCCTACGCTGGCGCCTGGCTGCTGTACAACAAATAAGTCACACGTCCGGCCACGGCCACGCCGCGCCCAGACCCGCCATAGGCCCCACCACACAGCGCCATGTACACATACCGCATCTTCCACCGCCGTAGCGCATGGACCATACGGTATGTGTTCATGGCGCTGTGTCTTGCCCTGACCGCCCACCCGGCAGCCAGCCGCACCGGGCAGGGGGCGTACGGAGATGAACGCCGGGGGGAGAACCGGCTTGTGCCTACCGTTGAAGAAGACATAGATACTCGGGGCGAAGCCGCCGCCGACCCCGCCGCCGGCCCCGTGGCCGACAGCATCATGGCGCGCGTCTATCGTCTGGCCGACAGCATAGGCAGCCGCCCCCTGTCGTTCCGCTCGACGGTCTATGTGCGCCACACGCGCCAGACGCACCGCCGCAACGTCCTGACGCGCCTCATGCCGGGCATGCACCGCATACGCCGCGGCCGGCACCAGTACCTGAACGAGCGCTGTTTCCGCTTCGACTACCGCCCGGACCGCCTCATCGACGCCAAGGAGGTGGCGCAGTGCGGCACCATGCCCCGCATCCCCACGGCCGACGCCCTCTATGCGGGCCACTACACCCTCTCCATCTACGCGCCCAACCTCTTCACCGACCGCATACTCTCACCCTTCCACCGTCGCACGCGCCCCTACTACCACTTCGCCCTGCGCATGCGGCGCACTGAGAACGGGCGTCCCATCGCCGTCGTCGCCATACGCCCGCACCTGTCGAACGCCCAGTTGGTCAGCGGCGAGGCCGACATCGACGAGCGCTCGGGACGCGTCGTGCGCTTCGCCTTACGCTACGCCTACGGCTGGAGTTCGTACCACATCAGCGCCGAGATGGGCACCGACGGCGCCACAGTGGCCCTGCCGCGACGCCTGACGCTGGCCTCGCGCCTGAGCGTCATGGGCAACAGCGTGGACGATGCCCTCGAGACGGTATCGACCTACGATACCACCCCACCGCCACCCCTGCCGGCCGACAAGCCCACGCCGCGCCACGACCTGACGGCACAGTCGTACCTGCGCACCGACACCACGGGGGTCATACGTTCCCGACAGTGGTTTGACGCCCACCGCCCCTACCCGCTCCTGCCCCATCAGGAGGCGGCCTACCGCACCGACAGCCCTGCCATGCCTGCCGACAGCATGCCCGCCTCCATCGCCAGCACCGAGGCGCTGCTCTTCGACAGCCACCGCCTGCGCATGGGGCGCCATACGGAGATGCGACTGCCGGCCATCATCACGCCTTCCATGGTGCAGTGGTCGGGCAGCAAGGGCCTTTCACTACAGACGCGCCTGAGCCTCACCTGCACCCTACCTCATCGACGCTCGCTGACGGTGGTGCCGCGCCTGGCCTACAACTTCAAGGAGCGCCAACTCTACTGGCGGCTGCCGGCCACCCTGACCCTCAGCCCACGTATGGATACCCGCCTGACGCTCGAGGTGAGCGGTGGCGACAAGATGTACAACAGCGCACAGGCCGACGAGGTACGCCGCCATCTCGAGACGAGCAGCCACTACGACACCCTGCGGTATATCTTCGACCACTTCGGGTTCCACTACTACCGCGATAACCGCCTCAGCCTCGCCCTCTCCCTCACGCCGCTGCCGGGCCTGACGCTACAGCCGGGCCTGCGCCTGCACCACCGCACGCTCATGGGGTGGAACTTCATCTCGGCGGCCACAGGCATGCACCGCCGGCTGGGCAGCATAGCGCCGCGCCTGCGTGTGGAGTGGACGCCGGGTCAGTATTACTACTGGCACAACGGCCGCCGCATCCCCCTCTACAGCCGATGGCCCACCTTCATGGCCGACGCCGAGCGCGGCCTCGCCACCGTCAACGCGCCGACGGGCTACACGCGCTTCGAGGGCGGCGCCACCTACCGCCTGCCGCTCTTCGCCCTGCGCTCGCTCTTCTTCCGCGTGGGAGGGGGCATCTATACGCAACGGGGGCAGCACTGCTTCCTCGACTACGACTACTTCCGCCACTCCTACCTGCCCTCGGGGTGGAACGACGAACTGTCGGGCCAGTTCCAACTCCTCGACAGCCGCTGGTACAACGAAGCGCGCAGTTATGTCCTGGCCACCACGGCCTACGAGAGTCCCATGCTCCTCGTCTCGCGCCTGCCCTTCCTCACACGCTTTGTGCGTACGGAGCGCCTCTATGTCAACCTGCTCCACCTCTCCACCCTGGGCTACTACACCGAGTGCGGCTACGGCATCTCCACGCCTCTGCTCGATGCCGGCGCCTTCGTGGCCTTCGCTGGTTCGCGCCAGAGCGGCCTCGGCGTCAAGTTCGTCTTCCACCTCTTCGACTATTAGCCCAACTTCAACGCCGAATACTATTTTTCAATCTCAATTCAGCCTGATTCGCCCACGCTCATATGTACAATACATTGAGCAACAATGCCCACTCTCTGCATAGTCCTTGCCCATTGCCTTTGTAATACCCACAGAAGTGGAATTTATGTTGTACCTTCGCGCCGAGG
>CAMGHE010000149.1 GCA_946055775.1 uncultured Bacteroidales bacterium
TTGTCTGTGTTGTCGTCAAAATAATAAGACACGACAACGGGAACAACTTGTACAATCTTGCGTTGTATGGGTTGTCTGTGTTGGCGTCAAAATAATAAGACACGACAACGGGAACAACTTGTACAACCTTGCGTTGTATGGGTTGTCTGTGTTGTCGTCTAAATAATAAGAACGACAACGGAAACAACTGGAACAACTTGCTTTTGTATCGGTTGTCTGTGTTGTCGTCAACAAGAAAAAGCCCCGGACCGCGCTTCGTGGGGAAGGCGCGGGCCGGGGCATGAATGTATGGGATGCTCTGTGATGGAGCGGCGGGACTTACTTCACAGCCTGGACCTGCGGACGCATGGGCTGGATGAAGAAGGTGTACTGCTGCGTCTCGAAGGGGATGCGATACTTGGGCATGGCCCAGGCGCCCCAGGAATCGATGCAGCCGAGGCCCATCTGGCGGTCGGCGATGTGGAGCGTGGTGTAGGGACGCTTCTTGAGGTCGCCGGAGTGCGACTGGTGGGCGGCCTTGTCGTCGCCATCGTCGAGGTCGGCCGTGGCATAAGGCAGGGCCGAGCACTCCAAGGGACGGACGCCCGAGAAGAGGAGGCCGAAGCCCGTGCGGACGTCATAGAGACCGAAGGTGCGGACGTCGGTGTGGTTGCCGCTCTCCTGGGGGCGGACATAGGGCCAGTACTGCTCATCCACGCTCTGGGTGTAGAGGCCGAGGAAGGTGGAGTGGTTGCGGTCCCAATAGTTTTCGATAGGACCGCGACCATAGTAGCTGACGGTGTTGTAGGCGGCAGGCATGGCCATCTGCATACCGAAGCGGGGCAGGTTGGGTCCTTTAGCCCCTTCGGCCACCTCGAGGCGCTGCGTCACCTGCAGGCGGCCGCAGGGGGTGAGGGTGTAGGTCATGTGGAGCGTAGCCTGCACGCCGCTGATTTCGTAGTCGGCGGTGACGATGCGGGCATTGCCGCAGGTGCTGTCGGCGAAGTGCTTGAGGCGGAACTGCGGGTTGCGCCATACGCCGAGACGACGCTGGAGGCCTGCGCCATAGTCGTTGTCGGTCGGGGCACGCCAGAAGTCGGGCTTGAGCGAAGCCCCCTTCTGCATGAGGGGCCGTCCGTCGAGGTCGATATAGTCTATCCATCCCGTGCTCTTGCTCCATGTGATGTCCATGCCACCTGCCGAGAGCGTCAGGCAGGCCAGCATCTCGTCGCGTGCCACGGCAGGGGCGGCCTCGGAGGTCGCCCTCTCTCCCCTACCCTTGCTCTTGGCCTTGGGTTGCGGCTGTGCGTCGTGGCAGCAGGCGGTGGCGCAGAGGGCTGCGGGATAGTGGTAGGGACTGAGGACAAACTGCTCGCGGGCGGCTACATGGCCCTTGGGCAACAGGGGAGCGTCGGCCGTGGTAACGAAGGCCAGGGTCAGCGTCCATTCGCCCTGAGAGGCGTCGGGACGGGTATAGCCCTGAAGGCTAACCTTCTGTCGCTGCTGCGGCGCGATGGCGGGCAGAGCCTGACGTCCCTCCTTCATGGGCTTGCCGTTGAGGCTGAGCGTCCACTGCACGGCGATGTCGCGCTGAGGCGCGAAGAAGTTTTCGTTGAACACCTCGATGGTACCGGCGGCGGTGTCGGTGAGCGTGGCCCAGATGTTCTGATAATAGTAGGCCACCTCGTCGGCATGGGGGTTGGGCTTGCGGTCGGGGTTGACGAGGCCGTTGCAGTTGAAGTTGTGGTCGGAGGCGGGATAGCGGCCGAAGTCGCCGCCGTAGGCATAGATTTCACGTCCCTCGCTATTGGTGGCGCGGATGGCCTGATCGACGAAATCCCAGATGAAGCCGCCCTGGTACTTGGGGTACTTGCGCACCAGGTCCCAATACTCTTTGAAGCCGCCCTGCGAGTTGCCCATGGCGTGGGCATATTCGCACTGAATGAGGGGCTTGGTGTATTTGGGATTCTTGGCATAGTTTTCGCAGCTGGCATAGCCCATATACATGGGACAGTAGATGTCGGTCTTGCTGTCGTAGCCACCGCGTTCGTACTGTACGGGGCGCGAGGGGTCGTAGGCCTTGACCATGTCGTAGGCAGCCTCGAAGTTGGGACCGTAGCCGGCCTCGTTGCCCAGGCTCCAGGTGACGACGGAGGGGTGGTTTTTGAGAATGCGGACGTTGCGGTCGTTGCGCTCGAGGTGTGCCTGGCGCCAGAGGTCAACGCGGGCCAGGGTCTTTTCGCCGTAGCCCATGCCGTGGCTCTCGAGGTTGGCCTCGGCCACGACATAGATGCCATACTGGTCGCAGAGGTCGTACCAGCGGGGGTCGTTGCTATAGTGGCTGGTGCGGACGGCGTTGATATTGAGTTGCTTCATCACCTGAATGTCCTGTACCATGCGCTCCACGCTGACCACATAGCCGCCGTCGGGGTCGAGTTCGTGGCGGTCGGCGCCCTTGATGAGAACAGGCTGTCCGTTGACCAGGAACTGGGCGTTTTTGATTTCGATGCGTCGGAAGCCCACCTTCTGTGCGATACATTCGATGGTGCCCTTGGCGTCGGCCAGTTCGAGGCTCAGGGTGTAGAGAGCGGGCGTCTCGGCTGTCCACTTCTCAGCATTCTTGACGACGGCCTGGATGGTGGCCTGGCCTTTGGCATCGACGATGGCGGTGCCCTGCGTGACGGCGTTGCCGTTGGGGTCGCTGAGGGTGTAGCGCAGGGTCTTGCCCTTGCCGCCCGTCACGCTGACGTCGGCGCTGAGGGTGCCGTCGCGGTAGTCGTCGGTGAGCGAGGCGTTGACGAAGAGGTCACCGACGTGCACCTTGGGACGGGCATAGAGATAGACCTCGCGGGCGATGCCGGTGAAGCGCCAGAAGTCCTGGTCTTCGAGGTAGGAGCCGTCGCACCAGCGCATCACCTGCATGGCGATGAGGTTGTCCTCGCCGGGCTTGAGGTAGGGGGTGAGGTCAAATTCGGCCGCCACCTTGCTGTCTTCGGCATAGCCCACATAGCGTCCGTTGACCCATACGGTGACGTTGGACGTGGCCGAACCGATGTGGAGGAAGACCTTCTCGCCCTTCCATGCGGCGGGGACGGTGACGTGCTTGCGGTAGGAGCCGGTGTAGTTGTTGCGCTCCTCGACCATGGGCGGGTTGTTGGCAAACTGTGTGGCCCAGGCGTAGCCGACGTTTTTGTAGATGGCATCGCCATGTCCGTTGAGTTCGAAGACGCCGGGCACGGGGAAGTTTTCCCATGCCGTATCGTCGTAGCCGACGGCCTCGAAGCCCTGCGGACGGTCGGTGTGGTGGCGGTCGAAGCGGAATTTCCACTGTCCCTCGAGCGAGAGGTAGCGGCTGGAGGCATACTTGTCGGCCTTCTGAGCCAGACTGCTGCTCTCGAAGGCCAGGAAGTCGGCGCGCGGTGCACAGGCGTTGATACGGTTAACCAAGGGGTCGAGCCAAGGCGGCGTGGCGCCCTTCTTTTGGGCCTCGGCCGGCATGGCGGCGAGGGTCCATCCCATGGCCAGGAGGGCCAGGGCGGAGAGTGATTTGCGAAGCATAGTACTGTGTTTTTGGGTGTATTAGAAGCGAGTTATGGCTGCTCGTCGGCGGGATGGAGCAGGGCGTCGGCCACCTCGCAGAGTTCGTCGTACCACGCCTGGCCGAAGCGCTTGATGAGGGGGTCGCGGAGGAAGCGGTAGAGGGGGAGGCCGAGTTCGCGGCCCTTGCTGACGGCCTGCCGGCAGACGTTCCAGCGGTGGTAGTTGAGGCCGACAAGGTCGGGGCCGAGGCGCTTCTCGCGCAGAGGATAGAGGTAGCACGAGATGGGCTTGCACCAGGTGGTGCGTCCCTCGCGGAAGGCTTTCTCGGTGGCACAGAGGCAGGTGCCGTGGTCGTCGTAGCAGGTGAAGACGCAGTCCTTGCCGCCGACGATGGAGGTGACCAGGTCGCCCTCTTCATCGACATAGGCCACGCCCTGACGGTCGATGACGCTCTGTGCGCTGGCGCTGAGGTGAGGCCATACGGTGTCGAGGACATCCTCGAGACAGGCCACTTCGTCCTGACGCAGGGGGGCGCCGGCATCGCCCTCGATGCAGCAGGCGCCGCCGCAGGCATCGAGGTCGCAGCAGAAGGGTTCGGTGAAGATCTCGGTGGTGAGGATGACATCGCCCACCTGGATGATAGGGGGAAGATTCACGGTCGTTGCAATGGTTGTGTTTTTCATACGAAAATTATTTGTGCCGTTTTAGTTTATAACGGCTGTTTTACTTTGT
>CAMGHE010000150.1 GCA_946055775.1 uncultured Bacteroidales bacterium
CGTCACGCTTGATGGCACCGTAGATATCGGGCTCGCTTTCCTTGTCGAGGTTGATGACCTTGGCGTAGCAGCCGCCTTCGTAGTTGAACACGCCCTCGTCGTCCCAGCCGTGCTCGTCGTCGCCGATGAGCTTGCGCTTGGGGTCGGTGGAAAGGGTGGTCTTACCCGTGCCGGAGAGACCGAAGAAGATGGCCGTGCTGGTCTCTTCCATGTTGGTGTTGGCCGAGCAGTGCATGGAGGCGATGCCCTTGAGGGGGTTGTAGTAGTTCATCATGGAGAACATACCCTTCTTCATCTCACCACCGTACCAGGTGTTGATGATGACCTGCTCGCGGCTGGTGATGTTGAAGACAACGGCGGTCTCAGAGTTGAGGCCGAGTTCCTTGTAGTTTTCAACCTTGGCCTTGGAAGCGTTGTAAACGATGAAGTCGGGCTCAAACTCGGCCAGTTCTTCCTCGGTGGGGCGGATGAACATGTTCTTTACGAAGTGGGCCTGCCATGCTACTTCCATGATGAAGCGGACAGCCATGCGGGTCTCCTTGTTGGCACCGCAGAAGCCATCGACAACGAAGAGGCGCTTGTTCGAGAGTTCCTTCTGGGCGAGCTCCTTAACGGCGGCCCAAGCCTCCTGCGAAGCGGGCTTGTTGTCGTTTTTGTATTCCTCGCTGGTCCACCATACGGTGTCCTTAGAGTTCTCGTCCATGACGATGAACTTATCCTTGGGCGAACGGCCGGTGTAGATACCCGTCATCACGTTCACAGCGCCGAGTTCGGTTTCCTGACCTACCTCGAAGCCTTCGAGGCCGGCCTTGGTCTCTTCTTCGAAGAGCTGCTCGTAAGAGGGGTTGTGTACAATCTCGGTCACACCGGTGATGCCGTACTTGCTAAGATCTAATGTTGCCATAGTGTTAATGGATTAGTTATGGTGATTGATATTGTTGCTTGCCGAAGCGGGCGGGCCGTGAAACCGTTGCACACTTGCTGTGGGGTCTGCGCATTGCTGTGCGGCCGTGCCCTTGCTTTCGTGGTAGCAAAATTACGAAAAAGATTTTGTAGCCAAACGTTTTCTCACCTTTTTTATCCCCCTCAGTGCGTAGATATTAACGCTTTTTTAGGGCCGGGTTTGCTTATCCTCGGCCTTTGCCAACTTGACCTAACAAAAGGCAGGTGCGGCGGTCGGGCGGTTGGGCGGATTTTTGTATATTTGCAGGCGTCGGCCGCCGACTGGGCTGCCGGCTACAGAACAGACAAACCTTTAATCTTCTTCTGCTATGAAAGTGGTCAATCTTGGGGCACAGCCCTCCGTTATCAACAACTATATGGCCGAATTGCGCGACGTGCGTGTGCAGGGGCGCCGCAGTGTGTTTCGCCACAACATGGAGCGCATCGGCTACGCCATGGCCTACGAACTGAGCCGCACGCTGGGTTACTCGCCCAAGGCGGTGCCGACGCCGCTGGGCACGAAGCAGGTGGACACCTGCGACGAGCATATCGTGGTGGGGACGGTGCTGCGTGCCGGCCTGGCCTTTCACCAGGGCTTCCTGGACGTCTTCGACGCGGCCGACGCGGCCTTCGTGGCCGCCTACCGCGACGAGGGCAAGCGCGAGGACCTGCAGATCCATCTGGAGTATATGGCGGCGCCGCGGCTGGATGGCAGCACCTTCATCCTCGTTGACCCCATGCTGGCCACGGGGGGCAGTCTCGAACTGGCCTACCGCGCCTTTATGCGGCAGGGGCAGCCCGCCAAACTGCATATATGCTGCGTCATTGCCAGCGAGGAGGGGGTGAACCACCTGTGCCGCCTCTTCCCCGACGACGACGTGACGCTGTGGGTGGCGGCCATCGACCCCTTGCTTAACGACGACGCCTATATTGTGCCGGGTCTGGGCGATGCTGGCGACCTCTCCTTTGGCCCGAAGGTCAAACTGTAGTCGCGCTGCGGGGTGCCGCCCACGTTGGCGGCGCTCCCCCCTGTTCGTGACTTATACCCAATGATTACGATTACGGCGCAGCCGCCATCTCCGTGTGGAAAGATGGCGGCTGCGCCGTTGGTGTATGTGGCTGTGCCGGGCATCAGTGGCGCTGGCGGCGCACGCTGAATGAGGCGTTGCCCGAGCGGCGGGGCGCCTGCGTCTTAGGTTTCTGCTCCTTGACCTTGGTGTCTTTCTTCTCCGTGTCGGCCGTCGTTGTGCCGCGGCGCCGTGCCGTGGCCGTGCGCTTGGGGGCGTTGGCGGCCGCAATGCTGTCGGCTATTGCCTTCTCGGCTGCCGCCTTGGCCATGGCCACCGAGTCGCGGCCCCACACGCGGTCCTGGAAATCGACCATCTCGCGCTCGATGCGCTTCTGCTCGCGGGCCTGTGCTGTGTCGGTGGGGCAGTATTCGCTGATGTAGCGGTCCTGGAGGTTGGCCGTCTTGATGATGTCGCCCTTGAAGGCCGCCGTACTGAAGAAGTCGTCGGCCGTCATCGTAGCGGCGTTGTTGAGGCTGCTGGCCATGAGCGTGTGCTTGGCCAGATAGGGTGCGATGTCGCTATATTTGAGCCAGAACATGGGAAACTGCAGGTCGGTGTCGGGCATGTCGCTGCTGCCACGCTGGAGCACCGGGCAGAGCGCCGTCACGCGGGAGCGGAAGGTGGCTGTGTGCTGGTCGTAGTAGCGGCTGACCTTGACGTAATATACCTTGACCAGGTCTGAGGGGATGTCGGCGTCGAGCACGCGCACCGCCTCGCCCTTCTGTTCGTAGGGAATCTGGAAGCGCTTCATGATGTCCACGACGCTGATGCGCTGGTCGTCGGCGAAGTTCTCATCGCGGTTGGGGCGGTAGTCGTAGGCCTTGGCCTGTCCGCGCAGGAGCATCTTAAAGAGGTAGGTGAAGAGGTTCATGCGGCCGTTCTGCGGCGTGACGGGATAGTAGAGCGCGGCGTTCTGCTCTTTCGTCAGGTCGATGCTCATGTAGATGTCGCGGCGCCATGCGGCGTCGTCGGGCATGTTGGGGGCAACGGGGAAGTCGCGGTAGGCCGAGCCTGTGGGCGTGGTGGTGCCTGTGCGTTGCTGCTGCTGGGCTTCGGCGCGGCGGCGTGCCGGGGGCTGAGCCACGGCTGAAAGCGTGAGCACGAAGAGCAGGAGGGGGAGAAGATGTTTCATGGCGTCGGGGAGGGATGCAGTCAGGCTGCGTTGGGTTTCTAGGTGAGGGAGAGGGGTGCGGCGGCGTGCGCTGCCGTCGCTGTCAGTTGATGATGAGTTGCATGGCCTGTGGCAGTGTGCGCTCTATGCCGTCGGGGCCGACCACGCGCACGCCGCTGATGAAGAGGCGTTGGCCGCGTCGGAGGTCGCTGATGAGCGCGCGTTGTGCGGCGGTGAAGGCGGCGCCTTCCGAGCGTTCGGGGCGGGCGTTGCCGATGCGGTCGAAGAAGAGGCATTCGAAGCCCAGCACGCGAAACTCGATGTCGAGCAGGCCGTCGTCGATGGCCGCATGCAGTTGGCTCGTGCCCAGCAGAGCCTGCTTGCTCACGCGGCCACCCTTGAGGCGGTCGGAGCCGACGACGATGTAGGCCGTGGGGTCGGGCAGTTTGCGCACTCTGAAGGCGAAGGTGCCCATCGTCTGCTGACGGCCGTTCACGATGCCCGAGACGGTGAACACGGCGTCCTCGCCCACCGTCGTGGGACGAGCGACGTACTTGCCCTTGCCGCGCGGCGTGAGGGTGCCGCCCTTCATCGTCACCGAGATTTTGTTTTCGGGGATGCCCGAGGCCGAGATGCTCATCGGGTTTTCGTAGCCCGCGTAGAGCACGTTCATCAGGTCGGCCGCCACGGTGGCACCCGTCGGGGCGGGAATGACGTTATAGCGCTGGGAGAAGGGACGCTCGATGATGTCGCCAGCGGCATTGGGCATGCGCAGCACGCCCTGCAGCGTATATTCGCCCGGTCCGCCCACGGTGAAGGCATATTCGCCGTTGCCGCCGATGCGCTTGCCGTTGACGTATATCTCCGGCCGCATGGTGGTATCAACCGCCGCCATGACGATGTGAGAGCGGAAGGTTTCGCCGGGGTAGAGCGTGGTGGCGTCGGCCAGGACGTAGGCATTGAGTTCGTTGACGCGGATGTCGTTCACGTCGATGTTGGTGGCCAGGCAGCGCAGCACCTCGCCCTCGGCCTTGCGCACGTCGCTCTGCAGCTTGTCGAGCATGGTGATGGCGGCGATGGCCGGCATGGCCTCAAACATATACTCCTGCCAGTTCTTCCCCGCG
>CAMGHE010000151.1 GCA_946055775.1 uncultured Bacteroidales bacterium
GGCTCGGGGCGTGCGTAGTAGGTGCGCTGCCATGTGGCGGGGTCGATGCCGTCGGGCGCAGGACCGTAGAGCGTCATATAGCGCGGGGCCAGGGCTTCGTCGGCCAGCAGTTTGTTCATGAACAGACCGAAGATGGGCAGGGCCGTACGACTGCCTTGGCCCAGACGTCCGGAGCGGAAGTGGATGCTGCGGTATTCGCCGCCCACCCAGGCGCCGCCCACGAGTTTGGGCGTGACGCCGACGAACCAGGCGTCGGAGTGGTTGTTCGACGTGCCGGTCTTGCCGCCAAAGTCTATCTTGCCGTTGTAACGGCCGAGGTAGCGCTGTGCGCCGAGTGTCTGTGAGGTGCCGCCGCCGTCGCGCACGCCGGCTTCGAGGAGTTTCTGCATATAGAAGGCTTCTTTGTGGCCAAGTGCCTGCGTCTTTTCCGGCTTTGCCTCATAGACCACCTTGCCTTCGCGGTTGACGATCTTGGTGACGAGTACGGGGTCCACGTGGACGCCGTCGTTGGCCACCGTACCGTAGGCGCTGACCAGTTCGAAGAGGTTGACGTCGCTCGAGCCTAACGGCAGCGACGGCGTGCTCTTCAGTCCGGAGCGTATGCCCATGTCGTGGGCGGTAGCCACGACGTTGTCGATGCCCACCTCCTGTCCCAGTTTGACGGCGATGGTGTTGATGCTCTGCGCGAAGGCCGAGCGCAGCGGCAGGTTGGCGTTGGTGCAGTAGCCGTTGGCGTTGTGCGGCTGCCAGATGGTGGTGGTGTCTTTCTTGGCGTCATAGACCTCCATGCGGATGTAGCTGTCGCGCAGGCGGGCGTCGCTCGGCGTCCAGCCCTGCTTCATGGCGGTGGCATAGACAAAGAGTTTGAAGGTGGAACCGGGCTGGCGCATGGCCTGCACCTTGTCGTACTTCCACGTCTTGAAATCGACGTCGCCGACGTAGGCCTTGACCTGTCCCGTCTGTGGCTCCATCACGACGAATCCCGTGTGCATGAAGCGCACCATGTAGCGTATGGAGTCCATCGTACTGATTACCTCGGTGTGGCCGCCGTCGTAGTCGAAGAGCCGCACTTCATGGGGCGTGTTCATGTAGTGCTCCACCGAATCGGGCTGCTTGGGGAAGCGGCTCTGGAGGTGCTTGTAGTAGTCGGTCTGGCGGGCGATGCGCTCGATGAAACCCTCGATGGGACGGCCCTTCTCGTCCCGCCAGGGTTCGCCCATGCCACGCCAGTGCTGGTCGAAGCTGGTCTGCACCTTTTGCATCTGCTCGCTGACGGCCTCCTCGGCATACTGCTGCATGCGGCTGTCGAGCGTGGTGTATATCTTGAGTCCGTCGGTGTAGGGGTCCAGGTTGGGGCAGTTCTCCTTAATATAATCGGCCACAGCCTGACGGAAGTAGAGCGCCTTGCCGTCATACGCCGTCTCGACGCTGAAGTTGAGCTCGAGGGGCAGGTTTTTGAGCGAGTCGAGTTGGGCTTTGGTCTCGATGGCGGCGTGGCCGAAGTGTTCGCGCATGTCGTCGCGGTGGGCGTAGAGGTTTTCCAGCACGACGTTGCGGCGCTGGCGGCTCTTCTCGGGATTGATGCGGGGGTTGTAGGTCGAGGTGGCCTTGAGCAGCCCCACGAGGACCGCTGCCTCTTCGACGCGTAGTTCGGCCGGCGTCTTGTTGAAATAGGTCTTGGCAGCCGTCTTGATGCCGAAGGCGTTCGAACCGAAATCGACGGTGTTGGCATACATCGTGAGGATGCTGTCCTTCTCGTTGCTCAGTTCCAGCTGCACGGCGATGGCCATCTCCTTGGTCTTCATGATGACGATGCTCAGGCCCGGCACCTTGCCCAGAAGCCCCGTGCCGTACTGCGTGTTCGTGCGGATGCGGAACATGTTTTTCACCAGCTGCTGCGAGATGGTGGAGGCACCGCGGGCATGACCGCCGACAGCGTCTTTGAGAGCGGCGCCGAGGCCCTGAATGTCAATGCCCTTGTGGCTATAGAAACGCTCGTCCTCGGTGGAGATGAGGGCCTGAAAGAAGACGTCGTTTATCTCGTTGTAGGAAACCGACTGGCGGTTTTCGTCAAAGAATTTGCCAAGCACTTTGCCGTCGGCGCTGTACATTACCGAGGCCTCGGCATTGTGCGGGTGCATGATGTCGTAGGCGCTGGGCGACTTGCCGAAGAGCCAAAACAGGTTGACCATGACGGCGAAGACATAGAACACCAGCAGCAGGAAGAGCGTCAGGAGGAATACAATCAACTTTGTCCACCAGCGGCGGCCGCGGTAGAGGTTCCGATACCAGCGGCCAAAACCGCGGAAGCCGCGCCATATCCAGGAAAACACTGCGCCGATGGCGCGCAGCAGAGATTTCAGTTTGTCGCCCATATTATCTATATAATAGGTGTCGTGACGTAAGTGGGCCGTGTGGTGACGGCCGCCGTTCCATTATAGTGCCGTAGGCCTTGCAAACTTACATAAAAGTTAGCAGGTGGATTTGGCGCGGGCGTATTTTTCCTGCCGTTGGCACGAAGATTTGTAACAAAGCGGCAGGAACAGCCCGTCGAGGGCGTCCTGCCGGCAAGTTAAGCGTCAGATTTTCGTTTGGTTCTCCATGACGTCGGCGGCCAGACGCAGCATGGCGTCGGCGTGGTCGGGGTGGAACCAGAATGTGCCCGCGTCGCGTTTGAACCACGTCATTTGCTTCTTGGCATAGACGCGGGTGTTGCGTTTTATCTTCTCGACAGCCTCGTGGAGCGTCCACTCGCCGTCGTAGTGGGCGAACAGTTCGCGGTAGCCTACGGTCTGGAGGGCGTTGAGGTGGCGGTAGGGCAGGGCGCGGCGGGCCTCGTCGGCCAGGCCGTCGGCCATCATCTGATCGACGCGGCGGGCGATGCGGGAGAAGAGGTCCTCGCGGTCGCGCTCCAGTCCGATGCGCAGGATGTAGAAGGGACGTTCGCGGCGCTGCCCGTCGAGAAAGGAGGAAAAGGGACGTCCGCTCTGCCGGCACACCTCGAGGGCGTGGAGCACGCGACGCGGATTCTTCAGGTCGCAGACGGCGGCGTGCACGGGGTCAAGGCGGCGCAGTTCGTCCACCAGCGGGGGCAGACCGTTGCGATGCCATTCGTCCAGCAACTGCTGGCGCACGTCGTCGCGTATGGTCGGGATGCTGTCGATGCCCGAGCACAGGGCATCCACATAAAGCATGGAGCCACCCGTGACGATGGCAACGTCATGGGTGGCAAAAAGGGTGTCGAGCAGACCGAGGGCCTGACTCTCGTAGTCGGCTGCGGTATAGGTCGCCGTCAAGGGCAGGAAGCCCACCAGATGGTGCGGTACGCGCTGCTTTTCAGCCGCAGTGGGGGCTGCTGTGCCGATGGGCAGGTCGCGATAGACCTGCCGCGAGTCGGCGCCGATGATGGGGCAGTGCAGGGCTTCGGCCAGCGTCAGGGCTGCAGCCGTCTTGCCGACGCCCGTCGCGCCGGTGATGACGATGAGGGTGGGGCGCATGGGGATGAACGCGAGCGTCAGTAGGGCTGTTCGTCGCTGATTTCAAAGCCCTCTAGGTCAAAGTCTTCACTGTCGAAGTCCTTGTCGCCGTAGAACAGTTCGTCGTCGTCCGTGTAGATGTCGTCCGTCTTGCCCGCAGCGGTCTTCGGGGTCACGATGTCTTCCATCTGCATAATCTGTACGGGCGGTTCGCCGCCCTGGCGCGTCATTTCGGGTGCACCAAGGTGGCGGCCGGTGATAATCTCCTTGACCTGCAGGAAGAACGAGCGCTCAGAGAAGGGGTCGAAGACATACTCCATGCGCTGACCCTTGTCGTCGATGAAGTCGGACAGGCGCGTTTCGTCCATAAGGTAGAGGTCTTCCTCCTCATTGTCGGGATCGGAGACGTCCCAGCGGGTGACCTGCTGGTGGCGTTCCCACTCATCGTCGCAGATGTAGAACTCGGTCATCTGGTCGTCGGCATAGTCGCAGGAACTCAGAATGAAGTCACTGAGGTCACGGAAGGTGGCGTCGCTGTCGATGAGCAGTTCGCGGAAGAAGCCATCGACCTCTTCGCTGATAAACTTTATCTTGAAAAGCATGGTGTTGACGGGGTTACTTGATGATGCCGCGCTTGGAGGAGGTGACGAAGTCGAGGATGTACTCAATCTCCTTGCTCATGGGCACCTCGGCGCGTATCTGTGCCAAGCACTCCTCGCGCAGTTTTTCGCGCTGGTAGAGCAGGCGGTAGGT
>CAMGHE010000152.1 GCA_946055775.1 uncultured Bacteroidales bacterium
CCAAGCCCAACTACTCGCGCTACACGCCGCAGTTGTTCATGACGCAGATACCAGCGGAGGAGTTCTCGGTGTTTCGCGAAAAACTGTTCCGCTTCAAGGGCTTCTCGGTGGAGAAACGCTCCGTGCGCCACTACACCACGGGGATGGCGGCACACCTGCTGGGCGACGTGGGCGAGGTCAACGATGCCGACATTGAGAATGACGACTACTACCAGAGCGGCGACTTCATCGGCAAACTGGGCGTCGAGCGCTCGTACGAGAAGCAGTTGCGCGGCGAAAAGGGAATGCGCATCATGCTGCGCGATGTGCACGGCCGCACACGCGGCCACTACCAGGACGGGCGCTACGACCGCGCACCGGTGCCTGGGCACGACATCCAGTTGAGTATCGACATGGACCTGCAAGCGCTGGCCGAACGGCTACTGGAGGGCAAACTGGGTGCCATCGTGGCCATCGAGCCCTCGACGGGCGAGGTGCTGTGCATGGCTTCATCGCCCTCCTACGACCCACGCGAGATGGTGGGCCGCAACCGCGGCGCCAACCACCTGCGTCTGAGCCGCGACCCCATGCGCCCGTTGCTCAACCGCGCCATCATGGGCACCTATCCCCCGGGCTCGACGTTCAAGATTACGCAGGCACTGCTCGGCTTGCAGGAGGGGAGCATCACGCCCGACATCGCCTTCCCCTGCAACCACGGCTTCAACTACAAAGGTCTGCATCTGGGCTGCCACGGACACGCCTCGCCCATCCCCTTGGTGCCGGCCATCGGCACATCGTGCAACGCCTACTTCTGCTGGAACCTCAACCGCATGTTCAGCAACCGCAGCAAGTATCACAACGTACAGGAGGCCATGACGGTGTGGAAAGACTACATGGTGGATATGGGCTTCGGCTACAAACTGGGCATCGATCTGCCAGGCGAACGACGAGGCATGATTCCCAATGCCGACTACTACGATAGCCACTACCGCGGCGCATGGAACGCCTTGACGGTCATCTCCATCTCCATCGGCCAGGGCGAGGTCACTGCCACACCACTGCAGATATGCAACCTCGCGGCCACCGTGGCCAACCGCGGACACTACTTCATACCCCACGTCGTGCACAGCATCAAGGGCGGGCAACTCGATACGCTCTATACACGTCCCCACCGCACCCGCGTGGACCGCAAGTATTACGACTATGCCGTGGCGGGCATGCGCCGCGCCGTGACCAACGGCACCTGCCACGCGGCCAACATACCAGGCTACGAGGTGTGCGGCAAGACGGGTACGGCACAAAACCGCGGCCACGACCACAGCGCCTTCATGGGCTTCGCCCCCATGGACCAGCCGCGCATCGCCGTCGTGGCCTATATCGAGAACGGCGGCTTCGGCGCCGTCTATGGCGTGCCCATCGGCGCCCTCATCATGGAGCAGTATCTCAACGGCAAACTCTCTGAAGCATCGGAGAAACGGGCAGCCGAACTACAGGCCAAACACATCAAATATGGAGACTATGTCAGATAAACCGCTACGCTATCCCGCCTTCCATGCCGATGGCCTGACCATCGCCATCTACCTGGCGCTCATTGCCTTCGGATGGGTGAGTATCTGCGGTGCCAGCCACGAACTGGGCGACACGGACTTCCTGGCCTGGTCATCGCGCTCAGGCAAACAGATTGTATGGATTGGTCTGGCCTTGACACTGGGATTCGTCCTGCTCATGACGGACGACCGATACTTCGAAGCGCTCTCGGGAGCGGCCTACTGGCTGATGATGGGCCTGCTCGTCATCACGCCCTTTTTGGCCAAGGATATCAAGGGTTCCCGGTCGTGGATAAGCCTCGGCGCGGTGAGCCTACAGCCGGCCGAGTTTGCCAAATGTGCCACTGCCCTGGCCATAGCACGCTTCATCGGACGCTTCGGCATCAGCCTGGCCGACAGACGCTCGCTCATACGCGCAGCAGCCATCATCCTGCTGCCCATGGCACTCATCGTCATGCAGCGAGAGACGGGCTCGGCCCTGGTCTATCTGGCCTTCTTCCTCATGTTCTACCGCGAGGGCATGCCGGGCGCCATCCTCTTCACGGCCACATCGGCTATCATCTATTTCGTAGTGTGCCTGCGCTTTAGCGAAGACACGGTGCCCCTGACGCTCACACCGGTGGGCGAGTATTGTGTGCTGCTGCTCATATGGCTCTTCACCACGGGCATGGCGGCCGTCTATTGCCCACGCACGCCCCACGCACGCCGCATGCTGCTCTGGGGCGGGGCTACCTTTGCCGTGACCTATCTGGTGTCGGCCTTCATCGTACCGATTGACGTGGCATGGGGCGGCATAGCGGCCTGCCTGGGCTGCGCAGCCTACATCGGCTGGCAAGCGCTGGGCGAACGCATCGGACGATACGCCTTCATCGGCATCTTCGCCCTGGGCTCAACGGCCTTCCTCTACATGACCGACTACACCCTCAACAATGTCCTTGAACCTCACCAGCAGACGCGCGTCCGCGTGCTACTGGGCATCGAGGAAAACATCAGCGGCGCCGGATATAACGTCAACCAAAGCAAAATTGCCATCGGCTCGGGCGGACTGGAGGGCAAAGGGTTCATGAACGGCACGCAAACCAAACTGAAATATGTGCCCGAACAGGACACCGACTTTATTTTCTGCACCGTAGGCGAAGAACAGGGCTTCATCGGATCGGCGGGCGTACTGCTGCTCTTCCTGGCACTCATCTTGCGTCTCATCCATCTGGCAGAGCGCCAAAGCAGCAAGTTTGGCCGCGTCTATGGCTACTGCGTGCTGAGCATCCTCTTCTTCCACGTGCTCATCAACGTAGGCATGGTGATGGGCGTCATGCCGGTTATCGGCATCCCGCTGCCTTTCTTCAGTTACGGCGGCTCGTCGCTATGGGGCTTCACCCTGCTGCTCTTCATCTTCCTGCGTATCGACGCTGCCGACCGCTGCCGCCTGCGCTGACACGATTCCCAACTACCGCACACCCGTTCTACACGAACAAACACTTGATATGAAAAAAAACGACAACGCCCTGAGAGGCGGCAACGTATGGCTCTTCATCCTGGTTATCGCCGCTGCCATCGCCCTAATCTTCTGGCTCAAAAGCAGTGCCTCTAAGCCTGAGGCCGAGCAGGCCGGCGAGGCTGGCAGTAGCCGGGCCGCGCTCCCCGTGGCCACACCCGACACCTCCGTAGCCCCTGGCACACTGCCTGCCGTACCCGACAGCGTGACTATCGCCCCAGCCGACGACATCGGTCACGACCGCCGCCCGGCCGACGAGGCGGGCGAGGAAGACGGCTACTGGGACGGCTACTACGACGGCATTGCCGGACAGGAGAACAAACCGCACGACGTCAGCCCCGCCTACAACACCCGCAGCCAGCGCGAAACCTACCGCAGCAGTTACGCCACAGGCTATGCCCGCGGCTACGACGAGGGAAGCCACGCCTCATAAGCAGAAGGCCCTACTGCGACAGCGCAGCGCACGTTTGGCAACGACCGCCGACGGCAGTTCCCAATGTTTTATAAAAAACAGGGTTGGACGATGCGCGCACAGCTGCACTTTCGGCAAATCCATTAACTTTGCAGACAACGGGCGGCAAACGCCCGCACATTCCTCAAACCCCGAGCAGGGCGCACAACGGCACATGCACGGCACACCCTGCCCACAACACCACAACCTGCATGAAAAAACTTGTTCTCATCCTGACCATCGCTCTGCTGGCCATCGGCGGGACGGCACAGGCGCAACGCTCGGCCCACGCCTTCGGCGCACACTTCGGCGGTTCAACCATCGACCTGGAGTATCAAAACCACCACAGCCGGCAGCAGTTTCTCGACATCACGGCCGGCATCTTCGACCTGGACAAAGGCTTCTGCGGACAGATGACGTTCAACCGCTATTTCCGTCAGTGGGCCAACTGGACCCCCGACTTTGCCACGTGGAAATTCTGGGGCGGCCTCGGCGGCGGCCTCGGCTTCTACGACGCCAAGCACGGCGACGACGGCTTCTTCTTCGGTCCCGTGGCCGTCCTGGGCTTCGGCTTCACGCTGAAAGACGCACCGCTGACCTTCGGCATAGACTACCGCCCGATGGTGGCCTTCAACGTCGG
>CAMGHE010000153.1 GCA_946055775.1 uncultured Bacteroidales bacterium
AGCCCGAATGCCGATAGCAACGAAGCAGATTGGCCATTATGACACACCGTCCTCCTAGCGGCGCACCAGGAGCGGTGGTTAGCCGCAGTTTCAACGCATGATAGTGCGAAGCAGAGGCGCAGTCAGGAGGCGCCTCAGAGGGTCAGTTTGAGGCCGACGAAGAGGGAGCGGGGGAGCGAGGGGCCATAGATATAGCCCGAGTCGCGGTCGGGTCCCTGGTCGAAGTCGGACTGGTAACTGTTGAAGACGTTCTGCACACCGGCGGAGAGGGTCAGTGTGGAGTAGTCGAAGACGCGCCAGGCGTAGGACAGTTTCAGCCCGAGGTCGGCGAAGGCCGGTGTGCGTACGGCGCAGTCGGTCGGCGTACCGGAGCCCGCCATGTGCTGGACAGTCATCGGCCCGGTGAACGTGCCGTGGGCCGATAGCGTGAGGCGCTTGGTCGGGGTGTACTGCAACGTGAGGTAGCCGTAGGCGTCGGGCGTGCGGAACAGGCGGCGCACAGCGGGGACATCGGGGTTGTCGCTCCACTGCTCGGGGCGCTTGTAGCGCGACTGCTGCCAGGTGGCGCCCACCTGCGTCTGCCACTGACGCCCTATGGCCACACGGCCCTCGATGTTGACGCCCCACACGCGGGCTCCATCACCATTCTGGCGTTCGAGCACCTGGTTGCCATGGGCATCGACGCGGTCGAGCTCACGCAGGACGAAGACGTCGCTCAGGTCGGTGTAGAAGCCCTCGACGAGCACGTTGGTCTGCACATTGCCGAAGGCATGATACCAGTCGGCCGAGGCACTGATGCTCCGGCTGCTCTCCTCTTTCAGTCCGTCGGCCAGCACCGTCACCACGCGGTCGCCACCGACGACGGCCACGTGGAAGTCTTCGTCATAAGCCTGTGGTGAGCGGAAGCCCGTGCTGTAGGACAGGCGCAGGTTGAGGTCGCGCGAGGGGTTGTAGCGCAGGTTGGCGCGGGGCGAGACGATGACGTGGTCGATGAGGGAGTGTTTGTCCAGGCGTGCGCCGATGAGGAAGCCCCAGCGGTCGGTGCGCCACTCGTTCTGCAGGTAGCCCGAGAAGATGTTGACGCGCTGCAGAACGTCGTGGTCGTAGCCGAGAGTGACGTCGTGGAGGTAGTTGTAGTTGTGTTCCACGCCGGCCACCATCTCGGCGGGCATGAATAGGCAGTGGTCGAAGAGGTGCGTCCACTGTCCGCCGGAGACGACGACGAGGTCGGTGGTGCGCCCGTAGGCATTGGGGTCGCACTGGCTGCCGTAGTAACTCTTGCGCGCCGTGCTCTGCAGGGACGAGAAGATGTTCCACTTGTCGTTGCCGCTGCTGCTCCATCCGTTGTAGGAAGCATCGGCGGCATGTACGTCGTGCTCCGTCTGTTCGGCCACGAGGGCGTTGTGGGGCTGCTGCTTGAGCCGGTCGCCGCCGCGGCGGTATTCGTGCGTGGTGTGATACTCCAGAGAGAGGCGCGACCGCTCGCCGGTGCGCAGGAAGTTCTTTATGCCGACGGTCTTCGAGACCAGTTCGGGCACCTCGGTGAAGCCGTCGCCGTCGTGGTCGTAGCCCTTGCGGTTGCGGCTCTGGGCATAGATAAACGCGCCCAGACGCTGGTTGTCGCTGACGATGGAGCCGTTGAGGGTGGTGTTCTGGTCGAGGGCGTCAGAGATGCCGACGGAGGTCATGGTGTGGGCCACCTCGGCGCCGTTCTGCGCGGGAGCGCGGGTGATGACGTTGATGGTGCCGCCGATGGCCGAACTGCCGAAGAGCGCCGAACCGCCGCCACGCATCACCTCGACGCGCTCAATCATATTGGCGGGTATCTGCTCCAGGCCATAGACGCCGGCCAGGGCCGAGAATACGGGGCGCGAGTTCATCAGCACCTGCGAATAGTGGCCGTCGAGGCCGTTGATGCGCACCTGGGTGAAGCCACAGTTTTGGCAGTCGTTCTCCACGCGCACGCCGGGCTGGAAGTTGAGGCCGTCGGCCAGACTGACAGCACCCACCTCAGTGAGAAGTTTGCTGCCCAGCACCTGAACGAGCGAGGCACTGCTGCGGCGCAACACCTCGTTTTTGTTGCCAGTGACGACGACCTGCTCCAGACCGATCTCGTCGGGCAGGAGGGCAAACTGCACCTCGACGGTCGTATTGCGCACCACCGTCACCTGCTTCGATGCCGTGACGTAGCCGACGGCCGAGGCTTCGATGCGGTAGGTGCCTTCGCGCAGGTTCTTGATGAAGTAGTGGCCCGTGGCGTCGGTGGTGGTGACGAAAGCCTCGCCCGTGACAGGGATGAGGCGGATGGTGCTGAAGGGCAGGTGTTCGCCGCCCTGCTCAACGACGTGACCCGTGATATGGGCATCGGTCGGCGTGGGCGTCACGGGGACGGTATGGGCATACAGCCATTGTGCCGGCACCAGGAGGGCCAGCAGAAAAGGAAGTATTCTGTGCATTGGAAGGAAAAGGGTAAAGGTTTCTTTGGTTGATAGATAATGGGAGGCCGACGGTGCGTCACTATGTAATGCAGACACACCGTCATGCAGCAGAGGGCGTGTCGGCACTTAGGCATGACACACCGTAGGAATCAGGCTGCGGACAGACCAAAGAAAGGCGGGGCGCGGGGCGCAAGAGGGTGTAACAAGGCGCCACGCACGCGGCCCTTGGACAAACGCGGCCAAGGGCAGATGACCGTACGCACGGGTACGGTGAGGACCAGCGTCGCCGGCGGCGTGGTCAGCGCGGCGCCCATCAGCGCAAAGGCGGCCACCGCGTGGGCATTGGCATGCTGGTGCGGCGCCGAATAGGGATGGGAGTGGGCCACCTTCTGCCCGTCCACATAGTGGGTATGCACGAAGGCCGTGCTACCTATATACAGGTAGCAGAAGGCGCAGGCCGTCAGCAGGGCAAGCAGGCGGACGTGCAGAGGATATGGACGGTGGTGACGGGCCATCGGGGCGGGTTGGTGTGAGGATGCTATCGGCAGGGATAGCAGCGCAGAATAATGGCGCCGGGATGCGCCGGCGTTTATCACTGCAAATTTACGAAAAAATCAGCACGTGGGGAAATCTCTGCGGGGTGCCTCATGGCGGCAGCACCGGCAAGAAAACACCACGGGCCGGACGTGGTGGTCCGGCCCGTGGAGGATAGGATAGGTGCAGAGCAGCATCAGTTGGGGAAGGTGGGCTTGCTCTGGAAATAATCGGAAGCGTAGGAGATTTCTATGACCATTTCGTCGGACATCGGTTTCAGCGTGCCGTCGGCCACGAGAGCGTCCATATCGGCCTTAAACTCGTCGTAGGCGGCGGGGGTGAAGATCTGCCAACCGTTGCCGTAGTCGCCAATGTAGAGGGCGATCTGGCGCAGGAAGCCCCATTTCTCGAAGTAGGGGAAGAGGTTGTAACCGGTGATGCGGCTGCACTTCACAATCCAGTTGAGGATGTAGGGCATGTTGTTGTTCCACGTCGAGCAGTGGGCCTCAGTGATGTACTTGCACCAAACGGAGTTGGGGAAGAGCTGGTTGAGCTTGGCGATGGCGCCGTTCTTGTTGTTATTCTGGGCAGCGGCGACGAGCTCATACTTGTCGTAGCCACCGCTCTTCTCGACGGTAGAACCGCCTTCCTGGTCAGTCTGGCGCAGGGCTTCGTACCAGTCGGGGGCGAAGTCGGGGAAGCCATTCTGGGTGAAGTAGGAGTAGAGCATGATGAAGGGGCAGAGGGTCTCGCCGACACCTACCTCGTTGATACCAAGGGCACGATGTTTGTTGTCCTGGACGGGAGTGATGGTGTTATCCTTCATCTCGTTGACCAGAGCGGCGTAGTCGGGGCACCAAGCCACCTCGGGCGAACTGTTATAGGCCGCCTGACGGGCGCTGCTTTTGAGGGTAACGCCGGTGTAATCGCCCTCGATGAGGTGCCTGCGCGCGCTGGCCCAGTTGCTGATTTTGTCCGACTTGCGGTAGCCCATCTTCATAATGTTGTAGTAGGAGTTGACGTTGTTGGTCACCTCGTTGACACCCTTCCAGCAGAAGTAGGGGTGCATCTGGTGCTGGTGGCCCCACTCGTGGCTCAGACCCCAGATGGC
>CAMGHE010000154.1 GCA_946055775.1 uncultured Bacteroidales bacterium
ACACTGATTTTTGCAGCCGTTTGTCGCCGTTTTGCCCTCCGAAACTCCATGTGGGATTGCTTGTTGACTCTATATGACTGGCAGATGGGCCGGCGGGAGAAAAAAACTTTAGCATGTAGCCTTGGCATTTTGCCCGCTAAAGCGTAACTTTGCAAAATGGGCACAGGCTATGAGCATCAGATGTGCCAAAGCGAAGTAAGAAATAATACCTCAGATATGAAAATTACCATCTCCAGCGAACTGCTTGCTGCGCGCCTGCAAAACTTAGGGCGCGTGATTAGTCCGAAAAGTCCAATGGCCATCTTGGAAAACTTCTGCATAGACATTCATGACGGCGTCATGGACATCATGGCCTCAGACAATGAAATCTGCATCTATTCTACGCTGGAACTAAACTATTGCGACGAAGGCCAAATAAAGATGGCCATCAATGCCCGCATCCTACAGGACGTCGTGAAGGAAATTCCCGACCAGCCCATCACCTTCATCATCAACGAAGAGACCCTGGAGATACAACTGGAGTATGCCAACGGTCATTTCCAACTGGTGGGCACGCCGGCCGACGAATACCCCACGCCGCCCGCCGAAGAGCCCGAGATACTTGAAGTCGTCGTGCCGTGTGGCTCGTTCATCAGCGCCGTAAGCCGCTCCCTCTTCGCTGCCAGCGATGATACCGCACGCCCGGTGATGAACAGTATCGCTCTGGACATCCACGAAGACGACATGGTCGTCGTCGGCAGTGACGGTCACAAACTGGCCATGACTACGCTGACGGAGATTAAATCGGAGCGCGCTAAGGTGGCTATCGTTTCCAAAAAGCATGCAGGTATCATCAAGGCTGCCATGGCACGCGAAGAGGGCGACATTCAACTTCACATTGGCGAACGCGGCTTGACGCTCTATTCGGTAAACTATACCATCAACTGCTCGTTGGTGGAGGGAATGTACCCCAAGTATTCGCTGGTCATCCCTAAAGAAAATAACAACATACTCACCATCAACCGTCCCGCTTTGGTCAGCGCCCTGCGCCGCGTACTTATCATGTCGGCCGGCAATGCCAATTCGCTGGCCCGCCTGTCCATCAGCCGCAGCAACGTAGAGGTGACAAGCCAGGACCTTGACTACGCCCGCTCGGGAGAGGAGAACGTCCTCTGCGAATATGATGGCATGCCCATGAACATCGGGTTCAAGGGCGTATTCCTTGTAGAACTTTTGGCCAACCTCTCGCAGGAGGAAATCAACATCAAACTGTCGGACCCTTCCCGCGCTGCGCTTATCCTGCCCGTGGCTGAGGATGAGACCGAGAAGGTGCTGATGCTCATTATGCCCATGATGCTGGCCGATTAGCCTTCCGACTTCGACAACTGTTCTTATTGAGTAAGGCGCATGGCGTAACATGCCTGCGTTCTTACTCACTCCTTTATAATAATAGAAGAGGCTTCACTCTTTGCAATGCATTTGTAATACATGGAACTGCATCTGACGCGCCCGCTCATCTTCTTCGATATTGAAAGTACAGGACTGCAAGTAAGCACAGACCGCATCATCGAACTGTGCTACATCAAAGTCATGCCCGACGGCACCGAAAAAACGGTGACACAGCGTTTCAATCCACAGATACCTATCCCGGCCGAATCGACAGCCGTCCATGGCATACACGACGAAGACGTGGCGCAATGCCCGACCTTCGCAGAGAAAGCCGCCCAGATTGCCGCCGACTTTAAGCACGCCGACCTGGCCGGCTTCAACTCCAACAACTTCGACATCCCCCTGCTCTATGAAGAGTTCGTGCGTGCCGGCGTCGCCATCGACCTGTCCAACTGCCGCATGATAGACGTACAGAATATCTTTCACAAAATGGAGAAGCGGACGCTCGAAGCCGCCTATCAGTTCTACTGCGGCAAGACCCTTGAGGACGCCCACTCTGCCGAAGCCGACACCCGTGCTACCTACGAGGTGCTCAAGGGGCAGTTGGACCGCTACGGCGCCGAACTGCAGAACGACGTCACCTTCCTGGCCGACTTCTCCCGCCGCAACCGCAACGTCGATTTCGCCGGGCGCATTGTGCTGGACGACAACGGCACGGCCGTCATCAACTTCGGCAAGTACCGCGGCAAGCCTGTGGTGGAGACCCTGCGCCGCGACCCCGGCTACTACAACTGGATCATGCAGGGCGACTTCACACAGAACACCAAGCAGGTGTTTACCAAATACAAGTTGCTGACCAAGAACAACTGACCACGCCATGGACATCACTTCACACCTCTCACTGAAAACGGCGGGCGCCGGCGGCCGTCCCGCCCACATCGTACTGGGCATATCGGGCAGCATCGCCGCCTACAAGTCGTGCACGCTGCTGCGCCTGCTCATACGGGCCGGTGCCGAAGTACAGGTGGTCATCACGCCGGCCGGCAAGGAGTTCGTCACCCCCGTTACCCTCTCGGCGCTGTCCGGCAAGCCCGTGGTGAGCGAGTTCTTCAACCAGACGGACGGCACTTGGCACAGCCATGTCGATCTGGGTCGCTGGGCCGACATGATGGTCGTGGCCCCGGCCACCGCCTCCAGCATCAGCAAGATGGCGCACGGTACGGCCGACAACATGCTCATCACCACCTACCTTTCGATGAAAGCTCCCGTAGTGGTGGCACCTGCCATGGACCTTGACATGTATGCCCACCATACTACGCAGCAGAACCTGCAGGCTCTGCGCCGCATGGGCGTAAGCGTCATTGAGCCCGCCACGGGCGAACTGGCCAGTCACTTGATGGGCAAAGGACGAATGGAAGAGCCTGAGAATATCTTTGTTCAAATAGCCACCATGCTGCGCCAGCGCGACGAACTCCAGGGCGTAACGGTGATGGTGACTGCCGGACCAACCGTAGAGCGCATCGACCCTGTGCGCTATATCAGCAACGACTCCACAGGGAAAATGGGCTTCGCATTGGCCGAAGCATTGGCCGAGCGGGGCGCGAATGTCAAACTCGTATGCGGTCCGACGGCTCTGCAGACCGTCCATCCGGGCATAGAGCGCATCGACGTACAGAGCGCCGCAGCGATGTATGAAGCCGCCACAACGCTCTTCCCGCAGTGTCACGCCGCCATCCTCTGTGCCGCCGTGGCCGATTTCACGCCCGAGAACACTTCTGACACCAAAATAAAACGCGGCGCGGACGACATGATTATCCGCCTCAAGCCTACGCAGGACATTGCCGCCACGTTGGGACGGACGAAGCGAGCCGACCAGGTGCTGGTGGGCTTTGCCTTGGAAACGCATGATGCCGTGGAGCATGCCAAGGATAAACTCCGAAGGAAGAATCTGGACTTCATCGTGCTCAACTCATTGGCCGACCCGGGCGCCGGCTTCGGCTACGACACAAATAAAGTGACGCTGATTGACGCGGACGACTGCGTCGAACTGCCCCTCATGGCTAAAACAGAAGTAGCAGACCATATAGTAGAACAATTATGCGCAAAATTAGATGCGTTGCACTCCTGATACTTAGTATCGTGGTCCGGACTGCCGCCTTGGCGCAGGAACTCGACTGCACTGTGACCATCAACCACCAGCAAGTGCAGGGCACGTCCACGCAGATTTTTGAGAACCTGGAGAAGAACCTGACGGCGTTGCTCAACGAGCGCCGTTGGACAGAGCACCAGTATGCACGCCACGAACGCATACGCTGCCAGATGAATATCTCCGTCACGAAGTACATTGAAAGCGAGAACCGTATGGAGTGCCGTCTGACCGTGCAGAGCCAACGTCCCGTCTTCGACACAAACTACACCACGACGGTGTGGAGCATGGTGGACCCCAATTTCACCTTTACCTTTCAGGAGTATGACAAACTGGAGTTCCGGCCCGACGTCATCACCGACGACCTCACGGCGATGGTAGGCTTTTACGCCTATCTTATCATCGGGATGGACTTGGACACCATGTCGCCTCTCGGCGGCACGGAGGTGCTGCAAACCGCGCTCAACGTCTGCCAGAACGCGCAGAACCTGACCACCTCGGCCAAGGGATGGAAGCCCTTCGACAGCAACAAAAACCGCTACGCCATCATCAACGACTACCTTGATGCC
>CAMGHE010000155.1 GCA_946055775.1 uncultured Bacteroidales bacterium
CCTTTTATATAGTGCATGAAAAAAACAGTTTTGTCAGTCATCATTTTCTTCAACCTCCGAAATCGTTTGTTGTAATCTTTTCTTCTTGAAACAGCCAATGCCGCCGAACACCACCGGCACTACTACCAGGTTCAGCAGCGTGCTCGTCAGCAGTCCGCCCAGCATCACCTGTGCCATGGGGCTCTGGATTTCGTTGCCCGGCAGCGCACTGCCCAGCGCCAAGGGGATGAGCGCCAAGGCCGACGACAGGGCCGTCATCACGATGGGCAGCAGGCGGTCCTGCGAACCCTGGAGCACACACTCACGGGGCGGCAGTCCTTGGCTGTACAGCTCGTTGTAACGGTCCACCAGCAGCATACCGCCGCGCGTGGCTATGCCGAAGAGCGAGATAAAGCCGATCACGGCGGGAATGCTCACCACGCCGCCCGTCGCCACCAAGGCCAGCACACCGCCGATGAGCGCCAGCGGCAAATTGAGCAGCACCACCACGGCCTGCCGCCACGAGCGGAACTGCAGGTAGAGGAGCAGGAAAATCACCACCACGCTCACCACGGAGAGAGCCAGCAACAGGCGCGAGGCGGCCTCCTCGCTCTCGAACTGTCCACCGTATTCGATATGGTAACCCTCGGGCAGCTCCACCTTCTCCTCGATGGCGCGGCGCATATCTTGCACCACGGAGCGCATATCGCGGCCTTCCACGTTGGCCGACACCACCAGTTTGCGCTGCGCGTTCTCACGGCTGATGGTGTTAGGCCCTGCGGCCGACACCACGTCGCACACCTCGCTCAGGGGCACCTTCTGTCCTGTGCCCGTGTCGATGAGCATTTGCCTGATGCGCTCCGTGGTCGCCATGTCGTGGTCCGACATTCTCACCGTCAGATCGTACGTGCGTCCCGCGTCCTGCACTTGGCTCACCACCTCGCCTCCGAGCGCGGCGTTGACGTATTCCGAAAATTCCGGCAGGGTGATGCCGTAGCGCGCCAGGAGTGTGCGGCGCGGACGCAGCACCAGTTGCGGGCGTTCAATCTGTTGTTCCACGTTGAGGTCGGCCACGCCCTCCACGCTGCGAGTCGCTTCCTGTATGCGCAGGCCCAGGCGGTGCAGTTCGCCCAGATCCGGGCCGAACAGCTTGATGGCGATGCCCGCCTTCGTGCCCGAGAGCATGGCATCGATGCGGTGGGAGATGGGTTGGCCTATCTCGATGTTCACCCCCGGGATGGTGACCAGCTTCTGCCGGATGTCGGCCATCACCTCCTCCTTCGTGCGGTCCTGCAGGCGGAAGGGCACCTCTATTTCGCTCGTGTTCACGCCCAGGGCGTGCTCGTCCAGCTCGGCGCGTCCCGTCTTGCGCGCCACGTGCTTCACCTCCGGCACCTGCATCAGGAGCTGTTCGGCGCGCCGGCCGATGCGGTCGCTCTCCTCGAACGAAACGCCGGGCAAGGTGCTGACATTGATTGTGAAGCTGCCCTCGTTGAACGGCGGCAGGAAGCTGCGGCCCAAGGTGAAGAAGAGTCCTACGGTGAGCACCACTAACACGGCGGTCGTGCCCAGCACCCAGCGTCCCGTACGGCCCGTCAGGCTGCCCAGCAGCCGTTCGTAGCCGTGCTTCATGGCGCGCACCCAGCGCGGTTCGTTGGTCCTGCCGCTGTCGCCCTTGACGCGCAGCAAATAGCTGCACAGCACGGGCGTGAGGGTCAGGGCCACGAGCGTCGAGGCGAAGAGCGAAACGATGAAGCTCACGCCCAGCGGGGCGAGCATACGGCCTTCCAGGCCAGAGAGGCAGAACAGGGGGATGAAGCTCACCACAATGATGAGCGTGGAGTTGAGGATGGGCATACGCACCTCGCGCGAAGCGTCGTATATCACCGCCATGCGTCCGTGCCGCTGCGCCGGCGGCAACAGGGCGTTGAGGCGCAGCCGCTTGTACACGTTCTCCACGTCCACAATCGCGTCGTCGACCAGCGAACCGATGGCTATGGCCATGCCGCCTATGCTCATGGTGTTGAGCGTCAGGCCCATGGCCTGCAGTACGAGGAGCGTGACGAGCAGGGAGAGGGGAATGGTGACGAGGGAGATGAGCGTGGTACGCGCGTTCATGAGGAAGATGAACAGCACCAGCACCACGAAGATGCCGCCCTCGACGAGCGACTTCCGGATGTTCGATATGGAGCTGTCGATGAAGTCCTGCTGGCGGTAAAGCTCGGTGTTCACCTTCACATCGGCGGGCAAGGCGGTGCGCAGTCGGGCAATGGCCGTGTCGAGTGCCTCGGTCAGTTCGAGCGTACCCGTGGCGGGTTGTTTGGTCACCGTGAGGAGCACGGCGGGCTTGCCGTCGACCGATGCAGTGCCCATCTTGGGGCGTTTGGCACCCAGCTCCACGTCGGCCACGTCGGCCAGCACCACTGGCAGTCCGGCGGGCGTGGTGCCCACCACGGCCTGGGCCATCTCTTCCGTGCGGGCCGTGGCCACCACGCCGCGCACGATGTATTCGTTGCCGTATTCATAGAGCACGCCGCCGGCCGCGTTGCGGTTCATCTGGCGCGTAGCGTCGAGCACCTGCGAGAGCGTCACGCCGAAGTGGCGCATCCGTTCGGGGTGGAGGCGGATTTGGTATTCCAGCACGTCGCCTCCGAGCACCGTCACCTGTGCCACGCCGCCCGTGCTGAGCAGTCGTGGGCGCACGGTCCAGTCGGCGAGCGAGCGCAGGCGGCCCATGGAGGTCGTGTCGGCGGTGAGGCCCACGAAGAGCACTTCGCCCATGATACTGCTCTGCGGCCCGATGGTGGGACTGCCCACGCCTTCGGGCAACTGGTCGCCCAGCGTGGCGAGCTTTTCGGAAACAATCTGGCGGTCGCGGTACACGTCCGTGCCCCAGTCGAATTCCACCCACACCACGGAGAAACCCGTGGTGGACGAGGAGCGCACGCGGCGCACGCCGGTGGCACCGTTCACGGCGGTCTCGATGGGGAAGGTGACGAGCCGTTCCACCTCTTCGGCGGCCATGCCCCGGGCTTCGGTCATCACCACCACGGTAGGCGCGTTGAGGTCGGGGAAAACGTCGACCTCCATCCGCCAAGCCGTCCAGCAGCCCACAGCGAGCAGCAGCACGCTGAAGAACACCACCAACGGACGGTTGCGGAGAGAAAGGGAAATTATCTTGTTGAGCATAAGGTTTGAGGTTTAGGGGTTGGAGCGCTGTGGGAAGCTATAGGGAGCTATAGATTACTATAGATTACTATAGCTATCTATAAAAAGCTATCTCCGGCGGCATAGGCCGCCGCTCAATGGCTGTGTCCTTCGGGAATTACCGTGGCGTTGGCCGCTAAGCGCACCTGCGTGGCACCTTGCGCCACCACGCGCTGGCCCGCCGTCAGGCCCGAGCGGATTTCGGTGCGGCGGCCATCGGTCGCGCCGACGGTCACCTCCTGCCGCTGATACCTTTCAGGATGGATTTGCACATACACAAAGAAAAGCCCCTGCGCCTCGGTGAGCGCCTCGTTGGGCACCGTGATGACCCCCTTCCGGGCTGCCCCCTGCAGATACACCTGCGCGAAACTGCCCGATACGAGCCGTCCCCGGTTGGGCAGCTCGAAGGTCACGGGAACGGAAAAGCCCGTCGCGCTGCTCGCCCTCCCCTTGGAAACCAGACTGCCCCCCATCTCGCTCACGCAGTGTGCCGTCCCTTCCGGCTCGTACGACAGGCGGAACGTGGCATCCTTGATTTGCGGCAGCAGCGCAAAGTGGCGTTCCGGCAGGTCGGCACTCAGCTGCAGGCGTTGGCTCTGCGTCACCGTGGCCAGCGGTTGTCCCGGCTGCACATAGTCGCCCGGGCGCACCAGCACCTCCTTCACGTAGCCCGTGAAAGGCGCGGCCACGGCGCGTGTCCGGGTTTCGTTGCCCAAACTGCGGGCCGCCGCCTCCGCCGTGCGGAAACGGCTGCGTGCCTCGTCCAGTTCGCGTTGCGGCAGCAGTTTCTCCGCCGCCAGCTGCTCGGCGCGTGCCAACGCCTTGCGCGCCGCTTCCAGTTCCGCGCG
>CAMGHE010000156.1 GCA_946055775.1 uncultured Bacteroidales bacterium
CGAATGGATGGCCGACAAGATGTTTGCCTTCTATCCCCCCGGCGACCTCAAGGACCTCACCGCACCCGACGGCAAGTAGGCCCATACCCCACCACAGCCCACAACCCCACAGCATCATGAAACAAGAAATCATCATATCCGGTTTCGGCGGACAGGGTGTCCTCTCGATGGGAAAAATTCTGGCTTACGCCGGACTCATGGAGGGCAAGGAAGTGACGTGGATGCCGGCCTACGGACCCGAACAGCGCGGCGGAACGGCCAACGTCACCGTCATCGTCAGCGACGACCCCATCTCATCACCCATACTCAGCGCCTACGACACTGCCATTGTCCTTAACCAACCCTCGCTCGACAAGTTCCAGCCCAAGGTTAAGGCTGGTGGACACCTTATCTACGACAGTTTCGGTATCCTCGACGTGCCCACACGCACCGATATCGCCATCCATCCGATTAATGCCATGGAGACGGCAGCCGAGATGAAAATGACCAAGTGCTTTAACATGATGGTGCTTGGCGGACTGCTCAAGATTCATCCCATCGTCAGCATGGAGAGCGTCATGAAAGCCCTGCGCAAGACCCTGCCCGAACGTCACCACAACCTGCTGCCCATGAACGAACAGGCCATCCTCAAGGGGATGGAGATTATCGGGTAGCACCTCGCACACACCAACGCACCCCCCTAACCACCGCATACTATGGCTTCACGAAAACAACTCAAGAAATCAATCAAGCGCATCACCAGCGAACTGATGACCGATTGCGTCGTGCTCAATGCCTGCACGCCTGGCTCGGCAGACAAATACCAGCCCCTGATGGCCGAACTGCTCCAGATTCACACCGACTATGTGGCACGCCTGTCGCATGTTGAGAAGGGCTCCGAACGCCTCTTCTTCAAACGTCTGCACCAAGAATTTACCGCCAGCATCAACGACCTGGCCGAACGCATCGTCAGCATCTGACGCCACGCCAGCAGGCCGTCACACCACGGCCAGCTAGCCGTCGGCACAAGAATGAGGAATTGGAAACCGCTGCACGGCCCAAGCCCGCACGACGGGACGGTACGGACATGCCTGCTTCCAGTTCCTCATTCTGCCGTTACATGGCGGCCGGCACGCTTATACCTCACACCCCTCTGTTACTCCACGAAATATGTCTGCCATAGCCCGCAAACTGCTCTTCGGCCTCATGGGCTGGAAAGAGCACGTCACCGTGCCGCGACACGACAAGTGCATCATCTGCGTCGCCCCCCACACCAGCAACTGGGACTTCATCATCGCCAAACTCTACTACTACGCCATCGGCCGCAAGGCCCGCTTCATGATGAAGAAGGAGTGGTTCTTCTTTCCTCTGGGTCTATGGCTTCGCCACATTGGCGGCGTGCCCGTAGTGCGCAGCAAGAAAACCAGTCTGACCGACCAGATGGCTCAGCAGGCCCTTCAGGCCGACCATTTCGAACTGGCCTTGACGCCTGAAGGTACACGCTCGCTCACCACCACATGGAAGCGCGGCTTCTACTACATCGCCCTCAAGGCCAACCTGCCCATCATGCTCTATGCCATCGACTTTGCCACGAAGACCATCGTCTGCACCAAGACCATACGCCCCTCGGGCAACGTTGACGACGACATGAGGGAAATCATGGACTACTACCGCCCCTTCCACGGGCGGCATCCTGAGAAATTTGCCGTCGAGGAGGTGGGAGAAGGGAAGCCAGCCTGATGCCCCGCCGACTCTGCAACGCAAGACCAACGAACCTTAGAGATGATATTTCGCAACAAACTGACCGCCGTCATGGCGCTGGCTCTGGCCGCCCTGCCCGCCGCCGCTCAGCGTGGCGTAAGTCCGGCCGTGCGCAGTGCCGTGGCACAATACTTCCAGACCTACCGCGTAGAGGGCTACCGGCCTCACGACGCGATGGGCTTTGACAGCCTGCGCTGCGACGACGCCAGCCGCACGCTGAGCATCTATGCCAACGAGCCCTTCTCTTCACAGCCTCTGACCGATGCCCGCGTGGCCGATATATATAAGGCCGTCGGACGCCGCCTCCCGACTCCCTACAACACCTACCATCTGGCCATCTATGGCAAGGGCGGACAGCGCATCGAAGACCTCGTGCCCAACATCTTCCGCGAAGGCCGTGCCGACCGCTCGCGCCTATGGGGCGACGTCGCCCACAAGGGCTACGCCTGGGTCACGCCTCTGTCGCACCCCTATGAGGTGAGCCGCGGCCTGCAGGGGCGCCACCTCATGATCAACCCCAGCCACGGTCGCTATTGGAACGGCACGCGCTGGCGCTGGCAGCGCCCGGCACTCTTCTGCACCACCGAAGACCTGCTCACTCAGTCCATCGTCTTTCCCTACCTTATCCCGATGCTCGAAAAGGCCGGTGCCGTGGTGGTGTCGGCCCGCGAGCGCGACTACCAGACTGCAGAGGCTATTGTCGATAACGACGCCGTAACCGGTATGGGCACCTACAGCGAGGCTGTCCGCGACGAAGGCGCATGGACCTCTACGCCCGATGGCACAGGCTTCGCCCCCGTGGCCATCATCCGCAACGACAGCATACAGCCCTTCCGCACTGGCACGGCACGCTGCATTGCCAGCGTCAGCCGCCGCACGCGTCTGGCCACCTCCACATGGACGCCACGCCTGCCGCGCACGGGCCGCTATGCCGTATATGTCAGTTACGCCACCGTGCCGGGCAGCGTACCCGACGCCCACTACACCGTCTATCACAAAGGCGGTCGCACGTCGTTCCGCGTGAACCAGCAGATGGGCGGCGGCACATGGGTCTATCTCGGCACCTTCGACTTTGACGAGGGGCAGAGCAGTCAGGGCCGCGTCGTCCTGACCAACCAGAGCAACTATCGTGGCTTCGTCACCGCCGACGGCGTGCGCTTCGGCGGCGGCGTGGGCATGGTAGAGCGCGGAGGGAGCACCAGTGGCTTCGCACGCTTCCTTGAAGGGGCACGCTACCACGCCCAGTGGAGCGGCTTGCCCGACACCCTCCTGGGCGCCGACACCGACGACAGCAACGACTACAAGAGTGACATCCGTGCCCGCAGCAACATGCTCAACCACATGGCCGGCGGCAGCGCCTACATGCCCGGCATCAAGGGCATGGGCGTACCCCTCGAGATGGTGCTGGCGCTGCACAGCGATGCCGGCACGCGTCCCGACAACGGCGTCTATGGCACGCTGGCCATCTGCACCACCGTGGATGGACTGGGACAGACCGAGTTTCCTGCCGGCATGTCGCGCCGCGCTTCAGAGGATATGGCGGCCACTCTGCTCTCGCAGGTGACGGCCGACATGTCGCGCACATGGGGCACCCAGTGGACGCAGCGCGAACTGTGGGACCGCAACTACGGCGAGACGCGCACGCCCGACCTGCCCGCCGTCATTCTCGAGATGTTCTCGCACCAGAACTTTGGCGACATGAAGTATGCCCACGACCCGCTGTTCCAGTTCTCCTTGGCCCGCGCCATCTACAAGGGTGTGCTCCGCTTCGTCGCCTACCAACACGGCGAGAAGCACAGCGTGGCAGCCCCCCTGCCACCAACCCGCTTTGCCGCCACCCTGACCGGCAACAACGAGGTGCACCTGTCGTGGCAACCGCAGATGGACAGTCTGGCCGACGATAAGGCGGCCCCAACGGCTTACGTCGTCTATACCAAGGTGGGCGATGAGGGCTACGACAATGGCCGCTTAGTGAGCGATGGGCAGGAGGTACGCCTTCCCGTCAGTCCCGGACAGACGTACAGTTTTCAGGTGACGGCTGTCAATGCCGGCGGCGAGAGTTTCCCCAGCGAGCAGCTCGCCGTGCGTCGTGCCACCACAGAGGGCGCGCCCCGCGTGCTCATCGTCAACGGCTTCGACCGTCTGAGCGGGCCGGCACGCATCGAGACGCCCGACAGTCTGGGCTTCTTGCTCGACGTTGACCCTGGCGTGCCCTACGGCGCCAGTTACGCCCTCTGCGGCCGCCAGCAGGTCTTCGATGCCCACTCTACGGCCACCGACG
>CAMGHE010000157.1 GCA_946055775.1 uncultured Bacteroidales bacterium
CGCCTGCCCTTCTATAAGGTGCGCAACCTCAACTCGTTCATCGTCGAGGCCGGCGACGACTTCTCGTTAGACTATGCCAAGGGCCTCTTCGTCGATATCTTCCCCATGGAGCCATGGCCCACGCTGCCCTACCGTCTCTCCAAACGTCTGGCCCGCGGCTACTGCGTGGCGGGTGCCGTGCTCCATACGCGCCACCGCTACAGTCTGCGCGCCGCCGTCGAAGGCCCTTACTTCCTGCTCAAGCGGGCGCTCTTCGGCGCCATCTGGCGGACGGCAGGCCTGGTGATGGGGAAGAAGAAATACTACGCCAATATCCCCGCCCACAGCGGCAACGGCAACCGCCACCTGCGCTCTACCATCTTCCCCCTCGGCACCATCGCCTTCGAAGGCCGCACCTTCTCCGCACCGGCCGACGTGGACACCTACCTGCGCGACCTCTTCGGCGAGTATATGACGCTGCCGCCCGTCGAGCAGCGCACCTGCCACGCCACCTTCTTCATGACACAACTGTGCCCCACGGGCTCTACCCCTCATAACGACCATCCCTCCACTCCCTGATACACATGCAAGCCATTATCTTAGCCGCAGGCATGGGGCGCCGTCTTGGCGAACTCACCCGCAACAATACCAAATGTATGGTGCGCGTCAACGGCGTCGCCCTCATCGACCGTCTCCTCAACCAACTCGTCCCGCTGAACCTGCGCCGCGTGGTCATCGTCGTGGGGTATGAAGGGCAGAAACTGCGCGACTACATCGGCACGCGCTACGACGACAGGCTCCACATCGAGTATGTCAACAATCCCGTCTATGACAAGACGAACAATATCTACTCGCTCGCGCTGGCCAAGGAACAACTGCAGGAAGACGACACGCTCCTCATCGAGAGCGACCTCATCTTCGATGCGGCCATGTTCGACCTCATTCTCTCCAACCCCTGCCCCAACCTGGCCCTCGTGGCTAAGTATCAGACGTGGATGGACGGCACCATGGTGTGCATCGACGACGACAACAACATTGTCAACTTCGTGCCGAAGAAGGCCTTCAACTACCAGGAGACGCACCGCTACTACAAGACGGTCAACATCTACAAGTTCTCCCGCGAGTTTGCCCGCCACAAGTACGTTCCCTTCCTCGAAGCCTACAGCAAGGCCCTGGGCAACAACGAGTACTACGAACAGGTGTTGCGCGTCATCACCTTCTTGGACAAGAGCGAACTGAAGGCCCTGCCCATCACCACCGAGAAGTGGTACGAGATAGACGACATCCAGGACCTCGACATCGCCACCACGCTCTTTGCTGAGGACGACGAGCAACTGCGCCTGTACATGCGCCGCTACGGCGGCTACTGGCGTTTCCCGGGTATGCTCGACTACTGCTATCTGGTCAATCCCTACTTCCCCTCCGAACGGATGCGCGACGAGATGCGCGCCAACTTCGATACGCTGCTCACCGAATACCCCTCGGGCATGTACGTCAACGCCCTGCTGGCGGGTAAGTGCTGGGGCATACGTCAGGAGTATGTCGTGCCGGGCAACGGCGCCGCCGAACTCATCAAGAGCATCATGGAGCGCACCGACGGCCGCCTGGGCGTTACCTGTCCGACGTTCGAGGAATACCCCAACCGCCGGCAGCCAGACAGCGTCGAGGTGTTCCGCCCGCACGGGGCCGACTTCGCCTATACGGCCGACGACCTCATGGCCTTCTTCGCCGAGCATCCCGTCGAGACGCTCCTCATCGTCAACCCCGACAACCCCTCGGGCAACTTCATCCCCCTCTCTGACGTCTGCCGTCTGGCGCAGTGGTGCGCCGAGCGCGGTGTGCGCCTCATCGTGGACGAATCGTTCGTCGATTTCAGCGACGGCTACGCCGAGAACACCCTGCTGCGCAACGACCTGCTCGAAGCCTACCCCACGATGGTCGTCATGAAGAGCATCAGCAAGAGTTACGGCGTGCCGGGCCTGCGTCTGGGCATCATGGCCTCGGCCGACACTGCCCTTATCGAGCGGGCCAAGAAGGACGTGGCGATATGGAACATCAACGCGTTTGCCGAGTTTTACATGCAGATTTTCAATAAGTACGAGGCCGACTATCGCGTAGCCTGCGAGAAGTTCCTTGTCGAGCGTCGCCGCTTTGCTGCCGCGCTGGCTCTGGTGCCGTACCTGCGCCTCATCCCCACGCAAGCCAACTACTTCCTTTGCGAGGTGCTGCCGCCCTTTACCTCACACGGTCTGGTGGCCACCATGCTCAAGCGCCACAACATCCTGCTCAAAGACTGTAGCGGCAAGCGTGCCTTCGATGGGCGCAACTATGTGCGCATCGCCATACGCAATCGCCAGGACAACGAGCGTCTGGTCGCTGCCCTCAAGGCCGAGGCTTGAGGGGACATGGCGCCGTCAGGTGGTGCCGTGCACAGACTGTTATTGCTGTCCCGTAAACATGCCTGCCAATCAAAGTCTGGGGGGTGGAATGGCCTTCAGTCATCCGCCCCGCAAAACTTTTACCGGACAGCAATAATTGACAATACCATCAACCCGCATTGCGGCCAATGGCTGCGATGCGGGTTGATGGTATGTAATAAGCAGGCGTTTCGGGCCGCCTTGCGGCGCAATGTATTCTTATGTCTGTTTAATGGTGGAGCCCCTGCGGCTATGCCTCCACGCGACCGGCTGGCATGCCGATGGCCATGAGCAGGGCGTCGGCCGATGCGGTGGAGTGCTCGCCGTCGGGGGGGCAGGGCTGTAGGCGGGCATAGAGACGTAGGAAAGCCAGAGTTTTCTTGCTCGGCGAGAGCGGCGATGGGGTAGAATCGGTCATAGGCAGAGGCTATTAGTGCGGTGAACGGGGAGCGGGGCGTCGTGTCCCGCTCTGTATATACTAACGCCGCCTGTCCCGATTTATTTTGCCCTTTGGCGAAATAATTTCCTGTTGCCAACAGCCGTGAAGGGTTGCGCCATAAGTTGCTGCACCGCCATCGGCGTCAGCCTTCCCATCCTTTAGCAGACGTAGGGCTGCAGGTCGCGCTCGCCAGCCATTCGCCGCATGTTCAGCAGGGCGTAGCGCATGCGGCCCAGGGCGGTGTTGATGCTGATGTGCTCGCGCTCGGCGATGACCTTAAAGGGAATGCCCTCGAAGATGCGCCAGCGCAGAATCTGCCGCTGCTCCTCGGGCAGGCAGTCGATGAGGGCGCAGATGTCGTCCAGGCGTGCTGCCGCCTCGTGCTCGCGCTCGGCCGCCGTTCCAAAGTCTTCGCAGCCCCCGAAGAGGTCGATATCTACGGCGTCGTTAGAGATGGTGGACAGTTGTCCCTCGCTCTCAAACTGGTCCATAATCATGTTGTGGGCGATGGTCAGCAGCCAGGGATAGAAGCGGTCTTTGGCGGTGTAACGTCGGCTGCGCAGCGTGGTGATGACCTTGCAGAACACTTCCTGAAAAAGATCTTCGGCAAGGCTCTTGTTGCGCACGGTATAGAAGATGTAGGAAAACAACTTGTCCTTATAGCGGTATAACAGTTCGTCGAATGCGTGGTCGCATCCGTTCTGATATGCCGTCACCAACGCGTCGTCGGTGAGATGGTGCCATTTGCTCATTACTTCGTGATGTTTTGGTTCAAGGAGTAATGTTTGGGTCTATAGGCGTTGGTGTTTTAAGGTAGTTGGACAATGGTGTCCGCCGTTGGCTCTTTTGGCGCTCCCCTACATGTGGAGGGCCGTTGCGGCAGGCGCTGTGGTGAGTATATGGGGCAAATGTAGCCATTTTCCCGGAAAGGGCCAAGCCTCGGCGCGGGATTTTCGTCCTGTGCCGGGGCTTGGAGACTTAGGGACGCCGTGGCGAAGGCTTATTCTTCGGGCTGCGTGTCGTCGGGCAGCAGAGGCACGGTCACCTCGTTGCGCTCGGGTCCGGCCTCTTCACCGTTGGGATCGCCTTCGGTGGCGGTGCTGTCTTCGGGCTCGGGGCGTGCGTAGTAGGTGCGCTGCCATGTGGCGGGGTCGATGCCGTCGG
>CAMGHE010000158.1 GCA_946055775.1 uncultured Bacteroidales bacterium
CCCATGTAGATGAAGCCGCCCTTTGGCGGCTGGTTGCTGCGGCGGCCGTCCAGGCCGATGTAGAGCAGGTGTGTGGGTTTGCTGTCATCGGGCACGGGGAGTCGGTAGGGGTCGGCAAAGGCCTGTGCCACGCAAGCCTTGCACAGCGGGTAGTTGTCGTCCGTGATGGGCAGGCGGTCGTCAGCGTACTTGCTGTCGATGTTTCTCATCCGCTCCGACGGCGGCAGGTCCAGACACGACGTGCCGAACACCGGGCGGCATACCGTTTCGAAGACACACATGGCTGCGATATACCGTCCGACGCCCAGCATCAGGTGTAAGCCGTCGCACGTCAGGTAGCGCCCGTCGTTGAGCGACGTCTGGCGCGCTATTTGTATGGCTGTTCCCGTAGGAATGACCATGTCTATGCCGTTGGCGGCGCAGTGTTTTTGGGCAATGTCAGCAATCTTTTTCCATCCCGCCTTGTCCACAGGACCTTGGGTGAAGTAGGGGGCGACCGACCATGTCAGTTGCCAGGCGATGCGTGCCGAAGGGCAAACCGTGCGGATGACCTGGCAGAGCGAGTCCATGTGGGGCTCGTAAGTCTCCTCGTTGTCGCTCATGCGCGATGCCTGCTGTATCACCACCACGTCCCATGGCTCGCCCAGCAGTTCGCGCACTGTGCGGCACGAGTCGCCCGTGTGCAGTTGGCCGCCCATGTGATAGCGGTATTCGATGGGGAGGTCTTCGCGGATGTGCCGGCACCAGTAGTCGAGGCTCGCCCCAGCATACATCACGCAGTCGATGGTGTACTGTTTGCCACTGATTCCCGCATCCTCCAGTTGTTGAGGCAGCATGTGTGAGGCATCCAGACCGAAACTGTTGCTGAGGAATAGCAGGCGCAGGTGCGGCTCTTCGCCGTCGCTATCGTCGCCGGTAGTGGCGGTCGTGTGTGCATGTCCCGCCACAGCCAGCCCTAGGCACAGCCATAGCGTAAGAAAGAAGGTGGTTTTCATAGGGTGAGATAGTTGTCTGGTGTAGTCGCTCTTGGCCAGCCGCCGTGGTATGGCACGCGCCGCTGGTGAGTAGCCAAAGGTTACAGGTGCTTCAAGGCGCTGTGGCGAAGTCGGCCCATTGTTCACCATCCCAGCGCCACAGGCGCCGCTTCACAAAGGGACGGAGTCCCTGCGGCAGGGGCTCCGTGGCCAGTGTGGCGCAGAGCGTGCGCGAGGGCATATCGACGCTATAGACCACCGGCGCTGTCAGCAGTGCCCGCTGCCATTCCCGCTGTGTCAGCGGGGGGATGGTATCGGGGATGGCAGCCAGTGTGGCGGCGGGGCAAACAGGTGCCTGCCAGTCGGTGACCTCGGCCAGCGAGTCACCCTCGGCCGACGTGTAGCGTCGCCATAGCGTCAGTGTGGGCTCGCCGCCGTCGGCCGTGACGCAGTGGATGGTAAGGAAACGCTCCTGCCCTTCGGTGGTGGTCAGGCGATAGATGTCCCATGTGCTCACCGCCGTCAGTTGGATGCGCAGGTGGTCGGACGTGCGTATGGTCAGCGTGGACAGACCGTCGAATCCGTTGGTCACATTTGCCGCCATTTGACTGGCACTGAGATCGATCATGTCTAAGCGGGCATTGATGTCCAAGATGCCGATGGCGCTGTCGTCACAGCAGACGAAGGCCGTATCGACCGCCGTGGTTTGTGCCGGTGCCGTGACGTGGAGAAAAAGCAGCAGCGGGGTTAGGGTATGGCGTAGGTGGCGTATCATGGAAGAGGGGTGAGGAAAAAGAATGGGGGGAGGAGGAGAGAGGGAAATGGCGGCCGCCTATAGGGCCTTGTGGGTCACCCACGGTGCCAGTTCGGGTAGGTTGGTGGTCACATAAGCCCGTGTCTCGGCCAGGTTTTGCGGCGGCGGCTGTGGCAGCCAGCGTATGGGCGTGCCGCGGCGTTCCATGCCGCGAAACCATGTCATCTGGCGCTTGGCAAACTGATGGATGGCTATCTCCAGTAGGCGGAGCATCTCCGTTTCGTCCATCTGGCCGGTGGCGCAGAGCGTGAGGTATTTATACTCCAGACCGTAGTAGATGAGGTCGTCCGGGGCGATGCCCTCGGCCAGCAGACTGCGCACCTCGTCCAGCATGCCCGTCTGCATGCGGGCCTTTAGGCGTGCCGTGATGCGGCGGCGGCGCTCGTCGCGCCCGGGGTCGAGCCCCAGCGTCATACTGTGCAGCGGCTCGCCCGTGCCGCCCGCTGCGGCCATCGTTCCCCCTTCGGCCGCCAGTTGGCGGTCGTGTTCGGCTATCTCGATGGCACGTATGGCGCGCTGCGGCGAGTCGGTGTCAGTGGTGTTGTGCAGAGGGTGGTATGATGCCAGGATGGCCGACAGTTCATCAATGCTCTTGCCCGCCAAACGGGCTCGCAGCGCGGGGTTCTGAGGTGCAGGATTGATGCGATAGTTGCGCAGGACGCTCTCCACATAGAGGCCCGACCCGCCGCAGAGTATGGCGATGCGGCCTCGCGAGCGCACGTCATCGAGGGCGCGGGCAAAGTCGTCCTGGTAGCGAAACAGGTTGTAGCGTGTACCCGGTTCGGCGATGTCGATGAGATGGTAGGGCACGTGGTGGCCCTCTACGACATAGTCGTCCAGGTCTTTCCCCGTGCCCACGTCCATGCGGCGATACACCTGGCGGCTATCGCCACTGATGATTTCGGCATCCAGCAGCGTGGCCAGTCGCGCGGCAAAGGCCGTTTTGCCCGAGGCTGTAGGGCCAACGATGGTGATGAGGTCGTAGGGAAACATGGGGGAGGAGGCGTTTGAGGCTGTGCGGCGGGTATGGCTTGGTAGCCAGTGCACAGCGTGTTGGGTGTTGTAGCGAAGAAAAAGCCGCCGCAGGATGGACCATGTCCTTCTGCGGCGGCTGGATGTGTGGTCAGACTAAGCGATTAGCCGTTAACCTTGGCCATGTGGGCGATGAGCTCGAGCACCTTGTTCGAGTAGCCAATCTCGTTGTCGTACCAGCTGACAACCTTAACGAAGGTGTCGGTCAGGGCGATACCGGCCTTGGCATCGAAGATAGAGGTGCGGGTGTCACCGAGGAAGTCGCTCGATACGACAGCGTCTTCGGTGTAGCCCAGAACGCCAGCGAGTTCGCCTTCAGAGGCTTCCTTCATGGCGGCGCAGATTTCTGCGTAGGTAGCGGGCTTGGCGAGGTTTACGGTGAGGTCAACAACCGATACGTCGAGGGTGGGGACACGCATCGACATACCCGTCAGCTTGCCGTTCAGTTCGGGGATAACCTTACCTACAGCCTTGGCAGCACCCGTCGAAGAGGGGATGATGTTGCCGGCAGCGGCGCGGCCACCACGCCAGTCCTTGAGAGAGGGACCGTCAACGGTCTTCTGGGTAGCGGTGGTAGAGTGAACGGTGGTCATCAGACCGTCGGTGATACCGAACTTGTCGTTGAGGACCTTAGCGATGGGTGCAAGGCAGTTGGTGGTGCAGGAAGCGTTCGATACGAACTGCGTACCCTTCTCATACTTGTCGAAGTTTACACCGCAAACGAACATGGGGGTGTCGTCCTTCGAGGGAGCCGACATTACGACGTACTTGGCACCAGCCTCGATGTGAGCCTGAGCCTTCTCCTTCGTCAGGAACAGACCGGTAGATTCAACTACGTATTCAGCACCTACAGCGTCCCACTTCAGGTCAGCGGGGTTGCGCTCGGCAGTAACGCGGATGTGGTTGCCATTGACGATGAGCTCGTTCTTCTCAACGTCGGCTTCGATCGTACCCTCGAAGGCACCGTGCATGGTGTCATACTTCAGCATGTAAGCCAGGTAATCTACGGGGCAGAGGTCGTTGATACCTACAATCTGGATGTCGCTGCGGTTCTGAGCGGCGCGGAACACGAAACGGCCGATGCGGCCGAAACCGTTAATACCTACTTTAATCATAATGGTTGATAGAACTTATTAAAAGGTGAAATGTTTCTCTTTTAGGGGGTTGATAA
>CAMGHE010000159.1 GCA_946055775.1 uncultured Bacteroidales bacterium
CATGTGCCGCTACGGCGATACGCCCGAGGGCATCGTCGAGAGCTGCATGGAGTTTTTGCGCGTCTGCCAGAAGGAGCAGTTTGCCGATGTCGTCGTCTCTATCAAGGCTTCTAACACCGCGGTGATGGTGCGCTCAGTGCGCCTGCTGTGCCGCGCCATGGAGCGCGAGAAGATGGATTTCCCCCTGCACCTGGGCGTCACTGAGGCGGGCGAAGGCGAGGACGGACGCATCAAGAGTGCCGTGGGCATCGGTGCCTTGCTGAACGACGGCATCGGCGACACCCTACGCGTGTCGCTCAGCGAAGACCCCGTGGCCGAGATACCTGTAGCCTACCGCCTGGCCAGCTATATCACACAGACACGCGGCGGCCACCCCATGATTCCCGCTACCGCCGCCCCTGAGTTCGACTACTACAATCCGCACCGCCGCCCCACCTGCCGCGTGCGCAACATCGGCGGGGATGCCGACCCCGTGGTGGTGGCCTTGAGTTTGGACGGCACCATACCCACGCCGACGATCCAGCCCGACTACATTATCTTCGGCCAAGAATGCCCCGAAGGCCACCCGGCCGACGGCGAGCCCGAATGGATAGTCAGCGCAGCGCACTATTGTGGTCAGCCCCACACCTACCCCTATTTCCGCCCCGACATGCTCCATCTGGTGGGCCTGTGTCCGGCGCCGCTGAAGTTTGTGGTACTGCCCTATCTTGCACTCAACGACGAGGTCAAGGCCTGCCTGCGTGCCCACCCCGAGATGGTGGTCATCGCCACGCCCACCAACCCCAATTTCTCGGGCGACCTGCGGGCTATTGTACACGAACTGTGGCGCGAGCGCATCCCTACGCCCGTCATCCTAAGCGGTCACTATCAGGTGTCCGGCGCCGACCGCGAGCAGTTTCAGTTGCAGGCTGCGGCCGACCTGGGCGCCCCGCTGTTTGACGGCCTCTGCGACGGTCTGATGCTGGTCACCGCACCGCCCAAGGGCCAGCCAGCGCTGAGCAACAACGTGGTGTGCGACACCGCCTTTGCCATTCTCCAAGCCACCCGCCTGCGCACGGTCAAAACGGAGTATATCAGTTGTCCGGGCTGCGGTCGCACGCTCTACGACCTCCAGGGCACCATTGCCCGCGTCAAGGCCGCTACGTCGCACCTGAAGGGCCTAAAGATTGCCATCATGGGCTGCATCGTCAACGGTCCGGGCGAGATGGCCGATGCCGACTACGGCTATGTCGGCGCCGCCCGCGGCAAGATCAGCCTCTACCGCGGCAAGGTGTGTGTAGAGAAGAACATCCCCGCCGACGAGGCCGTCAATCACCTGCTGGCCCTCATCGAGGCCGACCGCGCCAAGGCCGAGGGCATGTAGAGGCTGCGCTGGCAACGGTCTTCGCCCCACCTCCTGTTTCCGCGAAAGCCCGGGAACCCACGCCGCACTGTGCGGCAGGGCTCCCGGGCTTTCGCATGGAGATGAGGGGAAGAAGGAGAGGGCGTCAGCGCAGGACGACGCCGCAGGGGTGGATGCCTGTCTCGAGGCGCAGGTCGCGCCCGCCATCGAGGCGATAGGCGTAGAACAGGCCCGCCTTGTCATAGTCGGACGCCGAACGGTCGGAGCAGACGTAGAGCGTGCCCGTGGTGGGCTCCACCTGCAGAGCCACGGGATAGGGTGCTTTGTCGCGGCCAGCCAGGAAGTCGTCGCTGAGCAGTTGGCCCGTCACGGTAGAATAACTCTTGTAGGTGACCGTCGTGGTGTAACTGCTCCAGTCGGTAACGACATCGGCCACGTAGAGCGTCGTACCGTGCGTAGCGATGAGCGAGCCGGGAGCCACTTCGGTCACGGCGCTTGTTGCGGCATCGATGCGCTTCACGGTGGCCGGCGTAGCGCCGTAGTCGCCGCGACACACGACGAAGACATTGCCGGCGGCATCGGCGGCGATGGGTCCGGGGTTCATGCCCACGCGCACCTCGCCCGTTTTCTCGCCCGTAGCGGCCGAGAGAATGGCCACGCGATAGCCATTGGCGTAGGCGCCGGCAGAGTTGTAGCCATCGGAGATGCTCACATAGACGCGGTTGCCCACGGCGCAGAGGTCATCGGGATTGGGGCCCACGGCCACCTGATGGTCGATGGCCAGCGTGGTGGTGTCGATGCGGCTCACGTAGCCATCGTTGTTCGACACGAAGACGTAGCCACCAGCGGCGCAGACGGCCTCGGGGGCATTGGTGCGTATGGCCTGGCGCAGGCGCAGGCTGTAACGGTCGATAACCCATACCAGGTCAGAGCCATAGACGGGAATGAAGATGTGTGTGCCATAGGCCAGGATACCCTGCGGCGAGTCGCCCAGACTTTGGCCGTTGACTGCCATAAAGGCTTCGGGGGTATAGACGCTATCTACGCCCTGGTAGAGGTCGAGCGTGCCAGCCACGCCGCCGTAGGCATTGCCCTGGTTCACGATGACCAGATCTTCCTGGCCCGTGGCGATGCCCGGTGTGGGGATGTAGGGAGGGTCGTCGTCTGAGCACGATGCTGCGGCAATCAAGGCCACCAGCATAAGGAGAAGGAGTCTCGTCTGTTTCATAGTGATGATTATGTTTATGTTTTGAGGATGAATAAGTTTCCATAGAGCATGACCGCACCATAGGTCTTCTTTACCCCTTGTCGCCCTTACCACGCCGCCTTGAGGCGCAGTTGCCAGGCGCGTCCGGGCATGGGGTAGCGGCGCACGACGGCATAGTCTTTATTGAGGATGTTCGTCACGTCGAAGCCGGCCTCCATGCGCACGCGGCCCAGGGTGAAGGGGCGACTCAGGCTGACGCCCGCCACGGCATAGCCCGGCAGGCGTGTGGTGGGCGTATGCTCGGTGGTGCTCCATCGTGCCGAGGCTGCCGTGAGGTGGAGGCACACCAGGCCCTGCGGTCCGTCGTAGGCCAACGAAGCCGAGGCGCTGTGGCGCGGCGTGTAGGCCAGTTGGTTGCCATACCCTGTGCTGCCGGGCAGTGAGCGGTCGGCGGCTCTGAGGTAGGCGTAGGTGGCCGAGAGCATCACGCGGTGGTTTGTCCGTGGTTCGATGCGGCACTCGAGGGTGGCGTCGGCGCCGCTGCTGCTGACGCACTCGACGTTGGCCGTGCGCCAAACGAAGAGGTTGTAGGGCACGCTCAGTATGCGGTCGGTCACGCGGGCGGCATAGGCATCGGCCGTGAGTGTCACCACGGGGTGCCAGGCCATGTCGGGGGCGGCATGGAGCGTCAGCCCCAGCCCCGCCTGACGGGTGCGTTCGGGGCGCAGGGGGGCGGCGCCCAGGTGGTAGCGGCTCACCTCGTCAAAGGTGGGCATGCGAAACATCTCCTGGGCATTGGCACGGCCCATGAGCGTGAGGCCGGGCCTCTGTAGCACGGTCCATGTCAGGGCGGCCGAGGGCGTCAGACGGTAGGTGTCGTGCTGCGTGAGGGCGAGCAAGCGGTGGTGCGCATAGTGGTGCCCCGTCAGGCGTGCCGTGGCCGTGAGACGTCCCTGGGCATAGCGCACGGAGAGGTGCTGCAGCCAGCCCAGGCGTTCGGCGCGACGTGTGTCGGCCGTATTGCCCACCATGAACTGCCTACTGCCGTCCATCGCCGCGGCCACCTGCCACGGGCCCCAGTCATACTGCACGCCGGCCGTGGCATAGGCGTGCTGTTGGCGGTAGCGCAGGTCGTTGCGGCCGCCTGGATATTGGGCATCGATATCGGCGTAGAGGCTTTCGCCGAAGTGGTATTTGGCGCCGGCCATCACCTGCCACGCGCCATGGTGGCGGCGGAGCATGGTCTGTGCCATAGCGGTCTGTTCCTGCAGGTGGGCCGTGCCGCGCTCGGTGTAGTAGGCCACGGGGCCTGGCAGTTGGCGCAGACTGTAGGTGTAGCGCAGGCGTGTGGTCCATGTGCCGCCGTCAAGGGGCTGGGTGTAGGCGGCATCGGCCGTGGCGTCGTCGGTGCGCGAGTGGTTGCGGCGCAGGCGCTCGG
>CAMGHE010000160.1 GCA_946055775.1 uncultured Bacteroidales bacterium
ACCGGCGACCCTTTCATTACGAATGAAATGCTCTACCGACTGAGCTATTTCGGCATGCCTTTCTGAGAATTGCGGTGCAAAGATACGAACTTTTCTCAGAACGGCAAAACTTTGGGCGATTATTTTTTTGCGTATTCAGCGTATTTCAGCGTGTTCAGCGGGCCGGGCCGGATGTAGCCGGGCATGTGGGCCGCTGAACACGCTTAGGAATGTCACTTGCAGGCTTCCTTGGCGCGGCGGATGAGTTCGTCGCCCGAGCAGGAGCCGACGATGGTGTCGAGGACCTTACCGTCGGCATCGAGGATGAGCATGGTGGGGAAGGCGCGAACCTGGAAGCGCTTGGCCAACTGGATGCCTTCGCCCTGCTCCATGTCGTACTTGACACAGACGAAACGGGCGTTGTAGCATTCGCCCACGTCCTGCTTGGTGAAGATGTTGGCGGCCATCATGCGGCAGGGTCCGCACCAGCTGGTGTAGCAGTCCATGAAGATTTTCTTGCCTTCGGCCTTGGCCTTGGCCTGCGCTTCGGCGAAGGAGCCTTCGAAGAAGGTGATGCCCTTGCCTTTGGTCTGGAGGCTGACGAGGAAGGTGTCGAGCTGGCGGCCCATGCGGGTGTTTTTCTCGCGCTCGACGGCCTTGGTGAGGTAGGCGATGAGGGCCTGCTCGTCGGCGCTGCTGAGGTCGTTGAAGCGGAAGGAGAGGTCGATCATGCCGTGGACGCGATAGTACTTGTCGAGGTAGCGGCCCTTCTGCTCCATATAGCGGAAGAGGTCGGCGTACTGCTTGTGGCCGCGCAGGTCGGCGATGTCGCAGAGGATGGCCGTGGCGGCGGTGTCGCTCATGCCGAAGGCGCGGATGTCGGCGCGGCAGGCAGCGACGGCGGCGGAGTCGTAGGGGCTGTCGCCGCAGGCCTGGCTGAGCAGGCGGCCGGTGTGGAAGGATTCAAACTTGTTCTCGACCTTGCGCACGTCGTTGTGCTTGAGGAAGAGGTCGCGGTGGGAGACGAAGAAGCGGTAGAAGTCGCTGTCGGCCGAGCGGAAGAGACCGACGAGCATCCAGTGGCCCTCCTTGGCGAAGTCGGCATAGTCCAGGTCTTTGGCATACTCGCGGGCATAGACGTTGAAGAGCGAGTCCATGCCGGCTGTGCGCAGGGCGGTGACGTAGTTGAAAAGGTCCTGACGCTTATACTTGCCCGTGGCAATTTTGGCCTGTGTGCCGGCGAGCGAGGTTCGGGGGTCGAGGCTGGCGGTGAGTTTCTCCTTAAACTCGGGAATCATCGAGCCGCCCTTGATGCGGTGCCGGATGTTGCCGTCGGCGTCGAGGACGAGGAAGGTGGCGTAGGTGCGGACATCATATTTCTCGGCGAAGGCCTTGCCGGCGTCGGTGTTCATCATCATGCGGAGGCAGACGAAGCGGTCGCTAATCCATTGGGCAAAGTCGGTGTGGGAGAGGACGTACTGGTCCATGGCCACGCAGGGGCGAGCCCATGCGGCGTAGCAGTTGACAAAGATCGGCTTCTTGGTGCGCTTGGCCTCAGCCAGGGCCTTGTCGAGGTCGGTCAGTTCGGGCAGGGCTGAGAAACGGGCCGTGTCGCCGAAGTATTCGCGGGTGTCCTGAGGCTGTGCTGGGGCTGTGGCGGCCAGGAGCCAGGAGCCCATGACGAGTGCCAGTAGGCGCGGGAGGCGAGAGAGGATATTCATGGTGTGTATGGGTTTAGGATGTGGTGGAAATGAAGGCGGGGTGAGCGCTGTGAGGAGCATACGCTCCGGCGCTCACCCCGTGGTGGATTATTGGGCATCGCGTACCAGACGGACGCTGTAGGTCACGCCGCGGTACTTGTTGTCCAGACGGCTTGTGCCGCGCCAGATGCCGCCGTCGTAGATGGCCAACTGGCGGATGATGGCCGTCTCGTAGGTAACGATGACCTTGTCCTCGCCCGTCTCGCTGCCGTCTTCGGCATCCTCCTCCTGGGTGTAGGAACTGGTGTCGGAGGTCCAAAAGTAGGCGCAGTCGCCCTTGCGGATGAAGAGGTTCTCGTTGGTGCGCAGGTAGGCGTTGCAACCGCTCATGACGGCGTCGAAGCCCGTGCCGCCGCCCGGGAGCATGGCGGAGCCTATGCCCTGTCCGCGCCAGGCGTTCATGCGTCCGGCTTCCTCGGCCGTCATGCCGAGGGCCATCTCCAGCGCTTTCCAGTCGGCATCGCTCGGCAGTCGCCAGCCACCTTCGGCTGGTACGGCTTTGAGGGCGCCGGCTAAGGAGTAGAGATAGCCATTCTCGGCCACATATCCGCCGTTGGCCGCTTCGGCGGCAGCGGTGTGGTCGGTGACGAGTTTGGTGATGCGGGCCTGCTCTTTGGCCACGTAGGCGTCAATCTGCCTCTGGCGCTCCTCCTGCAACCGCTGCTTGAGCAGAGCCTGGAAGTTGGGGTACTTCTTGAGCAGTTCGACGAGGCCGTCCTGTCCCTGCTTCTCATAGTAGAAGTCGTAGATGCGGGTGATGAGGGCCAGACTCAGTTTGTCCTCGGCCTGCCAGTCGTGGTCGGGGTCGTTGGCCACGCCGAAGTAGATTTCCTTGAAGGTGTCGTCGGTGATGGTGATGACGAGGTTGGTGGTGTCGATGGTCACCTGTTCGGGCTTGATGTCCTGCTTCTCGTTCCAAGTGATGCAGCCGTCGGCGCTGCCCAGGGGGAGATAGTAGGCCAGGTTTTCCGCCATCCATATCTGGTTGCCCACCTGTATGCAGCGATAGACGTGTCCGTCGCGACTGTCAACGAAGTCGGGGGCGGGCTTCACCTGCGACACATCGACGGTGAAGCCGTCGTCGTCAGAGCATGCCGCCGTCAGGCAGAGGGCCAGCAGCGGGAGGCATATCTTTGTCCATTTCATGGGATTTGGTGTTTGGGGGGGGTGGTGGCCGGCGCGTGTGGCCGGCGTGGTGAGTGTCCTATAATATAAAGAGTGTGGAGCAGCTTAGGATGCCGCACTTAGAAGTCGAGGTTTACGCCGAGTTCGTTGCTGATGTAGTCGTAAAGGATTTCAAACTTCTTCTTGACCATCGTGGCGCCGCCGTAGCGAGCCATGAACTCCGTCCGGCCCAGGTTGAGCATCGTGGTGACGTAGAAGGTCAGGTCTTGCGACACGTTGGCAGGGCTCTTGAGGTGAGCCAGCAGGTCCTTGTTGGACGTGTCGCCGCAGATGAAGCCGTACTTGCCAATCTGGGAGATGATGGACGTGCGTTCGGCCACAAACTGCTCCTCGTTGTTGACATGCGTGTACATGCTCCACATGAGGTACTCCTCAACGATGCCGTCGTTCCAGAGTTCCTGCGGGCGCCAGAAGGTACCCTCGTGCTTGATGTTCCACTTGCAGCCCAGACCGCCGTTGATGCCGTCGTTCACCCAGGGGCGACCGTAGAGCTTGTCGCGGCTGGAGACGGCGCCGAAGCGCTCCATGAGGTTGTCGTTGAGCTTGATGCGTGCCAGCACCTCGTTGCGCAGGATGCCGTTGGCGCGTTCGGCACGCTGCTCTTCGGTCAGGTCGAGCGTCTGGGTGACGACGAGCGTGCGGAAGTTGGTGAAGTAGTCGGGCTTGCTTGTGGCGCCGCCTTTCGTAGTGTAGAGCGTATCGACGAGCAGGATGCAGAAGGGGCGCATCTTTTTGCTGGCCAGCGAGAGGTACTTGCGGGCAAACTCGAGGGCGCGGAGCTTCTCGTCCTGCGTGGTGAGGTAGTCGAAGGTATATTTGACGCTGTTGGCGTCGTGCGACTGGAAGTTCCAGTTGAGGTCAATCGTCTCCGTCTGGATGACGGGTCTGCCCTGCAGGTCGGTGCCCGTCCGGCGTGTCTGGATGGTGTCGTTGAAATAGACGGGCACGTCATACTCCTTGAAGAGCAGGTACACCTCGTGCTGTACGGGGTCGTTGGGGTCGTCTTCAATCAGGTAGGGGC
>CAMGHE010000161.1 GCA_946055775.1 uncultured Bacteroidales bacterium
TCCATTCGGGATGGCCGAACTCGTTGCCCATGAAGTTGAGGTAGCCGCCGTTGATGGTGGAGGCGGTGACGAGACGGATCATCTTGTGGAGGGCAATGCCGCGGTGTACGGTGCCGTTCTCGTCGCCCTTGCGGAAGTGCCAGTACATGTCGGCGTCGATGAGGCGGAAGATGATGGTCTTGTCGCCAACGAGGGCCTGATCGTGGCTTTCGCAGTAGGAGATGGTGCGCTCGTCGGCACGGCGGTTGGTCAGTTCCCAGAAGATGGACGAGGGTTTCCAGTTTTCGTCCGTCTGCTCCTTGATAATCTTGATCCAGAAGTCGGGGATGTTCATGGCCATGCGGTAGTCGAAGCCGTAGCCGCCATCCTTGAAGGGTGCTGCCAGACCGGGCATACCGCTCACCTCCTCGGCGATGGTGATGGCGCGGGGGTTGACCTGATGGATGAGTTCGTTGGCCAGCGTGAGGTAGCAGATGGCATTGTCGTCCTGATGACCGTTATAGTAGTCGCCATAGCCGCAGAAGGCTTCGCCGAGGCCGTGGCTGTAGTAGAGCATGGAGGTGACGCCATCGAAGCGGAAACCGTCGAGGTGGTATTCGTTGAGCCAGAACTTGCAGTTGGACAGCAGGAAATGGATGACTTCGTCTTTGCCGTAGTCGAAGCAGAGGCTGTCCCATGCGGGATGCTCGCGGCGGCCGCCGCTGTAGAAATACTGGCAGGGGTCGCCGGCCAGATTGCCCAGACCTTCGAGTTCGTTCTTCACGGCATGGCTCTGTACGAGGTCCATGATGACGGCGATGCCGTTTTGGTGCGCTTCGTCGATGAGGCGCTTCAGGTCATCGGGTGTGCCGAAGCGGCTGGATGCGGCGAAGAAACTGCTCACGTGGTAGCCAAAACTGCCGTAGTAGGGGTGCTCCTGCAGGGCCATAATCTGGAGGCAGTTGTAGCCGTCCTTGATGACGCGCGGCAGGACGTTCTCACGAAACTCGTTGTAGGTGCCCACCTTCTCTGCGTCCTGCGACATGCCGATGTGGCACTCGTAGATGAGCAGCGGGTCGCGGTTGGGACGGAAGGTCTTCTTGGCGAATTTGTAGGGCTTCTCGGGAGCCCATACCTGTGCGCTGAAAATTTTGGTCTCTTCGTCCTGAACGACGCGGGTGGCCCAGGCGGGGATGCGTTCGCCTTCGCCGCCTTCCCAATAGACCTTCATCTTGAAGAGGTCAAGATGGTGCAGGGCATTCTTGGGCAGGACAATCTCCCAGTTGCCTGTGCCCTTGAGGCGCTTCAGGCGATATTTGCTCATCTCCTTCCAGTTGCTGAAATCGCCGACGAGGTAGATGGCGATAGCATTGGGTGCCCATTCGCGGAACACCCAGCCGGTATCCGTCTGGTGGAGTCCGAAGTACTCGTGGCCATTGGCAAACTCAGAGAGGGTTATTTTGCCGTTCTGAGTAAGGGCGTCCATCTTGCTGAGGACAAAGTTGTGGCGGCCCTCAATGGCTTCGTTATACGGCTCAAGCCAAGAGTCGTTCTTTACAATTTTGAGGCGGCGTGGTGCGCGCTGCGATGTTTTCTTGGTCGTGGTCATATTGCCAGGTGTGTTTATGAGGTTAACAAGTAGTATTGATTGTTATCTATAGTTATTCGTACGCTAACCGTTGTCGGTCGCCGGGAAGATTCGTATGACTTTTATGGAAGGGCTTTTGGGCAGCATCATCCCTCGACAACGCGGCCGTTACGATAGACGCCCTTGCGTTTGACATTGCCGTTGGCATCGTACTCGGTGAAGGCACCGTCGCGCTCGCCATCCACATAGTTGCCGTCGAAGCGTGTGCCGTCGGCAGCAATCTCCACGGCATGGCCATGCTTCTTGCCCATCTTAAACGAGCCGCGGTACTTCTCGCCATTGGCGCGGCGCCATGTGCCTTCGCCGTCCATGAGGTTGTCCTTCCAATGGCCTTCATACTCGTCGCCGTTCTTCCACTTATATTTCCCGAAGCCGTTACGCTTATTGTGCTTCCAGGCGCCTGTATAGACGGCCACGTCCTTCCAGGTAAAGGTTCCTTGACCGTCCTGTTCGCCGTCCAGGAACTGCCCCTTATACATGTCGCCGTTGGCAAAGGTGATGATACCCTGTCCGGTGCGCTGGCCATTGCGGTAGTCGCCTTCATAGACATCACCGTTGCGGAAGCGGTAGATACCTCGGCCTTCCTGAATATCCCTGCTCCAGTCGCCCTGGTAAACATCGTTGTCGGCGTAGTAGTAGGTGCCCTTGCCGGAGCGCATGTTGTCCTCCCAAGCGCCCTCATATTTCTCACCGTCGTGCCAGTCGAAAATGCCGTGGCCGCACTTCTTGTCATCTACCCAGTCGCCAGTGTAGTAGGCGCCATTCTTGTAGGTATAGGTGCCCTTGCCGTTGCGCATGTCATCCTTCCACTGGCCTTTGTAGATGTCGCCGTTGTAGTAGTACATGATTCCCTCTCCGCTCTTGACATTGCGATACCACAGGCCTTCGTAGCGGTTGTTGTTGAGGGCGTAGTATGTGCCACGACCGTGTTGCTGGTCCTGGAACCATTGGCCTTCGTAGCGTTCGCCGTCTGCCTTGGTCAGTGTGCCTTGTCCGTCGCGCTTACCCTTAACATAGTCGCCTTCATAAATGTCGCCGTTGGCGAAGACCGTGCGGCCTACACCATTGGGCTTGCCATTGTACAGGTCGCCGGTATAGATGCTTCCATCTTTGAAGGTGTAGGACCCGACCTGAATCCTTTGGGCCTGAGCGGTTAGGGTGAACGTGAGGATGAATAGGGAGAACAGGAGTTTCTTTTTCATGGGGAAGATGGAGTATGCGGGCGGCGGTGAGAATCCGTCTTTGTAGGATGAGTGCTTATAGAATTTCGGGATGCTGTGTGAGCCAATCCTGTGCTGCGGCCAAGTCTTCGGGGGTGTCAATGCCGATGGTTGGCGTGTCGGTATAGCCCACTTTGATGCGCAGGCCAGCCTGTAGCCAGCGGAGTTGCTCGAGGCTCTCGGCGCATTCCAGTGTGCTCTGGGGCAGGTCGGCTATCTGGCAGAGCACCTCAGCCCGATAGGCATAGAGCCCGATGTGTTTGTAGAAGGTGTGGCGACTGAGCCATTCCTCTTCCGGGATGCCCCGCAGGTAGGGGATGACCGAACGGGAGAAATAGAGCGCAAAACTGCGGTCGTCCACCACCACTTTCGGACTGTTGGGGTTGTTCAGTGCCGCCCATCCCATCTCGGGCGAGAAGGGCTGAACGAGGGTGGCTATCTGTGTGGAGGCGTCGTCGAAGCAGCGGATAATCTCTTCCAACTGCGTGGTGGCGATGAAAGGTTCATCGCCCTGAACGTTCACCACGACGTCGGCGTCAAGACCGCTTTTATCGAGCGCCTCGCGGCAACGGTCCGTGCCACTGCGATGGTGTGTGCCGGTCATGATGGCCTGACCACCGAAAGCGGCCACAGCCTCCATGATGCGCTCATCATCGGTGGCCACGATGGTGTCGGGGATGACACGGCCAACACGTTCTACAACGTGCTGAATGACGGGTTTGCCGCCCAGCAGGGCCAGGGGCTTGCCCGGAAAGCGGGTGGAGGCGTAACGGGCGGGTATGATGGCTACGAATTTCATGTCAACATAAGATTATTTGTTCGACTTGTTGGTCAAGGATTCTCTTCTATTTCGCTTTCCTCTTCATCCGTGGAGGGCTGGACGGGTGTGGGGATGTCGAAGCGCTCATCCTCTTTGTAGGGCAATGACGCGTCGCGATAAACTTTTCTCATGTAGTAGGCCCAGATAGGCAGGGCTGATGATGCACCCTGTCCCATGGCCATGGAGGCAAAATGGATGTTTCGCTCTTCACCGCCCACCCAGCAGGCCGTCACCAAGCGGGGCACGCACCCCATGAACCAGCCGTCGCTGTT
>CAMGHE010000162.1 GCA_946055775.1 uncultured Bacteroidales bacterium
AATGGCTTCGACTGCCGTCAAATTCCCTCATCCCTGCATAGCTGAGTAGTTACCCATTTTGATGCGATTCTAAAGAGATGTTAATCGCGCAGACAGGTCAGCGTCCGCCAATCTGGCGTCCGCCGCCACGCGACGAACCGCGGTTGCCTCCCTGCGAACCGGCATCGCGCGAGGGGCGTGTACTGCGGCCGGGACTGGTGTAGGTGCCGCCGCCCGAGGGCCTGTTGTTGCCGGGGCGAGCGCTGGGACGGTCGTTACCGGGACGCGAGGTGCCAGGGCGCTGGCTGGGAGCGCTGCCGCCGGGACGGTCGTTGCCAGGGCGTGCACTGGGACGGTCGTTGCCGGGACGTTGACCGGGACGCGCATCATGGCGGTCACCGGGACGTTGACCGGGACGCGCATCATGGCGGTCACCGGGACGCTGACCGGGACGCGCATCATGGCGGTCACCGGGACGTTGACCGGGACGCGCATCGTGACGGTCGCCGGGACGCTGGCCGGGGCGCGCATCATGGCCGGGACGGGGTGCGGGGCGTCCGCCGGCATGGTAGCGGTCGCGCATACCGGGGCCGGGACGGAACGAATAGCGGTGGTAGGGGCTGACATCGTGATGGCCACGGCGGTGCCACATGCCTCCGCGGTAGGTGGCATAGACCGCGGGGCGGGGGAAGTAGTAGTAGCCGATGCGGTAGTGGTCGCACACGGGGAAGTACCATGCCGAGCGCAGCCAGCGGATAGGGCGGAAGAAGTAATCGACAGTGCTGTAGAGGGCATACTGCCAGTCGAAGAGCACGCAGCGGAAGTCGGCGTCACGGTAGTCCCAATAGTAGCCGTAGCAGTCGGCTGCCGTGCGGATGCTCATGAGATAGTCGAGGTTGATCTGATAGACGCGGTCGAACTGGTCGGACGTCAGGTTGAGTTCGTAAGCCATCTTGTCTGTCAAGAACCAGGCTTCGCGCTGCGCCTGCACATAGCTTAGGGCTTTGGCCGAGCCGACAGCCAGGGTGACAACGGCTACAAGGGTAAGGAGAATGCGTTTCATGGTTAGGAGATGTTGAGCAGCGACCCATGTACGGGCATAGGCGCGGCAATGAATAATGCGGTAGCCACACCGGTAGGGGCGGTGCGGAGAGGGCGTGGAAGTACCAGCCTTCATGCCGGCAAATGTCGTGATTTTTTGCGGAGCGGCAAGGCATACGCCACATATTTCGTATTTTTTAGCACTCCTTGCAGTGATTTGCCAAGGAATTGCTTACATTTGCAAGCCGGACGACCGTCCGGCCCTAAACTACGAACAATACATATATCATAATAGCATGTTCAAGATTATTGCAAAGGAGCAACTCTCCGAGAACGTCTTCAAGTTTATTGTCGAGGCGCCGCGTGTGGCGCGCTCACGCCGTGCCGGCCATTTTGTCATCGTGCGTACTGGCGATGGCTGTGAGCGTGTGCCCCTGACCATCGCCGATGCCGACAAGGAAAAGGGCACGCTGACGCTTGTGGTGCAGCGCGTCGGCGTATCGACCGACCGCATGTGCGCCCTCAATGCGGGCGACAGTCTGGCCGACGTAGCCGGCCCTCTGGGGCGCGCCACGCATATTGAGAACTTCGGCACCGTGGTATGCGCTGCCGGCGGTGTGGGCGGTGCCCCGATGCTGCCCATCGTCAAGGCCCTCAAGGAGGCCGGCAACCGCGTCATCGTGGTGCTCGCCGCACGCAATGCGGGCCTTATTATCCTGGAGAAGGAGTTTCGCGAGGTGGCCGACGAGGTGATGATTATGACCGACGACGGCAGCGCCGGCACCAAGGGGCTGGTCACCGCCGGCATCGAAGCCGTGGCCCAGCGCGAGGCGGTCCACAAGTGCTTCGCCATCGGCCCGGCCATCATGATGAAGTTTGTCTGCCTGCTGACCAAGAAACTGGGCATCTCGACCGACGTGTCGCTCAACACCATCATGGTTGATGGCACGGGCATGTGCGGCGCCTGCCGCATCACGGTGGGCGGCGCGACGAAGTTCGTCTGTGTCGATGGCCCCGAGTTTGACGGCCACCAGGTCGATTTTGACGAGATGCTGGCCCGCCTGGCCGCCTTCAAGGGTCAGGAGAGCGAGGACCGTGCCCGCGAACAGGCCGAAGGTCCTCTGGCCCATTTCTCCCAAAGCGCCGAGGAGAGCGCTGGCTGCGGCTGCACGTCTGCCGACGGCTGTCTGAGTCAAGGCGAGCCCCAGCCGCTCAAGGCCAAGGAGCGCGTGGCCATTCCCCGCTCGCACCCCATCGAACTGCCCGCCGCCGAACGTGCCCACCTGCTGCGCAGCGAGGTGTCGGGCGGTCTGCGCCCCGAGGACGTACAGCGTGAGGCTTCGCGCTGCCTCAACTGCGCCAAGCCGGGCTGCGTAGAGGGTTGCCCCGTGAGCATCGACATTCCCCGCTTCGTCAAGCAGCTGGAGCGCGGCGACGTGGCCGGTGCTGCCGCCACCCTGCGCAAGACCAGTGCGCTGCCCGCCGTCTGCGGCCGTGTCTGTCCGCAGGAGAAGCAGTGTGAAGGCCGCTGCATCCATCTGAAGATGGGCAGCCAGCCCGTGGCCATCGGTCTGCTGGAGCGCTACGCCGCCGACCACGACCCCAATGCGGGCAAGGCCCAGGAGCCCGTCGCTCGCAACGGCCACAAGGTGGCTGTCGTCGGCAGCGGTCCCGCCGGTCTGAGTTTCGCCGGCGACATGGCCGCCCGCGGCTATGACGTGACGGTCTATGAGGCCCTGCACGAGATTGGCGGCGTGCTGAAGTACGGCATCCCCGAGTTTCGTCTGCCCAACGCCGTCGTGGATCGCGAGATAGAGTCGCTGCGTCAGCGCGGCGTCGAGTTTGTCCGCGACTGCATCGTCGGCAAGACCATCAGCATCGACGCCCTGCGCCAAGCCGGCTTCGAGGGTATCTTCGTCGCCTCCGGTGCCGGTCTGCCCAACTTCATGGGCATCCCCGGCGAGAACGCCCCCGGCGTGATGTCGTCTAACGAATACCTGACGCGCGTCAACCTCATGGACGCTGCCAACGAGGCCACCGACACCCCCGTGCCCTTCGGCCGCCACGTGGCCGTCGTGGGTGGTGGCAACACCGCCATGGACGCCGTGCGCACCGCCCTGCGTCTGGGTGCCGAGCGTGCCTTCATCGTCTATCGCCGCACGGAGGAGGAGATGCCCGCCCGCCTCGAAGAGGTGCGCCATGCCAAGGAAGAGGGCGTCGAGTTCCTCACCCTGTGCAACCCCATCGAGTGCCTCACCGACGACAAGGGCCGCGTCAGCGGTCTGCGCCTGCAGAAGATGGTGCTGGGCGAGCCCGACGCCTCGGGCCGCCGCCGTCCCGTGCCCGATGGCGACAAGCAGGAGATTGTCGAGGCCGACCTGGTCATCATGAGTATCGGCGTATCGCCCAACCCCATCGTGCCCTCGTCCGTTGCCGGACTGGAAACGGGCCGCAAGGGCACCATCGCCGTCAACGACGATATGGAGTCGTCCGTACCGATGCTCTTCGCCGGTGGCGACATTGTCCGCGGCGGTGCCACGGTCATCCTGGCCATGGGCGACGGCCGCCATGCCGCAGCCACGATGCACGCCAAGATTATGGGCGAAGGCTGAGCGCAGCCTCCGGCCGTTTACAGTAAGAACAGCGTCCCCGCCGACCACGAAGGTTGGCGGGGACGCTGTCTATATGCTTTGGTAAAGGATTAGCGTGCTGTGCGCACACGGCGCAGTTGGTTGATGAGTCGCTGACACATGGGACCATTGCCCATGTCGCGATAACGCTTGATAGTGTAGAGCAACTCTTTGACGGTCTCGTTTTGTTCTTTCTTGATCATCGTTCTGTGGT
>CAMGHE010000163.1 GCA_946055775.1 uncultured Bacteroidales bacterium
GCCGCCAGCCAGCGCTCCGTCGATGGCACTGTGAAGTACCTCTTTCCCACCGCCGCCGGCCACTTTGTGGAGAGCGTCTATATCCCCGACGGCGACCGCGCCACGCTCTGCGTGTCGTCGCAGGTGGGCTGCAAGATGGGCTGCGCCTTCTGCATGACTGGGCGCCAAGGCTTCGAGGCCCAACTCACCGCCGCCGACATCCTGAACCAGATCTACTCGCTGCCCGAGCGCGACACCCTGACCAACATCGTCTTCATGGGGCAGGGCGAGCCCATGGACAACCTCGATGCCGTGCTCCGCGCTACCACCGTCCTCACCGCCGACTGGGGCTTCGCCTGGAGTCCGCGCCGCATCACCGTCTCGACCGTCGGTCTGCGGAAAGGGCTGGAGCGCTTCTTGACGGAGAGCGAGTGTCACCTGGCCATCAGTCTGCACCACCCTTTCCCCGACGGGCGTGCCGCCCTGATGCCCGCCGAGCGCGGCCTGTCGCTCACCGACATGGTGGCCCTGCTGGAGCGTCACGACTTCTGCCGCCGCCAGCCCCGCGACCCCGCCGCGCCGCGTCAGCGCCGCCTGTCGTTTGAGTATATCGTCTTCGATGGCGTCAACGACACGCCGCGCCATGCCCAGGCCCTGATACGCCTGCTCAGCAACCTCGACTGCCGCGTCAACCTCATCCGCTTCCACCAAATACCCGACAGCCCGCTGCATGGCGTGGACGACCGCCGCATGACCGCCTTTCGCGACAGCCTGACGCGCCACGGCCTCTTCGCCACTATCCGCGCCTCGCGTGGGCAAGACATCATGGCCGCCTGCGGTCTGCTCTCCACCGCTGAGAAGGAACGTCAGGCCCGTGAGGCCGCCGATGCTGTAAAGGCCGAGGCTGAGGCTACTGAGGCTGGAACCACCCACTGACTACGAACAATCAATACTATCATGACCGACATACACACCGCACATACCGAGGAGCAGGTGGCTGCCACCGCTCCGACCCACCATCGCCTGCGCGTGGGCATCACCCACGGCGACATCAACGGCGTGGGCTACGAACTCATCTTCCGCACCTTCGCCGCCCTCGAGATGGCCGACCTCTGTACGCCCATCGTCTTCGGCTCGGCCAAGGTGGCCCACTACCACCGCAAGGCCTTAGGTCTCGACACCCCCTTCCAGGTTGTCGCTACCGCCGCCGAGGCCCGTGAGGGACAACTCAACCTCGTCGATTGCGCCACGGGCGACGTCGCCGTCCAGTTTGGCCAGTGCACGGCCGAGGCCGGCCACATGGCCTATGTGGCCCTCGAAGCCGCCACCGAGGCCCTCAAGGCCGGCGACATCGACGTGCTCGTCACCGCCCCCATCTGCAAGGCCGCCATCCAGAGCGCCGACTTCCGCTTCGCCGGCCACACCGAGTATCTCGCCGACCGTCTGGCCCCCGACCAGGAGCCCCTCATGATGCTCTGCAACGACCAGGTGCGTGTGGCTTTAGTCACTACCCATCTGCCCTTGCGCGACGTGCCCGGCGCCATCACCGCCGAGTTGGTGGAGCGCCGCATCCGTCAGGTCTATCACAGCCTGCGCCACGATTTCCTCGTGCCCGCGCCGCGTATCGCCGTCCTGGGCCTCAATCCCCACAATGGCGACAACGGTACGATGGGCAGCGAGGAGGCCGACGTCATCCAGCCCGCCATCCAGGCCGCCGTCGAGGACGGCATCCAGTGCTTCGGCCCCTATTCCGCCGACGGCTTCTTCGGCGCCGGCCTCTACGTCGAGTTTGACGCCGTTCTGGCCATGTACCACGACCAGGGCCTGGCACCGTTCAAGGCCCTCTCGATGGACGACGGCGTCAACTTCACCGCCGGCCTGCCCTACGTCCGCACCTCGCCCGACCACGGCACCGCCTTCGACATCGCCGGCCGCGGCACCGCCAGCGAGGCCTCGTTCCGTCGCGCCATCTACGATGCCATCGACATCTGGCGCCACCGTCAGGCCGACGACGAAGCCTGCCGCAACCCCCTGCCCAAACTCTACCACGAGCGCCGCGAGGACGGCCTGCGCGTACAGCGTCAGCCCCTGCCCCCACTCTCTTAAGCGCTCGGCGGCGGCACCGCCCGGACGAATCTCGCTTCTTCCTTTTTCCCAGCACACCGCATAGTAATATATAGGAACATGAAATATGCCATCATAGCCGCCGGCGAAGGCTCGCGCCTGATGAACGAGGGCGTGGCTCTGCCAAAGCCCCTCGTGTCCCTCTGTGGCGAACCGATGATAGACCGCCTGGTGCGCATCTTCACCGCCAATGGCGCCGACGAGATCTGTATCATCGTCAACCGCCTGCACCCCCAGACCGAGGCCCATGTGCGCCAACTCATGGCGCAGCCCGGCCACGCCCCCATCCGCTTGGCTGTAGAGACCACGCCCAGTTCGATGCACAGTTTCAACGTGCTGGCCCCCTGGCTCGAAGACGCCCCCTTCTGCCTCACCACCGTCGATACCATCTTCCGTGAGGACGATTTTGCCGCCTATATCCGTGCCTTCCGGCAGGGACAGGGCGGACTGATGGCCGTGACCGACTATATCGACGACGAGAAGCCCCTCTATGTGGGCACCGACGCCGACCTGCGCATCACTGGCTTCTACGACCGCAACGAGGGCTGCCGCTACATCTCCGGCGGCATCTATGCCCTCCAGCCCGAGGCCATCGCCACCCTGCGCCGCTGTATGGCCGAGGGCCGCAGCCGTATGCGCAACTTCCAGCGCGCCCTTGTCGAGGACGGTCTGGAACTCCATGCCTGGCCCATGAGCAAGGTGCTCGACGTCGATCACGCCGGCGACATCGCCAAGGCCGAAGCCTTCCTGCGTGAAACCCCACAGCCGCAGCCATGAATATCCTTGGAATAAGGCGTGCCACGCGATTCTCGCCCGGTTCGGCCGAGCGCGACGAAGCCATCTTTGCCGCTGTGGCGCGCGCCCTGACTGTCGCCGGCCATCAGGTGACCCTCACCGACGAAGACCGCTGGTGCCGCGAGGCCGATCGGCCGACCGCCAAGGGAAGTGATGCCGAGGCCAATGCCGCCGCCGTCTTTCACATGGCCCGAGACCCGCAGACCCTGGCCCGCTTGGCCCGCTTGGAAGCCCGCGGCGTGACCGTCGTCAACAGTGCCTCGGCCTTGCTCCACACCAGCCGCGCCGTCCTGGCGCAGCGCTTCGAGGGCGGCGGCGTGAGCGTCGTGCCCCAGTGCGCCGTAGGCCCCGCCGATGCCCCGCCCTCGTTTGCCGACGGCCGTCGCTACTGGCTCAAGCGCGGCGACGCCTGTGCCCAGCATCCCGATGACGTTTGCCATATCGACAGTGCCGACGCCTATGCCCGCGCCATGGCCGCCTATGCCCGCCGCGGCGTGGGCAGCATCTTGCTGTCGGCCCACGTCGAGGGCGACCTGGTCAAGTTTTATGGTGTCGAGGGCACCCCCTTCTTCTACGCCTATGCTGCTACGGCTCCCGGCGGCTTTTCCAAATATGGTATGGAGCGCCTCAACGGTATGCCGCAGGGCTACGCCTACGATGTGCAGCGCCTCAAGGCCGATGCCGACCGCGCCGCGCGCCTGAGCGGCTACACCGTCTATGGCGGCGACTGTATCATCGACACCGTCGGCCGCTGGCACATCATCGACTTCAACGACTGGCCCAGTTTCGCCCCCTGCGTCGCCCCCGCCGCCGAGGCCATCGCCCGGCGCCTGCTGGCTGCTGCACGCTTATAAGCAGTGGGGCCGCGCGCAGACGGGCTCTTCGCCGCGCGCCCCACAAATCCTATACTGAACGAATCATGTCTGAAAAGAAAACCAACAAACTCGCCGCCACCTTCAAGTCGC
>CAMGHE010000164.1 GCA_946055775.1 uncultured Bacteroidales bacterium
ACGCTGGCCATGTTGATGATGGAGCCCTTGCGCTGGCGCATCATGATGGGGGTGCAGGCGTGGATGAAGTTGAAGGCCGACTTGAGGTTGACGCCGATGACAGCGTCCCACTGGGCCTCGGTCATGCGCATCATCAGGCCGTCCTTGGTGATGCCGGCATTGTTGACCAGGATGTCGATCGAGCCGAAGTCGGCGTGTACCTTGGCTACCACCTCGGCAGTCTGGGCAAAGTCGGCAGCGTTGCTGGCGTAGGCGATGCACTTGACGCCCTTGGCCTCGATTTCCTGCTTCGTGGCCTCGCCGTTCTCGTCGATGACCAGGTCGGTGAAGGCGATGTTGGCGCCCTCTTCGGCAAACTTAAGGGCAATGGCCTTGCCAATGCCACGGGCAGCACCCGTTACGAGTGCGGTTTTACCAGTAAGTAATCCCATAAACAGATGTGTATATTATAAATATGTGGTTTGTGTCTTCCTTTGGTGTGTGTGGCAGACCAGCCGTCAGTCTATCTTGGCACTCATGCCCAGGGCGCGGCGCACCAGCCCCATGACGATGGGCCGCGTGTCGGCCTCGCTGAGGCCCTCGCCCAGGCGGTCGCAGATGTAGGGCACTTCGAGGCCCTTCACCGCATAGTGGATGATGTCGGCCATGAGGGCCACGTTCTCTATGCGGAACTTGGCGCGGGCCACACCCTCGGTGAGTATGCGGGCCAGCACTTCGCGCTCCGACTCGTCAAACTTGCGGCGCACCTTCTCCACCAGCCAGATGTTGCGGAAAAACTCAGCGCGCAGCGTACCGTTGCGTGTCACCGTCTCCTTAATCATGCTCAGGTGGGTGTAGATGAGGGTGAGCACCTTCTGTTCGGGCTCGGCATCGAGGGCCGCCACGTCGTCCAGTTTCTCGCTCAGCCGCTCCAGTTCGGTCTCTATGACGGCGGCATAGATTTCCTCCTTGTTGCGGAAATAGGTGTAGAGCGTGCGTCGCCCTTTGCCCGAGTGTACGGCAATGTCGTTCATCGTCGTGGCCTCCAGCCCTTCGCGGGCAAAGAGTTCGCGGGCCACCTCTACAAGTTTTTGGCGGGTCTTGGCTATCGACATGGTGGATGGATGTATCTCTCTATTTTGCGCCTGCAAAGTTACGGGTTTTGTCGCACCTGCCCAAAGGTTTGTCCAAAAATCTGCACAAAACCCGCCCATGTGCGCTATTTCTATGCGCTATTTCTCCTCCCAACGGCGCAACCGGCAACAAACATCTGGCGCTGACCGTTGAAGTTGGGAGTGACACCACACTTGCTCGTTGGCTCTGTAAAAATGAAAGAGCCGTGAGTCCTTCTGCAAAAAAAGTGCCGCAAGTTTCGCCATTCGGCAAAAACATCGTATCTTTGCAAATGCAATGGCGCAACAACAGCCGAGCACTGGACTTGTAGCTCAGTTGGTTAGAGCAACAGACTCATAATCTGGAGGTCCTAGGTTCAAGCCCTAGCTGGTCCACAACACAGAATCAAGCACTTACGAGCAATCGCAAGTGCTTTTTTCTTTTGTTGACTCTATAGGCGGGGAGAGAGTGTCAAAGTGCAAGATTCTGACGCACCGCCTCGTCGCGGCAACTAAAAAAGCCAGGCGCCCATCACTGAGCGCCTGGCTTTTTTAAGGATTAGTGTGTTGCCGTCACTTGGTCTTGGCGGGGGCGGGGTTGCTCTTGACCTTGAGCACCTCGACCTTGAAGATGAGGGTGGAGTAGGGCGGTATGCCCTGGTTGCCACGCTCGCCGTAGCCCAGTTCGGAGGGGATGAAGAGCTCGTAGGTGGAGCCTTCGGGCATCATCTTGAGCGCCTCGGTCCATCCCTTGATCACCTGGTCGGCACGGAAGGTAGCGGGCTGGTTGCGGCTGTACGACGAGTCGAAGACGGAGCCGTTGATGAGGCGGCCTTCATAGTGTACCTCCACCTCGGACGAGTCGGTGGCACAGGCACCGGTACCCTGGTTGACGACGCGATACTGCAGACCCGTGGCCGTGGTCTTGACGTCCTTGTTCTTGGCGTTGGCTTCAAGCCAAGCCTTGTTGGTGAGCTGGAGTTGCTGCTTGAAGTGCTCAAACTGTCGGTTGGCCAGCGCCTCAGCCTGAGCGGTGGTCATGGTAGCCTTGTTCAGCAGACCGTCGCAGAGGCCCTGCGTGAAGACGTCGAGGTTGGTATAGGTGGTATCGGCCTTGCCCGTTGCCGACTGGTTGAGCGACTGCACAATCTGCGTGCGGTTCATCTCGGCGATGCGCAGACCGGCGGCGTAGCCCAGATGTTCCTTGACCTGTGCCTCGGTGAGGGTGCTTGCGTCTTTGAGTGCGCGCACGACGGCGCCGACCTGTGTGCTGTCAATGCCCTCACGCTGCTGGAGGTACTGCATCAGGCTACCGCTCTGGAGCGTGCCGATGGCGTAGCTGAAGGAGTCGGCGGGTACGGCCGGTATGACCACCACGGCAGGTGCCTTTTTCTTGGGGTTTTTCTTGCGGTCGCTATGTGCGCTGACGGTCAGCGCGCAGGTGGCCAGAGCCATGCAGAGGATGGTGCGTATGTTCATGTCGATTTACGTTTACTGCTGTTTGGGCTGCTCGTAGAAGCTGACGAGCTTGATGCGGAAGATGAGGTTGGAGAAGGCGGGGATAACCTGGTTGCCCTGGTCGTTGTAGGCCTGGTCGTAGGGGATGATGATTTCCCACTCCGAGCCCATCGGCATGTTGGTCAGGGCCTCGTTGAAGCCGGGGATGGCGTTGCCTACGGGCATGGGGATGGTTCGGTTCTCTTCCTGGCTGTGGGTGGCCGAAGCGTCGAATACACGGCCGTTGGTCAGTTTGCCTTCATACTCCATGTTGACCACGTCGCCCTCCACCGGTTTGCGGCCGTCGCCAGTGGTGATGACCTTATAGAGTGTGCCGCCGGGGAGTTTCTGGTAGCCGCCTTCCTTTTCCTTCTGTGCCATGTAGGCTTTGGCAGCCTCGATGGCCTCCTTGCTGTCGCGTTCCTTGGCAGCGCGCGTCATCTCCTCGATGCGGCGGTTGGCCTCGAGGCGTGCCTTATCTTTGTCGATGAGTACGGAGTCGATCATGAGGTGTGTGCGCTCGCCGTGCAGGCCCATCATGAAGCCCGAAAGAAAAGATTTCGTGCTCAGGTGTGAGAGGGAGTCTTTGCCGAAGATGTTCTTCTCGACATAGGCCATGTAGCCATTCATCTGTGTGGCAAACTGTATGCCGGCGAAGTAGGCCGCCTTTTTCTTGTCGTTGGCTGCGGCCAGACCGTCTTCGAGACCCTTGATGAAGTCTTCTACGAAGGCGCTGTCGCTGGCCGTGCGTTCGGCGCAGAGGTACTGTTTGAGTTCGTCAATCGAGGGCGAGTTGGCCATACCCAATTCATAGGCCAGGGTGTCGGCGGCCGTTTCGAGGCTGGGTTTGGGCCCGTTGTTGTTGCATGCGGTGAAGCATGCCGTTGAAGCCACGAGGGCTGCAAGCAGAATTTTTTTCATTGCTATGTGTTGATGAGATTGTTGACGATGTGTTGGGGATTGTTGGGCGGTGTTGTATCAGAGCACCTTGACCAGTTCGACGTCAAAGACCAGTGCGGCATAGGGGGGTATGCTGCCGCCTGCTCCGCGTTCGCCGTAGGCCAGGTGGTAGGGGATGAAGAAGCGGTATTTGGCCCCTTCGCCCATGAGCTGCACGCCCTCTGTCCATCCTGCGATGACGCCGTTGAGGGGGAAGGTGGCAGCCTGTCCGCGTTTGTACGAGGAGTCGAAGACGGTACCGTCGATGAGTCGGCCTTCGTAGTGGCATTCCACGCTGTCGGTGGCTTTGGG
>CAMGHE010000165.1 GCA_946055775.1 uncultured Bacteroidales bacterium
TCTATCTGCGCACCCACAAGCAGGAGGCGCACGCTGCCATCGCCATCGCCACGAGCAACGTGGTGGGCAAACTGCCGGGCAACTCGGAGGAGCGCGACCACTTGTCGCAGGCCTTCTCCGACTTCATCTACGCCATCATCATCGAGGAGATGGGCATCGAGGGCGGTCTGCTGGTCGTCGTGCTCTACATCTGCCTACTGGTGCGAGCGGGACGCATAGCGAGCCGCTGCGAGCGCAATTTCCCAGCCTACTTAGCCATGGGCTTGGCCATCATGCTGGTGATGCAGGCCATGATAAACGTGCTGGTGGCCACGGGGCTCGCCCCCGTCACGGGGCAGCCGCTGCCGCTCATCAGTCGCGGCGGCACCTCCACACTGGTATGCTGCGCCTACATCGGCATCATCCTCAGCGTGTCGCGCTATGCCCGTAAGGTGCCCGAGGAGCAGGAGAAAGGCAAGGCCAAGGCACTGCTCACCGCCACGCCCGATAAAGCGGCCGACGGCCCTGACGCCCCGAGCACGGCGCCAAAAGATGACACGCACGCCGAAGCCTTTACCGACAGCAAGGGCATGGCCTGACGCGCCAGTTCCCTCATCTCTCTCCCTCACCTAACCTCCCTCCCTCTCCCCCTCATGAAACGCCGCCTCCTCTCTCTGCTGCTGGCCCTGCTGGCCGCATGCCCCGCCGCCATCGCGGCGAAACGTCCCCGCGTATGTCTGGAGACCTCGCTGGGACAGATTGTCATCGAACTGTTCAACGAGACGCCACGCCACCGCGACAACTTCCTCAAACTGGTGAGCGAGGGCTACTACGACGGTCTGCTCTTCCACCGCGTCATCGAAGACTTCATGATACAGACGGGCGACCCCGACAGCCGCAACGCCCCAGCAGGCAAGAAACTGGGCGACGGCGGACCAGACTACACCCTGCCCATCGAGATTGGCCTGCCCTACTTCTTCCACTGCCGCGGCGCCGTGGCGGCCGCACGCGAGGGCGACGAGACGAACCCGAAGCGCGAAAGCAGCGGATCGCAGTTTTATATCGTATGGGGCAAGCGCTACTCGACGGCTGAACTGCAGAAAATGCGCCAGCACGTACAGGACATGACGGGCGGCGCGGCCGACTTCACCGAGGAGATGGAGAATACCTACCGGCGCGACGGCGGCACGCCCTTCCTCGACGGACAATATACGGTGTTCGGCCGCGTGGTCAAAGGGCTGAAAATCGTGGACCGCATCCAGCAGACCGATACCGATGCCAACGACCGCCCTATGACGGACATACGCATCATCCGCGCCACCATCGTCGGCGGCAAGAAACAGTGAGGCGGGCGGCATGACCCCCATCTGAACAAAAATCGCTAACTTTGCCTGCGACTATGGCAGACGACACTTTCGATATACGCTCTACACAGCAACCGACGGCCAAGACAGACCGCGACTTTGAAAACGCCCTCCGACCGCTGGCCTTCGAGGACTTCAGCGGACAGCAGAAGGTGGTGGACAACCTGCGCATCTTTGTCGAGGCGGCCAAATACCGCGGCGAACCGCTGGACCATACGCTGCTCCACGGACCGCCGGGACTGGGCAAGACGACGCTGTCGAACATCATCGCCAACGAACTCGGCGTAGGGTTCAAGGTGACCTCGGGACCCGTCCTCGACAAGCCAGGCGACCTGGCGGGCTTGCTCACGGGCCTCGAGCCGAACGACGTGCTCTTCATCGACGAAATACACCGCCTGGCGCCCGTCGTAGAGGAATATCTCTACTCGGCCATGGAGGACTACAAGATAGACATCCTCATCGACCGCGGACCGGCAGCACGCTCCATACAGATTGACCTCAACCCCTTCACCCTGGTGGGCGCCACCACACGCAGCGGTCTGCTCACGGCACCGCTGCGCGCTCGCTTCGGCATCAACCTGCACCTGGAGTATTACGATACGCAGACGCTCTCGGCCATCCTCCACCGCTCGGCATCCATCATGGGCGTCCCGATGAGCATCGAGGCGGCGGCCGAGATTGCCTCACGCTCACGCGGCACGCCGCGTATCGCCAACGCCCTGCTACGCCGCGTGCGCGACTTCGCACAGGTCAAGGGCAACGGACGCATCGACATGCAAATTGCCCGCTACGCCCTCGAGGCGCTCAACATCGACCGCCACGGACTGGACGAGATTGACAACAAGATTCTCACCACCATCATCGACAAGTTCAAGGGCGGCCCCGTGGGCCTCACCACCATCGCCACGGCCATCGGCGAGGATGCGGGCACGCTGGAGGAGGTCTATGAACCCTTCCTCATCAAGGAGGGCTTCCTCAAGCGCACGCCGCGTGGCCGCGAAGTAACGGAGACGGCCTACATCCACCTGGGACGTCAGCCGCGGGCGCCGCAGCCCTACCAGCCCTCGCTCTTCGACTGACGGCGGCCGAAAACGCCCGGCTGCACAGGCTGTCAGCCCTACCCAAAGTCCTTTCCCCTTTTCTCCTATCCCATGATTTCCTACCAGACCATCGACATACGCATGCCGGCCATCGCCCGCCGCGAACTGACGCGCTGGGTACGCGCCGTGGCAGCCTCCTACGGCAAGACCGTGGGCGACGTGGCCTACATCTTCTGCGACGACGAGAAGATTCTCGAGGTCAACCGCCAGTACCTTCAGCACGACTACTACACGGACATCATCACCTTCGACTACACCGAGGCCAACCGCATCGGCGGCGACCTCTTCATCAGCGTCGATACCGTGCGCACCAACGCCGAGGGGCTGGGCAAAGATTATAGCGACGAACTGCACCGCGTCATCATCCACGGCATCCTCCACCTCTGCGGCATCAACGACAAGGGACCGGGCGAACGCCAAGTGATGGAGGCGGCGGAAGACCGCGCACTGGCCCTCCTGACCGACATGCGACGCGCCAATCAACCATAAACACCCATAGAAACTCTAGAAGTTCTAGAAGTTCTAGAAGTTCTAGAATCTCTAGAAAATCTAGCCCCCAGAACAAACAATACACACAGACCATATGAACTTTGTAGAAGAATTGCGGTGGCGCGGTATGCTCCACCAAATGATGCCGGGCACGGAGGAACTGCTGGCCCGCGAACAAGTGACGGCTTATGTGGGTATCGACCCCACGGCCGACTCGCTCCACATCGGACACCTCTGCTCCGTCATGATGCTTCGCCACTTCCAGCGCGCCGGCCATAAGCCGCTGGCGCTCGTCGGCGGCGCCACGGGCATGATCGGCGACCCCTCGGGCAAGAGCGCCGAGCGCAACCTGCTCACCGAGGAGACACTGCGCCATAACGTGGCCTGCATCAAGGCCCAACTGGCCCACTTCCTCGACTTCAACTCGGACGCGCCCAACGCTGCCGAACTGGTCAACAACTACGACTGGATGAAAGACTTCTCCTTCCTCGACTTCGCACGCGAGGTGGGCAAGCACATCACCGTCAACTATATGATGGCCAAGGACAGCGTCAAGAAGCGCCTCAACGGCGAGGCACGCGACGGTCTCTCGTTCACCGAATTTACCTACCAGCTGCTTCAGGGCTACGACTTCCTGCACCTCTACCGTGAGAAGAACTGCCGCCTCCAAATGGGTGGCTCTGACCAGTGGGGCAACATCACGACGGGCACCGAACTCATCCGCCGCACGCTGGGCGCCGAGGCCGAGGCCTTCGCCCTGACCTGCCCGCTGATCACCAAGGCCGACGGCCGCAAGTTTGGCAAGACGGAGGAGGGCAACGTATGGCTCGACCGCCGCTACACCACGCCCTACAAGTTCTACCAGTTCTGGCT
>CAMGHE010000166.1 GCA_946055775.1 uncultured Bacteroidales bacterium
CCATATATCTGTATGGCCACCGGGCGCTCTTCGGGGCATACCGTCAGTTTGTCCAAACTGCGGCTCACCATGCGCACCAAGGCATCGGCGGCGACAAATTCCGAATAGACCATCGAGGCACCGAGACGCCGGCACAGCAGGCGGAAGCCAATGTCGGTCACGTCCTCCATCGGTGCCAGCAGCACCGGCCGCGGGCCCAGGTCAAGGGGTCCTATCTTCATGCTTCAGGTTGGGAGTTTTTCGAGGTGGATATGGGGTGTATAGGGTCAGACGCTTCTGCCGTCGGGCATGGTGCATAGCGACGTGTGGCGAGCAGCAGGACGATGCCGAGCGCCATCAGTGCCGCGCCAGCGCCCACGATGGCTGCTGCGGGCCATGTGGCCACCTGAGCCTCGATGTCGGGCCTCGACAGGAGCCATACGGCCAGGGCATTGTTGATGACGTGTGCCGTGTAGCACAGTTTGATGTTGCCCGTCAGGACATACAGCCATCCCAGGGCCAGGCCCAGCAGGAAGGCCGGTATGCCCTGTGCCAGGTTCATGTGCACCGCGGCAAACGAGGCCGCCGCTATGGTTGCCGCCCACAGGGCGCCTGTGCGCGGGGTGAGCAGGCGCTGTATGCTTTCGCGAAACACCAGTTCTTCCACCAGCGGTCCGAAGACCACCAGCAGCAGTACGCCGCCTATGCTCTGACTCATGCTACCCAGCAGCGCCGTCGATCCGCCATCGGACAGGTTCAGCGGGGTGAGCGCCAAACTCAGTCCGGAGGCCACGCTGACGAAGCCCGCCAGCGCTGCCGCCATCGTCGTGGCGGGCAGGGGGCGTCCCTTGCCGGGCAGGGGGCGCTGTGTCATGCGGCACAGCCAGAGCAGCAGCACCAGCAGCGGCACGCAGGCCGTCTGGGCGGTCACCAGTGCGCTGGCATTGGGCAGTGTGCCCTGTGCCAGCGCCTCGCTATCGATGAGATAGGCCAGGGCGGCCGCCGTACATTGGTAGGCGATGAATGCCAAAAAGGCCAAGAAGGCTTTGAGCATATTGTGAGAGCGTCGTGAAGAGTTGATGTGGAGTTAATGTAGAGGTCAGGTGGTCTGCCCTTCGTTGGGCTCGCCCGTGGCCGTCTGTGGTGTCGTGTCGGCCGTTAGTGCGTGGCGTGTGGTATGTACGTCGTTGTCGAGTTGGGCCCGCAGGTCGGCCAGTGTGGCAAAGCGCCGTTCGTCGCGCAGACGGGCCACGAAGTCGAGCGCCAGGTGCTGGCCGTACAGGTCGCTGCCAAAGTCGAGGAGGTGGGCCTCTGTCGTAGGCTGCAGGCCGTCGGCCAGTGTGGGGCGCACACCGATGTTCACCATCGCCGCGTGACGCCGGCCGTCTTCGGTCAGTGCCCATGCGGCATAGACGCCGTGCGCTGGCACCATCAGGCGGTCGTCGTCGGCCATGACGTTGGCTGTGGGGAAGCCCAGACCTGTGCCCACATGGCAGCCGTGTACCACACGGCCGTGCAGGCGGTAGGGGCGGCCCAGACAGGCGGCGGCCCCGGCGGCATCGCCGGCGGCCAGCAGGCGGCGTATGCGCGACGAACTGACGGCCTCTGTGCCTATCATCAGCGGTGTTCCGCGCACAATGGCTATTCCGGCCTCGGCAGCCGCCGCAGCATAGTCGGCGAAGGCCGTCAGGCGGTCGGCCCCGAAGCGGTGGTCATAGCCCATCACCAGCGTGGTGGCACCGAGACCCTGCACCAGGATGTCGCGCATGAAGGCGGCGGCCGTCAGGCGGGCCAGGGCGGGAGTGAAGTGGAGCACGGCACAGGCATCCAGTCCGGTGCGGCCCAGCAGCGTCACCCTGTCGGCCGTTGTGGTGAGCAGAGCGGGGCGATAGCCGCTCTGAAGCACCTCGCGCGGATGGCGGTCGAAGGTCATCGCCACGGCGGCGCGCCCCTGGCTATGGGCCATCCGCACCACCTGGGTCAGCAGGTGACGATGGCCCAAATGCACGCCATCGAAGCATCCCACCGTCACCACGCAGCCGCGGACACTGGCCGCGCCGCCGGCATAGGGATGTAGCGTATAGGGCTGGCCTGCCATCACTGGGCTTCAGGGATATAGATGCCCTCGGGCGTAAAATACTCGAGCCACTTGCTGCCTGCCGGTGCCAGACGGGCCTGCAATCCGCAGCGGCGCGCGCCTTCGCAGTTTTCCTCGCAATCGTCGAAAAAGAGAATGTCGCCCGGGGCGCAACCGATGCCCTTCACCACAGCCTCATAGATGGCGGGCGAGGGTTTCTCTACGCCCAGTTCGTAGGAGAGGAAAGCCTTGCGGAAGAAGTCGTCCAGCGTGTAGCCCTTGTAGCGGAAATAGTTTTCGCGGGCCAGGCGCCAGTGGATGGGGTTGACGTTCGACAGCACATACGTGGGATAGTGCTGGCGTATCTTGAGCAGCATGTCCAGACGTTCGTCGGGGACGCCATTGAGATAGAGTTCCCATGCGCCGACGATCTCGTCGTCGGTGGGCTTGTAGTCGGTGCAATGGCTGCGCAGTTCGTCGCAGAATCCGTGAACGTCTATCACGCCACGTTCCAGTTTTGACAGGAAGCCGCCCTGCACGAACGTGCCGATGAAGGGGCGTATGTCGAAGCCGATGGCGGCGAAGGCATCAATGCAGCGCTGGCGGGTCAGATCTACCAGGACGCCGCCATAGTCGAAGAGTAGGTTCATTGGGGTAAGCGTAAGTAAGGGAGAGGGGGAGGAGAAAGGAGAGGGGGATGTGAAACTGCCAGACTGTTTGCGGTCAGGCCCACAGGGTGGCCAAGCGTTCGGCCAAGGTATCTACCCCGCGCGATGCCACATCGCTGATCATCTCGAAGTGGCGCGTGGTGGGCACGCGGACGGCTTTGGGGTCGATGACGAAGACGGGCGCCTCGGGACGCACGTAGCGCACCAGTCCGGCGGCGGGATAGACGTTCAGCGATGAGCCGATGATGGCGAAGGCGTCGGCCTGGGCCACGGCGTCGGCCGCCAGCCCCAGATTGGGCACCGCCTCGCCAAACCACACAATCCATGGGCGCTCCAGCGAGCCGTCGGCCGACCGTGTGCCGGGCTCCAACTCTGCGTTGTCGGCCGTCAGCGTGCGGATGAAGCGCGGGTTGTCCGGGTCGCGCGATGAGCACACTTTCATCAGTTCGCCGTGCAGATGGATGACGTCGGTCGAACCGGCCCGCTCGTGCAGGTCGTCCACGTTTTGCGTCACCACCGTCACGCGGTAGTGCGCCTCCATGGCCGCCAAGGCACGGTGGCCGGCGTTCGGACTGGCACTGACCAACTGGCGCCGCAGACCGTTATAAAAGGTCGTCACCAGGGTGGGGTCGGCCTGCCAGCCTTCGGGCGTGGCCACCTGTTCTACGGGATAGCGCTCCCACAGTCCACCGGCATCGCGGAAGGTTTCAAAACCGCTCTCAGCGCTCATGCCGGCTCCCGTGAGCACCACCAGATGCTTGCGGGCATGTCCATCGTTGTGTGTTGCCATAGGTCTTTGCTGTTAGTCTGTCATCGTGAGGGCCATGATGCCCTGTTTGCAAAATTACGGCTTTTCGCCCAAGCAACGCCGCTAAAAAGTGTTGATTTTCTTTCTGACCATAGAAATCCTTGCTTTCACCCCACTTCTCTACCCTCTCCGGAGACAAGGTGTCTTATAGAAAAGACAAGACGCTGGCGTATCGCAGTACGCCCAGCCCAACTTCAACACCGTTTTTTCGATATTAGTTTGCACGTCATGTCGTTGCGTTTTGGCGATTTTCGCGTGGGTACT
>CAMGHE010000167.1 GCA_946055775.1 uncultured Bacteroidales bacterium
CGCCGGCGGCTGCTAAACGCCAGCGCCCATATATATTAAGGTAGGAGGTGAACGCCGGCACAGAGCGTTCACCTCCTACTTTCGTCATGTCCCCTCCTTCGGCGTCACGCGCCCTGCCGCAGTTTCAACGCAATGTGCCGATGATGCGGTAGAGGCCGCGTTGCGGGGGGGGGCATCAAAATGAAGATGTTTGAGCGACGGGAGCTCAAGGAAAGAGGTTACAACTACCTGTGCGTCAGCCGCACCAGACCCAAAGACTGCACACTGAAGGCCGACGGACGCACGGTGACCGTCATGGACAGCCGCAATCGCCCCATCACCCTTGCCCAAGTGGAGCATGAAGAGGGCAGCGACTATTTCCTGCGCGTCAAGTCTCCCTCGAAAGCCATGACAGAGCGGTCGATGCACCGCCAGTGGCGCAAGCGCTTCGAGGTGGAACTGACCAAGGCGCGCAACGCACTCACGAAAAAGAGCGGCACGAAGGTCTATGACAAGGTGGCAGAGCGCGTTGGCCGCGCACAGGGCCGCTATCCCTCAGTGGTCAAGTATGACCAGACAAAGCGCATTCTCTCCACGCAGAAGGCCATCACCACCGAGGCCGACAATGCCTTGGGCGAACGGGTAAAACTGCGCCTCTGCTCCAATCCTACGGACAGCGCAGCCGAACTATACCGCGCCCTCGGTTACACCCCGATGCCCTTCAGGCGCTATCACATTCAATCGGCCAATCCGCCTCCCCGAAAAATCTGTAGTACCCACACGAAATTTTTCAAAATGCAACTGCGTCTGCTTTTCTCAAAAATCCATTTCTACATATTCCCATTAACTCCAGCATGGTTATCATAAGCGAATAGCCATGCTGGAGTTGTTTTACACCTACTTCGACCCTTTTGTTAGCGAAAAGTTTACTACGTTTCCATACATTGTAGCAGTCTTACTCTCAAAGAAAGCGCCAGAATTCCCCTCGGAAATCTGGCGCTTTCTGTACCTTTTAGTGTACGTTTTTCGCAACTAAATGACTTTCAATGTTTACTGCGGAGAGAACAGGATTCGAACCTGCGAGCCGGTTTTGCCGGCTACACGCTTTCCAGGCGTGCCTCTTCAACCACTCGAGCACCTCTCCTTGGTAAGTCGGGTGCAAAGATACGCACTTTTTTTCAATCGCCGGCATTTTGCGGCCTATTTTTTTGCAGTCTATTTTGCGGCGTATTATGCGGCGAATTTTGCGGCGGTGCCGCCGGCCTGCCTAAAAAGCCATCGGGCCGGACTCCTCATGCAGGGTCCGGCCCGATGTTGGTCTGCGTTGCGGCGTGGTTAGGGACGAGTGGCCGCGGGAATCAGAAGCAACTGCTGCCGTCGAAGCAATGGGTGCAGAGGCGGCACTTGGGCAGGCCGATGGCCTGGACCAGATGCTCAAGCTTGTTGAAGCGCAGGGTAGTGAGGCCGAGGCGGCGGCGTATCTCCTCGACGAGGCGCTGGTATTCGGGCGAGTCGGTGGTGGCATACTTCTCGAGGTTGGCATTCTCGTCGCCCTCGAAGTCCTTGATGATGCGGCGGGTGATGAGTTCCATGTCGCTCTTGGAGGAGGTGAAGCCAATGAAGGGGCATCCGTAGATGAGAGGCGGACAGGCGATGCGCATGTGCACCTCCTTGGCGCCGTCGTCAAAGAGGACCTTGACATTGTCGCGCAACTGCGTGCCGCGGACGATGCTGTCGTCGCAGAAGAGCACGCGCTTGCCGTTGAGGACAGCGCGGTTGGCGATGAGTTTCATCTTGGCCACGAGGGAGCGCATGTCCTGGTTGGCGGGGGTGAAACTGCGCGGCCATGTGGGCGTATATTTGCTGATGGCACGCTGGTAGGGGCGCTTCATGCCGGCGGCGTAGCCCAGGGCCATGCCGATGCCCGAGTCGGGGATGCCGCAGACGCAATCGACGGGGGTGCTGTCTTCCTGTCCCATGAGTTGGCCGCTGGCATAGCGGGCCTCCTCGACGTTGCGACCCTCGTAGGTGGAGGTGGGGAAGCCGTAATAGACCCAAAGGAAGGAGCATATCTGCATGCGTTCTTCGGGGGCACGCATCTGCTCCATGCCATCGTATCGCAGGCGCACCACCTCGCCCGGACCGACGAAGTGGGCAATCTCAAAGTCGAGGTTGGTGAAGGCCGTGCTCTCTGAGGTGGCGGCCCAGGCACCGTCTTTCTTGCCGATGACGATGGGAGTGCGGCCCCACTTGTCGCGTGCAGCGATGATGCCGTCCTCGGTGAGCAGGAGCATGGAGCAGGAGCCCTTGATGTGGGCGAATACGTTCTCTATGCCCTCAACGAAGTTCTTGCCCTGGATGATGAGCAGGGCGATGAGTTCGGTGGGGTTGGTCTTGCCCGACGAGAGTTCGGCGAAGTGCATGTTCTGCTGGAGAAGCTGTGCGGCCAGTTCGTCGAGGTTTTGTATCTTGGCCACGGTGACGATGGCGAAGCGTCCCAGATGCGAGTTGATGACGAGGGGCTGCGCGTCGGTATCGCTGATGACGCCGATGCCGGCCGTGCATCCGCGGAAGCGGTCGAGCGTGGGTTCAAACTTGGTGCGGAAGTACGAGTTCTCCAGATTGTGGATAGAGCGCGTAAAAGTTTTCTCATCTTTGTTGTATCCGGCCATGCCTCCGCGCCGTGTGCCGAGGTGCGAGTTGTAGTCGGTGCCGTAGAAGAGGTCGGCTGTGCACTCTTGGAGTGCCACGGTTCCAAAAAATCCACCCATGGTGTGAGATGTATTATAAGTTGTTGTTCTGTTGTCGTGCTTGTGTCCGGCGTGGTGTGCCGGCAAGAAAAACGTATAGGAAATCCCGCCGCGTGGTGCGTCTGTGGGGATTTCCTATAGGTCTTGTTGGTCGGCGATGTAGGCTACTCGAGGTAGGTGTAGCCGTAGAGGCCGGAGCGGTAGTTGGAGATAAACTCCTTACCCTCTTCGATGGTGATGCGTCCCTCCTTGACGGCACGGCTCACCCACGATTCGAGCCTGCGGACGAGGCTCTTAGGGTCGTACTGCACATATTCGAGGACGTCGGCGACGGTTTCGCCATCGATGGTCTTGTCTATGCTATAGCCGTCGTCATCGACGGTGATATGTACGGCATTGGTATCGCCGAAGAGGTTGTGCATGTTACCCAGAATCTCCTGATAGGCACCGACGAGGAAGACGCCGATATAGTAGCGTTCGCCCTGACGGATGCGGTGGAGGGGGAGATAACTGGTCTGCTGGTTGTAGTTGACGTAGGTTGATATTTTGCCGTCGCTGTCGCAGGTGATGTCCTGCAGCGTGGCCGAGACGGTGGGCTTCTCGTTGAGTCGGCTGATGGGCATGATGGGGAACAGCTGGTCGAGGGCCCATGCGTCGGGCATCGACTGGAAGAGCGAGAAGTTGCAGAAGTACTTGTCGGCCATCATCTTGTCGAGTTTCCGCAGTTCGTCGGGCACATGCTTCTGGTGGTGTGCCAGTTCGGCTATCTCGTGCGAGATGCTCCAGTAGAGGCTTTCTATCTGTGCACGTGTACGCAGGTCGATGATGCCGTGGCGGAAGAGGTCGAGGGCCTCGTCGCGTATGTCTTCGGCGTCGTGCCAGTCTTCGAGCAT
>CAMGHE010000168.1 GCA_946055775.1 uncultured Bacteroidales bacterium
CTGCACATGTCCACCCATCTTGTTGACGTATTGCTCCCTCTGGCCGTCCCCGGCGTCTATACCTATGCGGTACCGGCGTCGCTGGAGGGCCGCCTCGTCGTGGGCTCGCATGTGGTGGTGCCGTTGGGTAAGAGCAAGCGCTACTCGGCCATCGTCGTGCGCTGTCCGGGCACACCGCCGGCGGCCGGCATCACGCTCAAGGAGGTGGAGGAGTTGGTTAGCGACCAGCCCATCCTGCTGCCGCAGCAGGTGGACATGTGGCGATGGATGGCCTATTATTATATGTGTACGCCTGGCGAGGTGATGAAGGCGGCGCTACCGGCGGGCCTACGCTTAGAGAGCGAGGTGTGCCTCGTAGCCAATACCGACTTTGACGCCGACAGTCTGCCGCCCTTCGACCGCCGCGTGCTGGCCTGCCTCAAGGGCGACAAGGGCATGCGCATGGACAATCTGGTCAAGGCCATGAAGGGCGTGCGCGGCCTGCACAGCACGATGCGCCGCCTCATACGCGATGGTGCGGTGCGGGTCAGCGAGAAGGTCAGCGCTGGATGGCGGCCCCGCGTGGAGCAGTATGTCGTGCTGGGACCGGCCTGCGCCACGGAGGCGGCGGCCCATGCGGCGCTCGACAGTCTGCGACGCAGTCCGCGCCAGACAGCGCTGCTTCTGGACCTGCTGGCTCTGGCGCCGGGCGAACGCATCGCGCGCAACATACTGATGAAGATACACCCCGGTGCCGAAGGGGCCCTGGCCGAACTGCGCCGCAAGGAGATGGTGACGGTAATCGACTGCGAGGTGTCACGACTCTCTACAGAGGGGACCACGGCACCGCCGGCGCCCTTGAGTACGGCACAGCAACGGGCGCACGACGAGATACACAGCCAGTGGGCGGTGCACGACGTATGTCTGCTGCACGGCGTGACATCGAGCGGCAAGACAGAGATTTACACGCACCTCATCGACGAGGTAATACGCCAGGGCGGACAGGTGCTCTATCTCGTGCCGGAAATTGCGCTGACTACACAACTCACCGACCGCCTGACTCGTGTGTTCGGTGCGCAAATGGGGGTCTATCACTCACGCTACCCAGATGCCCTGCGCACCGAACTGTGGCTGCGTCAACTGTCGGCCCAGCCGTTGCCGTTGGTACTGGGCGCACGGTCGGCGCTGTTCCTGCCGTTCCAGAATCTGCGCCTAATCATCGTGGACGAGGAGCACGAGACCAGTTATAAGCAGCAGGAGCCGGCGCCCTGCTACCACGCCCGCGACGTGGCCATCATGCTGGCGCGCCAGGCGGGGGCCAAGGTGCTGTTGGGCACGGCTACGCCGGCGATAGAGACCTACCACAACGCCACCGAGGCGGGGCGCTACGGCCTAGTGACGCTCAGCGAGCGCTTCGGCCGCGTACAGTTGCCGGTGGTGGAGGTGGTGGATGTGAAAGAACTGCGCCGCAAGAAGATGATGCCCACGCCCTTCTCGCCGCGCCTCATCACGGAGGTGAAGCAGGCGCTGGCCGACGGGCAGCAGGCCATCCTCTTCCTCAACCGCCGCGGCTATGCGCCGGTGCTGGAGTGCCGGGCGTGCGGCTGGGTGCCTCACTGCACGGCATGCGACGTGCCCCTGACCCACCACCAGAGCACGGGACGCCTGGTGTGCCACTACTGCGGCACCTCGTTCGCCGTGCCTGAGACCTGTCCGCAGTGTGGCGGCACGCACCTGCGCGACATGGGCTGCGGCACGGAGAAGATTGAGGAGGCGGTACAGGCATGCTTCCCCGAGGCGCGTGTGGCACGCATGGACCTCGACACCACACGCACACGGCGGGCCTACGACCGCCTGATCAGCGACTTCCGCGACGGCCACACCAACCTGCTCATCGGCACGCAGATGGTCACTAAGGGGCTCGACTTTGAACGGGTGCGCGTGGTGGGCATCCTGGATGCCGACCAGATGCTGCGCCGCCCCGACTTCCGCGCCTTCGAGCGGGCCTACCAGATGATGGCCCAGGTGGCGGGGCGTGCGGGACGCCGCCAGACGCGCGGGCTGGTGCTGCTGCAGACGCGCCAGCCGGATCTGGAGGTGGTGCAACAGGTGGTGAGGTCAGACTACAGCGCGCTCTATGCCAGCCAGATGGCCGAACGCCGCGAGTATTTGTTCCCGCCGCTGTGCCGCCTCATCGAGATACGCCTGCGCCACCGCGACGAGACGCTCTGCGCCCACGCCGCCGAACGGCTGGCTGCCCTGCTGCGCCCAGCCTTCGGCGCCTGCCTGCTGGGGCCCGACAAACCGCTGGTGGCACGCGTGCAAAACCTGCACCTGCGCCAGATGCTGCTCAAGGTGATGCCGGCATGGCGCCCACAGCAGGTGCGCCAGACGCTGCTGCAGGCGGCAGCCACGCTCCACGCCGAAGCGACCTTCCGCTCGGTGGTGGTGCTCTTCAATGTCGATCCGCAGTGAACCGATCCCCGAGCCTGCCCCCTTAGCAAAAAAAACTTAATGGCCAACAACGCCGGCCCTTGTATTCCTCAAAAAAAAAGCCCACCTTTGCACGACGTAGGCGCCACGACCCCGCACGGACGGCGGGGCATGATGCGCACGACCATTCCCAAGCACCGCAATGATGGAAAGCACACCGGCAGACAGGTGGAAAGCCTGTCTGGACTACATCCGAGAGCACATACCGCCCACCGAATATACACGGTGGTTTGAGCCGCTCGCCCTGGCCGAATGCCGGGACGGGCGCGTCGTGGTGAGCATTCCTACAAAGTATGTGGGCGAGTACATCCGCGAAAACCACCGCCAGGTGGTGGCCGAGGCGCTGGCGCTGACCTTCGGAAAGCAGGCCACCCTCATGTGGCGCGACGAGGAGGCCATGGCACAGTGGCGCAAGGCGCAGGAGGAGAAAAAAAGACACGACGAACCCGTCACCGACAGCCCCATGCGGGCGCCCAAAAGGCCGCGACTGGACCCGAACCTCAATCCCAGCCTCAGCTTCGACAACTTCATCGAAGGCGAGAGCAACCGCTTGGCGCGTGCCGTAGCCCTCTCCATCGCCGAAAAACCGGGGCAGATTACGTTCAACCCCTTCTTCCTCTACGGCCCCTCGGGCGTGGGAAAGACACACCTGGTGAGCGCCATCGGCTTGCGTCTAGCCGAACTCTACCCGGATATGCGCATCCTCTTCATCTCGGCACACCTGTTTAAGACGCAGTATGCCGACGCCGTCATCCACAACACGACAAACGAGTTTCTCAACTTCTACCAGTCGGTCGAGGTGCTCATCATCGACGACATCCAGGAGATTACCACGGCCAAGACCCAAATGGTCTTCTTCCACATATTCAACCACCTGCAGCAGAACCGCCGCCAGCTCATCATCACCTGCGACCGCCCGCCATCGCTCTTCGAGGGCATCGAGGAGCGCATGCTCACCCGCTTCAAGTGGGGCATGGTGGCCGAACTGGAACGGCCGGACATCCAGCTTCGCCGCGACATCCTCAACTCGAAGATAAAGCGCGACGGCCTCTCCTTCCCCGACGAGGTCATCACCTATATCGCCACCACGGTGGAGAGCAGCGTGCGCGAACTGGAGGGCATCATCAACGGCATCATGGCCTA
>CAMGHE010000169.1 GCA_946055775.1 uncultured Bacteroidales bacterium
GGCGAGGGCATCGACATCGCCTTCACCCACACGGCGCAGTATGGCGAGGAATACTACTCCTTCGTCAACGGCCAGCACACCACGCAGGGCGGCACGCACCAGAGCGCCTTCAAGGAGCACATCGCCAAGGCCATCAAAGACTACTACGGCAAAAACTTCGACGTGCAGGACGTGCGCAACGGCCTCGTCGCCGCCATCGCCATACGCGTCATCGAGCCCCTCTTTGAGAGCCAGACGAAAATCAAACTCGGCTCGCTCACCATGGCACCCGACAAGGACACCAACGGCAACCCCTTCCCGCTCTCGGGCGTCAGCGTCAACAAGTTTATCGGCGACTTTGTCAAGGAGAATGTGGACAACTACCTCCACCGCAACCTCGACGTGGCCGACATCCTCTTGCAGAAGATTCAGGAGAGCGAGAAGGAGCGCAAGGCCATCGCCGGCGTCACCAAACTGGCCCGCGAGCGTGCCAAGAAGGCCAACCTCCACAACCGCAAGCTCCGCGACTGCCGCATACACCTCAACGACCCCGCCCCCAAGAGCAAGCGCAAGGAAGGGGAGGAGGACGACGACCTGCGCCAGGAGTCGGCCATCTTCATCACCGAGGGCGACTCGGCCAGCGGCTCCATCACCAAGAGCCGCGACGTCAACACCCAGGCGGTCTTCTCGCTGCGCGGCAAGCCGCTCAACTGCTACGGGCTCACCAAGAAGGTGGTCTATGAAAACGAGGAGTTCAACCTCCTCCAGGCGGCCCTCAACATCGAGGACGGCCTCGACGGCCTGCGCTACAACAAGGTCATCGTCGCCACCGATGCCGACGTCGATGGCATGCACATCCGCCTGCTGATGATCACCTTCTTCCTCCAGTTCTTCCCCGACCTCATCAAGAAGGGCCACGTCTATATCCTCGAGACGCCGCTCTTCCGCGTCCGCAACAAGAAGAAGAAGGTCCGCGCCAAGGCCGCCCCGGCCCTGACCTCGGTCAACGACAAGAGCGCCGGCGCCGCCATCCTCAAGAAAGCCAAGACGGCGGACCGCTCGGAGTTTGAGACCATCTACTGCTACACCGAGGAGGAACGCCTCAACGCCATCGAACGCCTCGGGCCCGACCCCGAAATCACCCGCTTCAAGGGCCTGGGCGAGATTTCCTCGGACGAGTTCAAGCACTTCATCGGCCCCGACATCCGTCTCGAACGCGTCAGCCTACACAAGAGCGACCAGGTCAAGGAACTCCTTGAATACTACATGGGCAAGAACACCATGGAGCGCCAGAACTTCATCATCGACAACCTCGTGGTCGAAGAAGACCTGGCCGACGCCGACGACAGCGCACAGTGAGCCCTCTCTCCCTTTCCACCCCTCCCCACTCTCCCCTTGACAGCCATGAAAAAGATTGCCATCTTCCCAGGCTCGTTCGACCCCTTCACCGTGGGCCACGCCAGCATCGTCGAGCGCGGACTGGCCATGTTCGATGAAATCGTCATCGGCATCGGCGTCAACGAAAAGAAAAAAGCCCTCTACCCGCCCGAAAAGCGCGTCGAGGTCATCGCCGCGCTCTATGCCGACGAGCCGCGCGTCCGCGTCGTGGCCTACGACGACCTGACCATCGACCTGGCCGAACGCGTCGGCGCACGCTTCATCCTGCGCGGTCTGCGCTCGGTGAAAGACTTTGAATACGAGCGCGACATCGCTGCCATCAACGCCCGCCTCAGCGGCATCGAGACGGTGCTCCTCATCACCGACCCGCAACACTCGTCGGTGTCCTCAAGCGTCGTGCGCGAACTCATCCACTTCGGAAAGGACGTCAGCGACTTCCTCCCCAAAAAGAAGTGACCACGCTCACACCCATTCTCCCTGCCCCCTACTCCTTATCCATAAAACGAAAACCCATGCACAGAACGTTACTCACCGCCCTGATCGCCACCTTAATCGGCTTCATACCCAGCAACGTACAGGCACAGTTGCTGCGCCAGCAACAGGAAGAGCCTGACATGACCATGCTGCGCAAACTGCAGTTGGCACAGTTGGCCATCACCGAACTCTACGTCGATACCATCGACCAGGGCAAACTGGCCGAAGCGGCCATCGAAGGCATGCTCAAAACCCTCGACCCTCACTCGGCTTATGCCAACGCCGAAAGCACACGCTCCAGCCAGGAGGCGCTCGACGGCAACTTCGAGGGCATCGGCGTACAGTTTAATATGCTCGAAGACACTCTCGTCGTCATACAGCCCACCACCAAGGGGCCAAGTGAACGCGCGGGCATCCTGGCTGGCGACCGCATCGTCAGCGTTGACGGACAACCCATAGCGGGCGTCAACATGCCCCGCGACACCATCATGCGCCGCCTGCGTGGCCCCAAAGGCACCAAGGTGCGACTGGGCATCGTACGCCGCAACGTCAAAGAACTGCTGACCTTCACCATCACGCGCGACAAGATTCCTACCAACACACTCGATGCCGCCTACATGCTCGATGCCACCACGGGCTACATCCTCCTCGACCGCTTCGGTGCTACCACGGGCACGGAGATGCGCGCTGCCATAGAACGCCTACAGGCTCAGGGCATGCGCGACCTCGTCCTCGACCTCTCGATCAACGGCGGCGGCTATCTGGGCGCCTCGGTCGATGTGGCGGGCGAATTTCTGCCAAAAGGCTCGCTCGTGGTGTTCACCCAAGGACGACGCACCGACCGCAACGAATTTCGCGTACAACATAAGGGCCTCATGCCCGAAGGACGCATCGTCGTGCTCGTCGATGAATATACGGCCTCGGCGGCCGAGATTGTCTCTGGCGCCCTGCAAGACCACGACCGCGGCACCATCATCGGACGACGCACCTTCGGCAAGGGACTCGTACAGCGCCCCATCGACCTGCCCGACGGCTCCATGATACGCCTCACCGTGGCCCACTTCTATACCCCCTCGGGACGCTGCATACAGAAACCCTACACCCGCGGAAAGGGAGAGGAATATAGCGAGGACCTCAACGACCGCTACCGCCGCGGCGAACTGATGCATCTGGACAGCATACACCTGGACAGCACCAAGGTCTATCAAACGCTCGTCAAGCACCGCACCGTCTATGGCGGCGGCGGCATCATGCCCGACATCTTTGTCCCCCTCGACACCACGACCTATACCAAGGCCTACCGCGCCATCAACCGCAACAGCATCCTGGTGAACATCGTCCTGCGCTATGCCGACAACAACCGCAACAGCCTCAAACGGAAGTATAAGACCTTCGACGACTACCGCACGAAGTTTGAAGTGCCCCAAAGCCTCATCGACGAGGTGCTGGCCGAGGCTGACAAGAAGAAAATCACCATCGACGACGACGAGCGCGAAGCCACCATCAACGACCTCCGCTTCATGCTCAAAGCGCTCATCGCCAACAACGTCTGGGACCGCTCTGAATATATGCAACTCATCAACGAGCGCAGCGAACTGGTCCGCGCGGCCTTAGAACACCTCAAGGGAGAGCGAGGAGGCCGATAGACGAGCGATAGGAGGAGGGTGTGTCAAAATGCAAATTTTGACGCACACGCGAAGGTGCGTCAGAATG
>CAMGHE010000170.1 GCA_946055775.1 uncultured Bacteroidales bacterium
ACGACCTGATGATTGTGCTGGCCGAGATTCGCCGCGAGGGCAAGGAGATGACCTACCTGCGTCCCGACGCCAAGAGTCAGGTGACAGTAGAGTATGACGATAACGGCCGCGCCCGCCGCATCGACACCATCGTCGTATCGACGCAGCACGACGAGTTTATCACCGCCGAAGAGGCTGGCAGCCAGGAGGCCGCCGACGCCCAGATGATGGAGCGCATACGCCAAGACGTCATCCACATCCTCATGCCCCGCGTGCTGAACGAGCGCGTCCACACGCCGGAAATCAAGGCTCTCTTTGAGCAGGGCGACATCAAGTATTACGTCAACCCCACGGGTAAGTTCGTCATCGGTGGCCCCCACGGCGACACCGGTCTGACGGGCCGTAAGATTATCGTCGATACCTACGGCGGCCGCGGCGCCCACGGCGGTGGTGCCTTCTCGGGCAAGGACCCCTCGAAGGTCGATCGATCGGCCGCCTATGCCGCTCGCCATATCGCCAAAAACATGGTCGCTGCTGGCGTGGCCGACGAGATGCTCGTCCAGTTGTCGTATGCCATCGGCGTGGCCGAGCCTATCTCGGTCTATGTCAACACCTACGGCCGTAGCCACGTGCCCATGAGCGACGGCGACATAGCCCGCCGCGTAGCCGACATCTTCGACCTGCGCCCGGCCGCCATCTGCCGCCGCCTGAACCTGCGCCAGCCTATCTACGAAGAGACGGCATCCTATGGCCATGTGGGACGCACGCCCGAGGTGGTAGAGAAGGTCTTCGTCACCCCCGAGGGCGAGAAGCGCATGCAGGTGGAACTCTTCACCTGGGAAAAACTGGACTACGTCGATCGCATACGCGAAGCCTTCGGCCTCTAAGCCCTCGCGCGACCCCACGTGCCTTCCACCTTCTCTCTCCCCCACCCCTGAACCTATGACCCTTACCCTCTACAGCGCATCGAGCGGCAGCGTGCCCGCCGTCTATACCGAGGCGGCGGCACGTCTGGGTGCTCTCATCGCCCAAGGCGGCCACACCCTGGTAAACGGGGCCGGCCGCACGGGCCTGATGGGTGCCAGCGCCGATGCCTGCCTCAGCCACGGCGGGCAGGCCATCGGCGTCATCCCCGAGTTTATGGTGAGCCAGGGCTGGCACCACCGCGGCATGAGCCGCCTGGTGGTGACACCCGACATGCACAGCCGCAAGGAGACCATGGCACGCATGAGCGACGCCTGCATCGCCCTACCCGGCGGCGTGGGCACGCTGGAGGAACTGCTGGAAATCATCACCTGGAAACAGCTGGGCCTCTACCTCAAGCCCATCATCGTGCTCAACACCGCAGGCTACTACGACCGCCTCTTCGACCTGCTGCACCGCGCCGTCGATGAACACTTCATGCACCCCCGTCACCTCGACATCTGGCAGGCCGCCGACACCCCCGAAGAGGCCCTGCGCCTGGCCGCCGAGACCCCGCTGTGGGATGCCTCCATACGCAAGCTGGCCGCCCTCTGACGGTCCAACACGCCCCTCTACCCTGCCCCTCTCACCCCGCCCATGCCCGTCTTCCCCCTCCATCCCGACAGTCTGACCGCCCCCGACAGCGCCACCACAGCCATCCCCGCCCCCGACAGCATAGCCACACCCGCTCTGCTGGCCGCACCGGCGGAACGACAGGCCGAACATGGTGCCGACGGCCACCTGTGGCAGAAGACCGTAGCGGTCATCAGCGGCCATGGCGTGCCCGACAGCACAGCGGGTCAGCCCCCAACACTGGCATCTATCGCCATGCCTGGAGGACCAGGATATACCGGCACACCCACCCCCTACACCTACCGCCACGACGACGGCATGACGGCCGCCATCCTGGCCTGCCTGCTGCTGGCCTTGGTGGTGCTGTCGCGCTCAGGATTCTACCTGACTCACCGCCTGCGCGAGATGCTCCACGCCCACAGCCACAGCGTGCCCGACAGCGAGCACACAGGCAACGAGGCGGGAGGCTTCCTCGCCCTGACGGGCATGACATGCGTGCTATGGGGCCTCATCTACTGCCAATACCTGACCGGCCGCATGCCAGCCATCTTCAGCAATGGCAGCCCCTATATCCTGGCGGCGGTGACGGCAGGGTGCATGGCGCTGTTCTACGCGGCCAAGTTCGCCCTCTACAGCGCCGTCAACGCCGTGTTCTTCGCCCGACAGCAACGACGCGACTGGGCCGAGACCTACCTGCTCCACATCGTGGCTACCGGTCTGCTGCTCATCCCCGCTGTGGTGACGATGACCTATACCGACAGGATGCCCGAACAGCAGGTAGCCTACTGCGCAGGCGTCATCATCATGGGCAAACTGATGCTGTTTTACCGCTGTCATCGCACTTTTTTCACCTCGCGAAACGCATGGGTGCACAATTTTTTGTACTTTTGCACCCTCGAAGTGATACCCGCCCTGATGCTGTGGCGGGCTTTGTTTTGGGCTGTCGGCAAGACAGCCATAAAATACCTCTATAACTAACGCCTTCATGGTAAAGAAAATCCTTATTTCCCAGCCCCGACCGACATCTGAGAAATCGCCGTACTTCGAGATAGAGAAGAAGTATGGTGTACAACTGGTTTTCCATCCATTCATCAAAGTGGAGTGCCTTACCGCCCGCGAGTTTCGCCAGCAGAAGGTACAGATTCTTGACCACACGGCCATCGTGTTCAACTCGCGCCATGCCATTGACCACTTCTTCACCCTGTGTAAGGAGATGCGCATCGCCATCCCCGAGACCATGAAGTATTTCGGCATCTCCGAGATGGTCTCGCTCTACATCCAGAAGTATGTGCAGTTTCGCAAGCGCAAGGTGTTCTACCCCACCAGCGGCAAACTGGCCGACCTCATCGCCCTCATGGCCAAGCACAAGACCGAAAACTATCTGGTGCCGCAGAGCGACGTACACAGCGACGAACTGCACAATCTGGCCGAAGCGAAAAAACTGCAGGTGCGCGAGTGCGTCATGTACCGCACACTGAGCAACGACCTGCCCGCCGACACGCCCTTCGACTTTGACATGGTGGTGCTCTTCACCCCTGCCGGCGTGGAGTCGCTCATCAAGAACGTACCCAACTTCAAGGAGACAAAGGCCAAACTGGCCTGCTTCGGCAAAGCCACGGCCAAAGCCATCGAAGAAGCCGGCCTCGAGCTCGAACTGGAAGCCCCGTCGGTCAAGGCACCCTCCATCACCGGCTCACTTGAGCTCTACCTGGAAGAACACAGCAAGGCCTAAGCCACAACACCAGCATATTCACACAGAACCCATAGAGAGGCTATAAAGCACGCTCCCCCCACGAAGCGCCTTATAGCCTCTCGTCCATTTCCCCCGACCCAAGCCGCATGAAAACCTACACCTTCCGCAAGGCTGAGCACCTCTGCCGCCAACGCGACATCGATGCCCTGTTTTCGGCCGGCAGCCACAGTATGACGGCCTACCCCCTACGCATGGTCTATCGCGCTGCCACCAACGGCAGCCGCCCACCGGTACAGGTGCTGCTCAGCGTGGCCAAGCGCCGCCTGCACCACGCCGTTGACCGCAACCGCGCCAA
>CAMGHE010000171.1 GCA_946055775.1 uncultured Bacteroidales bacterium
CAAAGGCTTCCCACCATTCGTGCATATTGGTAATGCTGTTGCCGATAAACACAATCTGTGTGCTGTCTGTGTCGATGACCTTGAACCCATCGTAGCGATGGTTGCGGAAGGGCAGGTCGGCCCAGGCGGTCAGAGCCGAGAGGGTCAGCAATGAAAAGAGTAAACGTTTGAACATAGAGAAAAGTGTAATAGGTAAGGATTCTTGTTTTGGGCGCAAAGCGAGGGGAACACCGGGGAAGCAGGTAAAGCGCAATAGTGGGAAGAATGCCCAACCGAAACACACGGCCCACGCCGCTACGCTATTCAGTGGCCAAGGCTTCCAGACGCCGAGCTTCGTCGAGGATGTGGTGGGCTTGAACGATGTGTTCCTCTCCCGATGGTGTTGGTCTTACGCCGTGACCCGACCGTGTGAAAAAGGCCAGCCCCAGTTCTTTTTCCAACGTCAGAACCATTGACTGAGCGTAGAATGTGTCACGCCACACGCTTCGGCAGCTCGGCCGAAATGGCACAGGCGAGCGAGAGCCACCACATATTCCGGTTGTTGAAGAGTCATAGGTTTAAGGTGGTAACGATGGTGCGAAGGTAGCGATAAATCAGCACTTCTGAATTAGTATAAATGAAATAGTTGCACAATTAGTAGATGATGAGTAGCTTATTGGTGGCCAAGCGGCTAAGAACGATTACTCTGTTTATGCGCAACTTCATAGCAAATTTCGTCAGACCCCTCGGCATCAGCAAGGATTTGCCAAACCTTTAGGACACACCGCAGACAGGAAACGGTCACACTGCGTGCACACTGCGTGCATGGCGGTTAACCCCCACCTTTTTCATGTCTCCTCAAGCGAGATTGGGAAAAAATCGGTACTTTTGTCCATGGCTTAGGCCAAGCGTTTCATTTTACACAAGACTTATATGAGAAGACTTTTTACACGGATTGTATGGTGCGCCTCCATCGTGGTCGCACTTGGGTTTGCCGCATGTTCTGACGACGACAATGGCCTCACTACGCCTCCCGATGAGGGCTCGGTCGGTACCGATTCTATGCAGGCAGGGATGGAGTGGGCCGTAGATAGTATGGAGTTGTGGTGTCAGCGCGACACCAACAGGATTTATGGCGTGATGTACTATCATCCTGAGGCAACGACGAAGCAACCGGCGGTCATCCTTTCGCACAGCAGTTCGCTGACCCACGAGGCCATGAAGGGCTATGCCGCGCAGATAGCCCAGATGGGCTATGCTGCCTATTGCTTTGATTTCTGCGGGGGGAGCGGGGAGAGCCGCAGCGATGGATCCACCGACGACATGACCGTCTTTACCGAGGTGGAGGACCTGCGGGCGGTGGCCAATACGGTGAAGGCGCTGGATGATGTCGATTCGACCCAAGTCTATCTTCTTGGCAGCAGTCAGGGCGGTCTCGTCTCAGCCCTCCTGGCCGATGAGTGCCCCGATGCGTTTGCGGGAATGATACTGTTTTACCCCGCATTCAATATCCCCGAAATGGTGAAGATGTTTAGCGGTTTGGGCAGCATGGGCAGTTGGGGCGACTTCGGCGGTATGATGTCGATGAGTGAGAATTATATCAATAGCATCAAAGACTTTGATGTGTGGTCGCATATCGGACAGTTTGCCAAGCCCGTATGTATCATTCATGGTACAAAGGACATCATCGTTCCCATCTCCAATTCGGAAAAGGCCATGGCGCTCTACCCATCGGCCACGCTCCACAGGATAGAGGGTGCCAACCACGGATTCAACAGCGCCAACCTGGGTAGTATGGGCAGTATGATGGGCGCGTCGGCCGACTATGACGCTCAGGTCATGCCCATCGTTCAAGATTTCTTGAAGAAATAAGGCCGCGCGGCATAGTCGTGGCATGTCCAGTGACGTGCTATCAAGGCATCACTGCGCGGATAAGAGGATGCTATATCCCCACAGTATGCGCATCAGAGCGAAATATACGATGTGCAAACCGATGTCTTGCAGCAGGCATGGGGGACAAAATAATAGTTTGTAGTTTCTTTGGGCTATAACTCAATATGTTTTGGAGTTATAGCCCAATTTATTTTGTTTGCTCTATCCAAAATCTGTACGTTATGCCCATGGCTGCGCTCAGGCGAACACCTGGCGCAGGACGGCCAGCGAGCGCAGTTGGGGGAAGGCGGGGATGTGCAGGCGGTAGTAGTCGTTGATGCGCTCCAGCAGTCGGCTCCGCTCGGCACCCGTGAAGCGGAAGACGTGCATCGTGGCAAAGTCCATGCGTCGCAGGTGGGGCAGCAGGGCCGCTTCGGCGGGTTCGAGTACATGGGGATGGGCGGGGCGCAGGGGGGTGAAGCGTCCCGCCATCATGTCGAACCAGCAGCCCGGGCGGTAGCCCTCCAGGTTGGGTGCAAAGCCCAGGAAGCGCACTACATGCAACAAAAACACCAGATGGAAATTGGCAAAGCCCCGCACGCTGGTGTCCAGCCACTGTACCGACCGCTGCACATAGCCGAAGAGCGGTGCGGGGTCGGCTTCCTGCCGTACGGCATAGTGCAGAAACTCCGACAGGAACATGGCAATGGTGCTCTTGTATGGGTCGCGCGCGATGGACGGCAGTGGCACCGTGAGTTGTGCCGCCCGGCACCGTGCGATGCCCGTCTGCCGCGTGTCCCACGTCAGGTCGAGCAGAGCCAGCGGCGTAAACAGCGTGTGCCGCACCGCCGCCCGCCGTGCGTGCGACACGCGCACCATGAGCGACACCACCCCCGCCTGCTCGGCCAGAACCTCGCAGATTAGGGCGTCATCGCCGTAGCGCGTTGTATGGAGCACAATGCTCCGCTGGGTAACCAACATGGGCCGTGGAGTGGGGGTAGGCCGCGTATCTCCCTATACCTATTTTATATATATAAGGTATGGAGCGCGCGGCGCGGTGAATGGAAAGTGTGCTACCACAAAGGTAGGACAATCTGCCCCAATGCCCCGTGTTACGGGACAAAAAGCAGCGCGAGAAGAGAAAAAGAAAGGAAAAGCAAAAAAAATAAGAGAAAAGTTTGGTTGGTTCAAAAGAAACCCCTACTTTTGCACTCGCAATTGAGCCCCAACGGGTAATGAGCAATACCACAAACGACACGGTCCCTTCGTCTATCGGTTAGGACGAGAGATTTTCATTCTCTAAAGAGCGGTTCGATTCCGCTAGGGACTACTATCTAAAAACAAAATCTAAAAATGGCAAACCACAAATCCGCTATTAAACGTATTCGTCAGACGGCTGCTCGTCGTCTGCACAACAGATACTACGCCAAGACCATGCGTAACGCTGTGCGCAAACTGCGTGCAACGACCGAGAAGGCAGAGGCCGCCGAGATGCTGCCCAAGGTGCAGAAGATGCTCGACAAGCTCGCCAAGAACAACACCATCCATAAGAATAAGGCCGCGAACATCAAGTCGAGCTTGATGCTTCACGTCAACAAACTTGCCTAAGTAGGCAAAACGATACCTCATTCCCCATGAACTGACCGATGTGATATCGCTTAGTTCTTTTTTAT
>CAMGHE010000172.1 GCA_946055775.1 uncultured Bacteroidales bacterium
AATGGCTTCGACTGCCGTCAAATTCCCTCATCCCAGCATAGCTGAGTAGTTACTTTGACGTCGCCCACCGTTAAACTTTCCTAAACTTTTTGCTGAAAAATAAGGCCATGATAGAAAACTCGTGCGCACAACGTGAAGTGATTTCTCTCGTTTCTGACTGTTGCTGTCCGGTCAATATTTTTGTGGTCCACAACTATGGGGAGAGGCGGTGTATCATAATGGTCAATCTGCTGCGTTGCTATCGGCTTCGGGCCTGGTCATGTTCTTTATTACACACCCTTTGCCTTCTGCCTCAGTGCCTTGCATCTCAGCCATTCTGATGCACCTTTGAGTGCTGTTGCGCTTACAGTGCGAGGACGGCGGGGCGGCGCCAACCCAAGGTGCCGCTTACTTCGTTCGCTCTGCTTTGGACGACAAGCAAACCCGCCTGCGTCGGTTTGGGATGGCCTTCAGCCATCCTCACGCCGCTTATGGGTCTGTCATGAGAAAATGTCTTATGGTGTAGCCCACTGTGACTGTTTACCAGACCACAATAGTCCGAAAACAAAAAGCTGGGGCTGTGCTGCCGTGATGGAGGCGGCACAGCCCCAGCGAGGGGAGGTGGTAGGCGTGTGGCGTAAGATGGTCAGATGTTGGCCACGCGCATGATGTCGGCGAAGACACCAGCTGCCGTGACGTCTGCGCCAGCGCCATAGCCCTGGATGAGCATGGGGTATTCGCGGTAGCGCTCGGTGGTGAGGGTGATGATGTTGTTCGAGCCCTCGAGGACGTAGAACGGGTGGCCGTCGGGAATCTCCTCGAGGCCCACCGAGGCGTGGCCGTCTTCCCATCGTGCCACGAAGCGCCAGCATTTGTGCTCGGCCTGCAGGCGTTGGCGTTCGGCCTCGAAGCGCGCGTCGAGTTCGGGCAGGCGCTGCCAGAAAGCGTCGAGCGAGCCGTCGAAGAGGTCCTGCGGGATGAACAGGCGGCTCTCCACCTGGTCGGTCTCGAGGCGGTAGCCGCTCTCGCGCGCCAGGATGGTCAGTTTGCGGATGACGTCCTTGCCCGAGAGGTCGATGCGCGGGTCGGGCTCGCTGTATCCCAGTTCGCGGGCCTGGCGGACAGCCTGGCTCAGCGTGACGTCGGCCGAGAGCGTGTTGAACACATAGTTGAGCGTGCCCGAGAGCACCGCCTCGATGCGCAGAATCTTGTCGCCCGATGCCGTCAGGTCGTCGATGGTGTGGATGATGGGCAGGCCCGCGCCCACATTGGTCTCGAAGAGGTACTTCACGCCGCGTTCGCGCGCCGTGTGTTTGAGGCGTGCGTAGTTTTCGTAGGCCGACGATGCCGCTATCTTGTTGGCCGCCACGACCGAGACGTTGTGGTCCAGCAGACGCTGGTAGGCGGCTGCCACCTCGGGGCTGGCGGTGCAATCGACGAAGACCGAGTTGGGGATGTTCATGCCGATAATGTGGTCCACCATGCGGTTGATGCCCCCTTCTTCGCCCTGCGCCATGCTCTCGCGGTAGGTGTTGAAGTCGAGGCCCGTAGCGGCATAGGCTGCGCGCTTCGTGCCGCATACGCCGACGAGGTTGAGGCGCAGTCCGCGCTCGTCCATGAGCGCCTGGCGTTGTGCCGCAATCTGGCGGAGCAGGCTGCCGCCCACGGTGCCCGTGCCACAGACGAAGAGGTTGAGTTCCTGATAGTCGCTGAGGAAGAAACTGTTGTGCAGGACGTCGAGCGCCTTGCGCAGTTGCTGGCGGCTGATGATGATGGAGAGGTTAATCTCCAGTGCGCCGAAGGCGATGGCGCAGATACTGATGCCGTTGCGTCCCAGCACGCTGAACAGTTTGCCGGCGATGCCCGGCGTGTGCTTCATGCGCTCGCCGACGACCGCCACGGTGGCCAGTCCATCCACCAGTTCGGTGGGGTTCATGGCCCCCTCCTCAATCTCCTTGCTAAACTCCGCGTCGAGCAGCGTGCAGGCACGGCGGGCGTCCGCCGGCGTCATGCAGATAGACGTGCTCGTCTCAGACGCCGTCTGTACCACCATGAACACGCTGATGCCGCCGGCAGAGAGCGTGGTGAAGATGCGGCGGTTCACGCCGATGACGCCCACCATCGACATACCGCTGACGGTCACCATACTCATCTCGTTGACCGACGATATGCCGCGGATGGGGCGCGCCGAGGCGTCCACGTTGCGGCGGATGACGCTGCCCGGCGCTGCGGGGTTGAGCGTGTTCTTGACGTAGATGGGGATATTCTCGGCGCATACGGGGAAGATGGTCGGCGGATAGACCACCTTGGCGCCGAAGTTGCAAAGTTCGGTAGCCTCGCTGTACGACAGTTCGGGAATGGTATAGGCTTCGGGGATGACGCGCGGGTCGGCCGTGAGGAATCCGTCCACGTCGGTCCATATCTCCAGCGCTTTGGCGCGCAGGGCGGCGGCGATGATGGCGGCGGTATAGTCTGAGCCGCCGCGGCCCAGGTTGGTGGTCTGTCCCGTCTCCACGTCCGAGGCGATGAAGCCCCCCACGACGCTCACCGGGCAGCGCTCGGCAAACGTCTCGCGCACCAAGCGGCGTGTCTCGTCGAAATCGACGATGTGGCCGTTGCCCTGGCGGCGTGTGCGGATGAAGGTGCGCGCGTCGTAGTGGCGCGCCTCGGGGATGAGGGCGGCGGCGATGAGCGACGAGAGGCGTTCGCCGTAGGCCACGATGGCGTCGGCCGTCTTGGGCGTGAGGTCTTGCAGCAGGCTGAGGCCCTGCAAGATGCTGCGCAGTTCGTCGAAGAGCGCGTCCAGACGTGCCGTGAGGGCCGCCTGCTTGTCGGCGGCAATGACCTCAGCCACCATCCGGTGGTGGCGCTCAACCATCTCGTCGAGCACAGCGCGGTAGCCGCTGTCGGCCGCAGCGGCCATCCGGCCCAGGCGGATGAGGGTGTCGGTGACGCCGCCCAGCGCCGATACCACCACGATGACCGGGCGGTCGGTGCCCTCGACGATGCGGCGCACGTTGAGGATGTTCTGTGAAGTGCCGACGGAACTGCCGCCGAATTTCAGTACTTTCATGCGAGTATGTGGTGTGAGTGGAGGTGTGTGGTGGATTTTTCCGTGTGGGGGAATTGTTCGGAAGTGTCGCAGTCAGCGTGAGCGTCAGAGTTTGACCTTCTCCTTGACCGGCTTCGATTCGTTGCTCAGACGGTCCAGGGCGGTGACGACGTAGGTATAGCGCTGCGAGCCGTCCTCGTAGGGCAGGGCGTAGAACGTCTTGTCGGTGGTTGCCACGAGGTGCGAGGCGTCGTCGATGTTGATTTTCTCGCCTTTGGCAAAGCGGTAGATGGCGTAGGTACGTGCCTCGTCCATGGCCGTGCGCGCCTTGGGTGCTGTCCAGAACAGGTAGTAGCCCTCGGGCATCCACAGCGCCTTGACTTTACGCGGTTTGCCCGGCGCCTTGTCGTCGATGAAGGGCATGAGGGGCTGCAGGGC
>CAMGHE010000173.1 GCA_946055775.1 uncultured Bacteroidales bacterium
TTCAACGCACACAAGTATGAGACACGCAATTCTAATAACAGCATATACAGATTTTCCTATTTTCAGGACACCCCACAATTACTACTGCCTTTGTTGCGGTTAATTTGGGCACAAAAATTATCTTTGCGCATTCAACCTCAGCCAAAACCCCTACTCCATGTTGCATCACGCTCCATCCCATTGCCTCCGCCACATCTTCGTGCTATGCCTGGCCATCTGTCTGCTCACGCCCGCCGTGGCTGTGGCTCAGACGCCCGGCCTGCGGGAGCCACGGCGCATCATCGTGCAGACGCCCGGCACGCTCCCCACGCTGATAGGCCAAAAGCAGAAGTACCACCTCACCGACCTTTCCGTCGAGGGCGCGCTCAACGGCACGGACCTGCGCTTCCTTCGCGAGATGGCCGGCAGCGATTTCCGGCAGCAGCCTACAGAAGGCCGCCTGCGCCGGCTCGACCTGCGCCGCGCCACCTTCGTCCGCGGCGGCGAGCCTTATATCTTGAAGAACGACAGCGTATGGGTGCAGGGTGGTCCGCTCACCCTCCCGCCCTTCGTCTTTGGCCACTGTGGGCTGGAGCAGGTCTTGCTGCCCGAGCGCATGGACACCATCGGCACAGGCGCTTTCGAGCTTTCCGCCCTGCGGAGCATCAGCCTGCCGGACAGCGTCGTGGTGCAAGGCTGGGCCTTCAACCGCTGCGACAGCCTGACGCGGGTGGACTTTCCACGCTTTCTCCTTACACTGGAGGGCGATTGCTTCCGCCACTGCGGCAGCCTGCGTACGCTCCGCCTGCATGACGTGCAGTTTCTGCCTTACCATGTATTTCAGGATGTGACGGGACTGGAGGAAATCGTCATCGACGGCACGCTGTGGCATGCCGACGGCTGGTTTTGCGACGCCTGCCCCAACCTGCGCCGTATCGAGTTTGGCGGCGTGGTGCTGACGGCGGGCGGTCCGCCGATAGCCTCAAACTGCCCGCGCCTCTCAGACATCACCTTCTCGGGCTTCTGCTTCCCTATTGTCTTTGGCAGCGTGGAGAACTGTCCGCTGGTCAAGCGCTGTCGCGTCACGGGCAGTGTCATGGCGTCGAGCAATGCCGACTTTCTGCCCTCCGTCACCGACGTGTCGCAGATTGACAAGGCTCTGCTTCTCCGCGCCTTGACGGCCGTGCGGAAGATGAACGGGCACAAGCGTTACGACATGGCCTCGGTGAACAAGAGCAGGATTACCCGCAGCCTGGCCTCCGTACTGACCCGACGGGGCATGAAAAAAGAGGCGCTGCAGACGCTGGAAATGCTCGCGGCCAACGGCTTCCCCTATTACCGGCAAATCACCACCGACACCGCCTTCACTGCACTGAAGACGGACCATACCTTCGCTGACATCATAGGAAAAATGCGCGCCAATGCCAACTTTCTGAAAATAATCAGGCAGTCGCCGGCCTACGACACAGGCGCCATGTACCGCCATGCCACCGCACCGCTGAGCATGCGTTTCCCGGAGGCTCACGACAGCACGTTGCAGCTCATCCGCGCGTATTTCCAGACCGACCACATCGCCGGGGCCGGCAGCGAGACGGACCGCCTGAAGAACGTCATGTTCTGGGTGCACGACCGCATCAAGCACCGGGGCGACTTTATGCCCCATACACGGCGTAGCGCCATCCCTCTGGTTGAGGGATTTCAGCGGGCGGGACGTGACGGCATGAACGCCCGCGGCATCGCCATCGTCCTGAGCGAACTGTACCAAGCGCTGGGCTGGCCGGCACGCTTTATCACTTGCCAGTCCAAGTACTACCCCGACGACACTGATGCCACGGTGGTCACCGCCGTGTGGAGTTTTGACCTCGGGAAATGGGTGATGATGGACGCCAGCATGGCGGCCTACGTGACGGACGAGAACGGCCTCTTGCTGCACCCCGGCGAAATAAGGCAGAGGATGAAAGACGGACGGCCGCTGCTGCTGAACAAGGAGGCCAACTGGAACCACCAAGAGAAGGTCAACAAGGAAGACTACCTGGACCACTACATGGCCAAAAACCTATACTATATGAGTGGCTATCTCGACAACGCCCCGGGCATAGAGTCGGAGCACAATGCCGCATACTATACGCTGGCTCCTGAAGGAGAAAAGGTACACATTGGAATCACGGTTTATGATGACGCATGGTTTTGGCAAAAGCCGTTTTGAGAGCGAGGCCTCGCACATGCGTCCTCAGTTGCTCGCGATAGCCCTGTCGTTGCTCCCGAGCATGGACGATGCCGAAGACGCCGTGCAGGACACGCTGCTCAAACTATGGGCCGTCAGGGAGCGCATCGCCTCCACGTCGCACTTTCGCAACCTGGCCGTCAGCGTCTGCCGCAACCTCTGCCTGAACATGCTCCGAAGCATGGCGGTACGCCGCACAGAAAGGCTGGAAGAAGAGATGGAGGTGGTCAGCACGGACAATGCGCAGCACAGCATGGAGCGGCAGGAGCAGGCGCTCAGAATACGCGCCGTATGGAACGACCTGCCGCAGCAGCACCGCATCATCATCCACATGAAGGAGGTGGACCGGCTGACCACGCGCGAGATTGCCGCACTGCTCGGCACCACTGAGTGCAACGTTCGCACCCGGCTCTCCAGAGCCCGAAAGGCTTTCATTGAAAGAATGGGCCATTCATGACACACAGCAACATTGTTCTGCAAAACAATTACACAGACTATGGAAAAGGTACAGATTCAAGCACTTCTGCAACGCTATATGGAAGGAGCGACCACAGCTGACGAGGAGGAACAGCTGCGGCACTATTTCAATGCCGGTCCCTACGACGAGGCTTTTGCTCAATACGCCCCGCTCTTTGCCGCATGGGATGCCCCGGAAACGCCCTTGACGCCCGACGAGTGCGATGAGATTTTGGCCTGTTGCCCGCCCCCGTCGCGCGCAGCCTTTGTTCTGCGCACGGCATGGCGCTATGCCGCCGTCTGGCTCATCGGCCTCATCCTTGGTGGCTGCGGCGTTTGGTTGACTTACGGCAGCGCCCCTACCTCGACGAAGCCTACGCCAATGGCAGCGGCCGGCGAGCGCATCGCCGACACCATCTACCGCGAGCGCGTGATCATGGAACGCGACACGGTATATGTCGTCCGGTATCAAAAGGTATCGGTCCAACCAACGGGCGCCAAAGACGTGGCACAGAACGCAAACGAGAGTGCACGACCTGAGACGACGGACACACAGTCTGAAACCTCGGATACATGGACGGACGTGGCCTGGGAGCAGACCGGCAATGTGGCCGGTCTCGCCGTAAGGTAAATTTAAGGACATACACTCTTACAATCCAATGTCAACCGGCTTCCATGCGCATGAAACCAATGGCTCGTAAGGCCAGTTTACCTCCCTACCCCAATTTCAACGTCTGTTTTCCGATATTAATTTGCACGTCATGTCGTTGCGTTT
>CAMGHE010000174.1 GCA_946055775.1 uncultured Bacteroidales bacterium
CGTAGCGCAGTTCGGGGTTGAGGTCGGACATGGCATCGACGCCCGACTCGGTGAAGACTGTGCTCGTCCATTCGGCCACGTTGCCCGCCATGTCGTAGAGTCCGTTAGAGTTGGCGCCGTAGATGCCCACCTTCGAGGTGATGAGGTTGCCGTCCTCGGTGTAGTTGCCCTTGTCCGGCTTGAAGTTGGCGTAGAAGCAGCCCTTGTCGCTCTTCGACTCCATGCCCTGCCAGGGGAAGATGTTGCCCTCTTTGCCGCGTGCGGCATACTCCCATTCTATCTCCGTCGGCAGGCGGTAGCGCTGGATGTAGCGCGCCTGCGGCCCCATGCCGCGCAGCAGGTAGTTGGTGCGCCAGGCGCAGAATGCCTCCGCCTGTTCCCAGGTGACGCCCACGACGGGGTAGTCGTTATAGGCAGGTGCCGAGAAGTAGAGTTTCATGTATGCCTCGTTGTGGGCGTTGGGGAAGTCGTTCACCCAGCATGTGGTGTCGGGATAGACGCGGACGATGTAGGTGTTGAGAAAGTCGTAGAGCGAGGAGAGCGGGCGTTCGATGGTCTGCCGCACAATCTCGCCGTTGTCATCGACGTAGGCTGTGTCTTTGGATATCATCACCACCTCGTCCGGGTCGGTAGGGTTGTCGGTGTTGAGGTTGCGCTCGCGGGGGTCCAGGCGGTACTTGCGCAGGGCCGCCTTCTCGTAGTCGAACGTCTCGTAGCGGTAAATCAGTTGTCGCTCGTCGAGCATCACGGTGCCGTCGATGGGGTGGGTGGTATAGACGCTCTGTATGGCCAGCGCCTGCTGCTCGTCAGGCTTGCGCCAGGGGATGGGCTTGGCCCAGTTGAGGTGAGGCGTGACGGGATCGCCATACTTGTCGGTGGTGATTTTATACGTCTCGTCGCCGCCATACTGCGGGTCGGCAAGACGTTCGCGGATGATGCTGTCGCGCACCCATTCCACAAACTGCCGGTACATTGAGTTGGTCACCTCTGTCTGGTCCATCCAGAAGCCGTCCACCGAGATGTCTTTCTGCGGGTTGAGAATGCCCCAGAGCGAGTCGTTGTCGGCCAGACCGGCGCGCAGGTAGCCGCGTTTTACTTCGACCATGCCGTAGGGCACCGGTTCGCGGAAGGCTGCCGAGCGCGAGCCCGTCACTTCGCCGCCGGTGGACATGCTGCGTCCGCCGCCGAAGCATGCGCTGAGGGTCATGATGGCCGTGACGAGCAGGGAGGCGCGCAGCAGGCCTGCGGCCATTCTCTTGATGAGGGGGGAGTGGGTATGCGTCATGATGCGTGTTTTACGTTGGGGTGGGGGTAGGGTGGTGAGGGAAGTGCTGGTCAGAGGTAGCGCACGCTCTTGTGGCGGTTGCGCCCCTTCTTGCCCAGGTCCAGGTCCATGCGGTAGCACAGCGTGATTTCGTGCTGTCCGCTCTGCATGCCGATGCCGGCGGTGTTGGCCTCGTAGGAGTAGCACAGGTCGATGCCGTGGAAGTCGCCGCCGACGAAGAGGGCGACGCTGTGCCCTGCGCTGAAGTTGGCGCCGCCGTACAGCCGCTTTTTGTCGCGCTGGTAGATGAGGCGGGCCGTCACGTCCGTGCGCAGTTCGGTGCCGTCGTAGCGCAACATGGCCGAGGGGACTATGGTAAATAACGGATTATTCGTGCGTATATTGTATCCGGCGGTAAAATTATACGTCTGTTTCACCTCAATCTCGTGTGTGGCGCCCAGTAGCACCGTCGGTGCCGTCAGGTGCTGCACGCTGATGCCCGCGTACCACCGGCGGTGGGTGAACCATAGGCCCGCCGAGGCATCAAACTTCGACCCGCTCACTTCCGACGACGGGATGGCGGGGTCGTTGGCATCGCCCGGGTCGGCCTTTGCGCCGTCCACCTTCTCGTTGAGCATATCGGCTTCGGCACCGATGCTCAGCGTGCCGCCCAGCAGGCGCCAGTGGTAGGCATACTGCACCGAGAAGCGCTGGTGGGCGAAGAGGCCAATCTGGTCGCTCTGAAACACAGCGCCCACGCCGTGCAGCGTGTGACCAATGCGAAAGGCCATGTCGGCTCCGGCAAACATGGTGCTGCCCGCATCGTCGAAGCCCGAGGCGTGCTGTTGATAGGCGCCCCTCACCTGCAACTGTGGCAGGCGGCCCGCTGCGGCGGGGTTAAACTGCGTCTCTATCTGCCAATACTGCTGGAAGGCTGGGTCCTGCTGCGCACGCAGGCCCACGGCCGACGTCACTGCCATGCACAGCAGCACCGCCAGCCGCACTATGCCGTGAGGGATGTGAGGGTCGGGATGATACATATTATATATAGGGCGCCATTTATATATAGGGTGCGGCCCAGCCCATCGTCTGGCACACAAACTTTGGCCAAACCACTGGCAAAGGTAGATAAATTTCGCCAAAACGGCCCAGTCATGCCGCCCTATCTTTTTATCTCTCCCCGTTCGCCATGGGGCGTCGTGGTGCCCAGTGGCTCGTTGTTTTGGGCGGTTTGTCATCTTCGCTTGGCAATTAGCCGCTGGTTTTCTTAAAAAATATATCAATAAGACGGTTTTATGGTTCATACATTTGCATATTGCCAGCGAATCCGTAATTTTGCATCGTGTTTTTCATAGTATTAGATTTAAGGTTAACAAGGTTGGGATACAGAGGTATCCCTTTTTTTGTGCCCATACGTCAAGAGGCAGCAACCCTCGGCTAATGGCTCACACCATCCATTGGGGTTGAGACAGGAGAGTGCATCCTAAAAGAAAATAGACTTGTAGATAGTGCACCCCTAAAACAAAAAAGGCTCCCGCCGTCGCGGAAGCCCTTGCTGTCACACTTGACAGCGAAGATGAAAGAAAACGAAAACTATTAAGCATCGTCTGCGGCAGGATGTCCGCCTACGACACCGCAAAGATAATATGAAATTTTGGACCAATGGGGGGGGTAAATCTGAAAAACCATGGTCAAAACAGTGGTTTTAACGAACTTTGAGGCTGGCGCAGGTCTTATAACTCGTTTGCGACAGTATTGGAGGTAAATAAATCCCGCCCGTTTTGTTGCTGAAGGTCGGTGCGCGGGGCGGAAAGCATGGGTAGCCTAACCACAAGGTTAACTTGGATGGTTGTAAAAGGCGTCTATGTAGTCGCCCTGGAATAATGCATGGCAACACGGGCAAGAAGGCTGACCAGGACAACGTGGATGGTCGCACACGGCAAGCCTATGTTGGTACACCCGCCTTCTATCGGGCGCCCCCTAACGACCCCCATAATATACATCACGCGGTGCAGGCGCTTCACGTTTTGCACGCGAGTTTCCTGTCATCGCCCGGTTTGCCGCCCTGAAACTTTAGGGAAAATTAACGGTGCGCGGGTTTTCGGTAACTACTCAGCTATGCAGGGATGAGGGAATTTGACGGCAGTCGAAGCCATT
>CAMGHE010000175.1 GCA_946055775.1 uncultured Bacteroidales bacterium
ACGGCGGCGAACTGAACGCCTATACCAACAAGCAGGAGACGGTCTATTATGCCACCGTCCTGCGCGAGCACTTTGCCCGGGCGGCCGACTTGCTGACGGACATCGTCTTTCACAGCACCTTCCCACAACACGAGATTGACCGCGAGGTGGAGGTCATCTGCGACGAGATAGAGAGTTTCAAGGACTCGCCCTCCGAACTCATCTTCGACGAGTTTGAACAACTGCTCTACGGCAGCCACGCCCTCGGCCGCGACATCCTTGGCGATGCCGACCGCCTGCGCTCCTACACCACGGCCGATGCCCTGCGCTTCACTACGATGCACTATCGCGCGTCGAACGCCGTCTTCTACGCCTCGGGCGGCATCACGGCAGCGCAGGTGGAGCGCGTGCTGCAACGCCTGTGGAGCGGCGTGACCCCGCAGCCCGTGCTGACGGCCTCGACACCGCCGCCCCTGCTACGCACGGAACGCCTGGAACGCCGCCACCGCGACACGCACCAGGCGCACGTCCTCATGGGCACACAGACTTACAGCGGCACCGACGACCGCCGCTACGCCTTGATGCTGCTCAACAACCTGCTCGGCGGACCGGGGATGAACTCGCGACTGAACCAAAGTCTGCGCGAACGCTCGGGCCTGGTCTATACCGTCGATGCCTCGCTCACGACCTATACCGACACGGGATGGTGGGCGGTCTATTTCGGCTGCGACAACCACGACGTGCAGCGCTGCATACGCCTGGTACGCACCCAACTGCGCCGACTGACCGACAGCGCCCTGCGCCCCGCCACGCTGCTGGCGGCCAAACGCCAGCTCTGCGGACAGGTCATGATTTCTACCGACGGGGCGGAAAACTATGCCCTGGCCCTGGGAAAGACCTTCGCCCAATACGGCAGCATCTATTCGCCCGAGGCCCTCTGCCGGCGCATCATGGCCCTCGAGGCCGACGACGTGCTCAATGTGGCGCGTGAGGTCTATGACAGCAGCAGCCTCACCACGCTCATCTATGCCTGAGGGACGCAGAATAGGCGCCGACGCTTGCTTCTGTGAAATCATTCGCTTACCTTTGCGGTAAGATTCCTTGGCAGAAAGATTGTCACCCTAAATCTCCAACTCATGAAACGTTTGGTTCCCTCCCTCCTGACTATCGCCTTGGTGGCGTTCGGCGCCTGCCAGAGTTCGATGAAAAACCTCACTGGTGCCGACCGCGACGACCACGGCTGCATCGCGTCGGCGGGCTACACCTGGAGCTACGCCCTGCACGACTGCATCCGCGTGTGGGAGCAGGGACATATCCTGTCGTACGGCGGACAGACGGCGGGCCTCGTGTTCAGCGCCGACTCGGTCTATGCCGAGGTGTTCTGCCACAACGGGCGCCGCGTCATATGCCGCCGCAAGAAGGGGCAAGCGCTCTGGACGGCCCGCAAGAGCGGCGAGAAGGTCTATGTGCGCAACGGCGTACTGACCGCCGAACTGAAGGAGGGGGTCTTCACCAAAGAATAGCAGGGACTGGGAGAGTGGGCTGACGGTGCGCCGCCACCCGAGCCATATCATAGGCGTTGCTCAGCGTTTGGTCTGTGGATTTGCAGCAGAGCGCGTTCTTCGTTTCACATGGCGATGCGTTGGCATCTTATCCTGTTCCTTCCCCGTTTCCTCATTCAGTTTTTTTCAGCGTATCAAGCAGGCCCGAATACAAAGATACAAAAATTTCTGCGGAATGCAAGGAAATGCCAAACTATTTCCTGTACCCCGCGTGGGAACGCCTTAATTTATACGGCAACAACATCAAACATTATGGATAAAGATTTTCGCAAATTCTACAACGAACTTCCGAACGATATGCAGCAAATACTGGACACCTTAGACATCCGGTCTTTTGACCAGCTGATGGCCATGGGCGCGTATTTGGGGGTGAATATAGACAAGTTAGCGCAGCGTGCTAAAGACGGCAACATAGAATCGGAGGATGTCGATTTCGAAGAATTTATGGCAGACGAGGATGACGATACTAAGGAGGCCCGGGCAAAATTCTTACAGAAGGTGATTGCAGAAAATTCGGATGAGGATGAACTCTATAGCCAAGATGACCAAGACGACGAGGACGACGGCCCGTTTACGTTCCCTGAAAACGGTTTCTTAGGCGAAGCGTGTCAAGAGTTGCACCTGCGCATCAAACTGCTTAATGCGCCGGTGCCGGTGTGGCGAGAGATAAAAATCCCGTCCAACGTTTCGCTGGCGTTGTTTGCGTGGGTCATCAATGACGTGATGGGCTGGACCAATACGCATCTGCACGATTTTGAGATTGGCGGTGCGGTGTTTGAGCATACGGCGCATATCAAGATGGATAGAGGCATGGGCTTCGGACATGGCCACGCAATGGCATTCGACACAAAAGATTATCCCATCGCCCGGTTCTTCAAGGAGAAGAAGGATGACATGGTGTACGAGTACGACTTTGGCGATGGCTGGCGTCACAAGATTTGGCTCAAGGGCATTCGGGAGTACGATGCGAACGAAGTGCCGTCGTTTGTCGTCCATAAAGGCTGCGGCGCGTGTCCGCCGGAGGACTGTGGCGGCATCTGGGGATATGGCGAACTGCTGGAGATCAACGCCAAGAAGCGCAAGACGGCAGAAGATAAGGAGCGACTGGAATGGTATGGCATCGACAGATATTACGACCCGGACTACTTTGACATCGAAGAGGCTCAGGGCATGCTTGACATTCTTTGGAAGAAGGCCAACAAATAACCCAACGTCAGGTTCGATAGGAGGTGCCGACCATTGACGGCACCATGGGGCGATGACTGGCGATGAAAACCGACGCCATGGCGTGGAAGCTGCGGCGGGGCACCGTCAATGGACGGCGGCACCTAGCGCCACCCAGTAGCCTCCCAGCGGCCTCTGCGGCAGATTGCCGCCGCCGAAATGCCTCATGCCCTATACCTCTTCCGCCCCGCGCTTCTCGCTGTCTGTCCACTGGCTGTAGGGACGGGCGCGCAACTGCGAGTTGTAGTAGCGGCGCAGGCCCGTCACCTCCAGACCGAGGAAGGAGGGACGCTCAAAGGCTTCGTCGGCACTGGCCAACTCGACCTCGGCGACCACCAGGCCGGCATTCTCACCGAAAAACTCGTCCACCTCGAACGTGTGGCGGCCAACGGGCACAAGCCAGCGGCACTTATCTACAACGCCGGGCTCACAAAGGGCCAGGAGCGACAGCCCCTCGTCCATCGTGATTTCCTTCTCAAACTCGTAGCGGGCCAGCCCGCCAGCCATCGAGGGACCCTTGATGGTGAGGTAGGCACGGTCGTCGCGCAAGCGGACGCGGACCGTGCGTCCGCGAGCACTGGAGATATAGCCCTGGCGTATGCGTGAAGACGAGGTGGCAAGCGCCTTATAGG
>CAMGHE010000176.1 GCA_946055775.1 uncultured Bacteroidales bacterium
CTGGACGTGCCCTACTGCTGCTTCGAGATTCCCAACGACTTCATCGTGGGTTACGGCCTCGACTACGATGGCGAGGGGCGCAACCTGCCACACATCTACACCATCGACGAATGATGCCCATGTCACGTGGCTCAAAACTCTACGAATCCTTACAGAACATATGTAACCAACACATTCCCATGAAGAATATCGTAATCTTCGGTGCCCCCGGCTCGGGAAAAGGCACCCAGAGCGACCTGCTCGTCGCAAAATATGGTTTTCGTCACATCTCGACCGGTGACGTGCTGCGCGCCGAAATCAAAGGCGGCACCGAACTGGGCAAGACAGCCCAGGGCTATATCAACAACGGCCAGCTCATCCCTGACTCGCTCATGATCGACATCCTGGCCAAGGTCTATGACAGCCTCATGCCCTGCGAAGGGGTTATCTTCGACGGCTTCCCCCGCACCATCCCGCAGGCCGAGGCCCTCAAGGCCATGCTCGCTGAGCGTGGCACCGAGGTGACGTGCATGCTCGAACTGGACGTGCCCGACGAAATGCTCATGGAGCGCCTGCTGCTCCGCGGTAAGACCTCCGGACGCGCCGACGACAACGAGGAGACCATCCGCAAGCGCCTCGACGTCTATCACGCACAGACAGCCCCCCTGGCTGCATGGTACGAGGGTGAGGGCAAGCGTCATGCCGTCAAGGGCTATGGCGAGATCCAGGAAATCAACGACGCCCTCTGTGCCGTTATCGACGCGGAATAATTTCTAACTTTTCTCTTTCCCTGCCCCCTCCCAACCTGTCATGGCTGAAAGCAATTTTGTTGACTATGTGAAAATATATTGCCGCTCCGGCAAAGGCGGACGCGGCTCGATGCATCTGCACCGCGCCAAATATATGCCCAACGGCGGGCCCGATGGCGGCGATGGCGGACGCGGCGGACATATCTACCTGCGTGGCAACCACAACTACTGGACGCTGCTGCACCTCCGCTTCGAGCGCCACGTCTTCGCCGGACACGGCGGCAATGGCGGCAAATGCTGCTCGCATGGTGCAGACGGCGAAGACCGCTATATCGACGTGCCGCCAGGCACCGTGGCCTACAACGCCGAGACGGGCGAATATCTCTGCGACGTCAAGGAGGATGGGCAGGTGGTCATGCTGCTCAAGGGCGGACGCGGCGGACTGGGTAACAAGCAGTTTTGTACGGCGACCAACCAGACGCCGCGCTATGCCCAGCCCGGTGAGCCCATGCAGGAGATGATGGTCATCCTCGAACTGAAACTGCTGGCTGACGTGGGGCTGGTGGGCTTTCCCAATGCGGGAAAGAGCACACTGCTGTCGGCGCTGTCGTCGGCACGCCCGAAAATAGCCAACTACCCCTTCACCACCCTCGAGCCCTCGCTCGGCATCGTGGCCCATCGCGATGGACACTCGTTTGTCATGGCCGACATACCGGGCATCATCGAGGGAGCCGCCGAGGGCCGCGGACTGGGTCTGCGCTTCCTGCGCCACATAGAGCGCAACTCGCTCCTGCTCTTCATGGTGCCGGGCGACACGGAGCACATCAGTCGCGAATACCATATCCTGCTGGACGAACTGCGCCGCTTCAATCCCGCGATGCTCGATAAGCACCGCGTGCTGGCGGTGACCAAGTGCGACCTGCTCGACGACGAACTCATCGACATGCTCAGGGCCGAACTGCCCGCCGACGTACAGGTGGTGTTCATCTCTGCCGTCACGGGACAGGGCCTTCAAGAACTGAAAGACATCCTTTGGACCGAACTGAACAGCGAAAGCAATAAGATACGGGCCATTGGCGCCGAAGACACCCTGGTACACCGCCACCGCGAGGTGCAGGTGCTGGAGGCCGACTTCGCCGACTGGACCGACGATGACCTGCAGGAGGCTACGGACGACGACGACCTTGAAGAGTTTGACCTGGATATGCTGGCCGACGATGACGAATGACGGCGCGGCAGCAGGCTTTTTCTGAATGTTATTTCCCCCATTCCATGACCGATAGTTCCTTCCCACATATCGAATATCCTATAGACTCGCGCGTGATGGCCTTCTCCACCACGCGCGAGGCATTTTCTCCCGATGCTCCCTACGACGGCTTCAATGTGACACACTACTGTGGCGACCACCCAGACCATGTGGACCACTGCCGCGCACGCCTCTGCGCGGCGCTGCACATCGCACCACAGCGATTAGTGCTGCCGCATCAGACCCATGGCGCGGCGGTTCGCCTCATCGACGAGGCTCTCCTGGCCTTGACCGACGAGGCTCGCACGGCGGCGCTGCAGGGTGTCGATGCCGTGATGACGGCGCTGCCGCAGTGCTGTATCGGCGTCTCTACGGCCGACTGCCTGCCCATCCTCCTCTACGACAGTACGCACCACTGTGCGGCGGCCGTCCACGCGGGATGGCGCGGCATGGTACAGTGCATCGGCAGTGGCACTCTGCGCGCCATGTCCGACGCCTTCGGCACACGGCCCGAGGACGTCCGTGTCGTGCTCGGCCCGGCCATCACCCTGCCGTCGTTCGAAGTGGGCGACGAGGTGGCCGAGGCTTTCACCGCAGCCGGCTACCGCCTCTCGGAGATAGCCCGCCGCATGCCGGCACACGACGGTGAGCGCTGGCACATCGACCTGCATGCCGCGGCAGCCACCGACCTGTGCGGGGCGGGCATCGACCTGATGCACCTGACCGTCTGCGCCACCGACACCTTCACCCACCTCGACCAGTTTTTCTCAGCCCGCCGCTTAGGCATCCGCTCGGGCCGCATCTATACGGCCATCATGCTGAAGGATTAAGTGGGTGATGGCTGAAGGCCATTCCTCGACCTCCGACGGAGGGAGAGTGCGTAACAGCCTAAGTTGTCGTTCAACAGGATTATACGATAATATTGCTGTCCGCTAAAACTCAAAAGTGTACAAATTATAATCCCGGAGTCCTTATAAATAGGACTTCGGACTTTATTTCAAAGTATTGCTGTCCGGTAAAAGATTTGCGGGGCGGCAATGATACGACAACATGGATAACACATAGACGCGAAACCGCCGCAGTATCAGCACCTTGACGATGAACCTGCTACGGAATGCCGTCAATGGACGGCACCTCTTCGCAGCCCTACGCTCCCCGCAGCCCGTTTACAGGATGCACTCCAGCACCGTCGGTGTGAGCAGGGCGGTCAGTATGCCGTTGAGCGTGAGTCCCAGACTGGCGTAGGCGCCGACGAAGGCGTCGCGCTCCATGGCCGCCGAGGTACCCAGTGCGTGCGAGGCCGCCCCCATCGACAGGCCCCGTGCCGTCGGCGCCTTGATGTGGCTGGCGTTCATCACCTGAAAGCCCGCCAAGG
>CAMGHE010000177.1 GCA_946055775.1 uncultured Bacteroidales bacterium
CGACAGAACATTTTCATTTACTTTGGCGACTTCTAAATTGTCATGAGGGTTTCATGCAGGGAGTGGGCGTGGGGAGTGTGGGGTTCAGAAGATGTCCCAGCGTATGCCGGCGCAGAGCGAGAGGATGTCGGTCAGGCCGACGCGCCGGTTGGGGATGGCGGAGACGACGTAGAGGTCGCAGGTACTCAGTTCGTAGTAGAACGAGACGCTGCGGTGTATGCGTTGCAGGCGGCGCGGGATGTGGTATTCCCAGCGCTGTCCGACGAAGACGTGGAAGCGCACGGAGGTGCCGAAGCCGTAGTAGCCCTTGGTGTAGCGGCTGGGCTCTGATTTCCAGAAGCCTTCGCCATAGATATAGTTGACGAAGGCGCCTGTGGTGAGGGGCGAGAAGGACCAGCGGCGGTGGTTGCCGAGGTAGATTTCCCAGGGGATGAAGCGCTGCTTGATGGTCAGCGTCTGGTGGTTTTCGCTGCCATGCTTCTTGGGCACATAGCCCCAGAGCAGGTCGGTCTCCCACTGTTCGCGACTGCCGTAATGCCATCCCACACCGAGGGAGTAGAGGCCGATGCTGCCGGCAAACTGTACGGAGAACTGCCGGGGCACGAGGTGCGTCCAGAAGCGGTTGTAGCGGCCGGTGCGGACGCGGTAGATGGAGTCGGGGCCGGCGGGCACGTCGGCCGCAGTCCGGCTGGCCAGCGTCCGGTTGAGGCGGCCTATGCTGTCGCGCAGGGCGGCGATGACGGCGTCGGCACCGGCGGTGTCGGCGGTGCAGGGCGCCATACTGTCGGCGGCAAGGGGGCGCGGCATGAGGCTGTCGGTGGCCACTCTGTCGGCGCTGAAGCTGTCGGGGGTGAGGCTGCTTGCGGCAGCGGCGGGGCGTACCGTGGCCAGCGCAAGCAGGGCAAGGAGGACCTTAGTAGTCCACCACTTCGCAGTATTTGTCTCCATGGCTGGTCAGGGTGAAGATGAGATACTGGCGGCCCTTGGCGGCGCCGCATTGATAATAGTCGATGCCATCCTCGAAGGGCTGCATCACGACCGTGCGGTGGTTGTGGCCGCAGAGGCAGAACTGCAGGGCGGGGTACTGCCGCAGGCGCTCCTGGAAGATGTCGGCCACGTTGTCGTTAAACTGGTCGGTGAAGGGCATGGCGTGCATGGCCACGACGGTGCGGCGCACGGTGGGGGCCAGGGCGGCCCGGTCGTCGCCGATGAAGGCGAAGTTGGGGATGGGCACGGAGTAGTCGTTCTCCAGGGCGTTGGTGTTGAGGGCGACGAAATGGGTGTCGCCGGCGTCGAAGGCGAAGTCTTCGGGCCCGAACATGGAGCGGAAGACGAAGACGCCGTTACCCAGATGGTCGTGGTTGCCGATGAGGCAGACGTAGGGGGCCTCGAGGCCCTGCAGTTCGTCGCGCATGAGTTCAAACTCCTTCGTCGCACCGAAGTCGGTGAGGTCGCCGCAGTGGATGACGAAATCGACGCCGCGGGCGTTGATGCTGCGGACGGCGTCGTGGGTCTCGTCGTACCAGCGCTGGGTGTCGCTCAGCACGGCGAAGGTCATGCTGTCGCGGCCGGCCATGGCGCTCTGTATGCGCTGAATGTTCTTGGCGTTGACCTGCCCTACCCCATGATAGTCGGTATAGTAGGGATGGACGTCGATGAGGTCGCAGCCCTGTAGGCCGACCATGACGGCAGCCAGGGCCATGGCGGCCCGCAGGCGCTTCAGGACGCGGCGCAGGGGGTGTGCAGCAGGGCGGCAGAGGCCGTGCGTGGAGGTTGGGGACATGGGAGTTAGGGGAATGATGGGGGGGGGGGAAACAGGCGCGCCGGCCGTGGGCGGTTTACCAGCCCTCGTTGATGGTGCTGCTGCGCCAAACGCCCTTGAGCTCGATGGTGTAGATGAGCATGGACGAGGCGCGGACGTAGGACGAGGTGGTGCCGTAGGCCAGTTCGGAGGGGACGTAGATGCGCCACTGGTCGCCGGTGCGCATGTGCTGCAGGGCGGTGCTGACGCCCTCGATGTTGTTGCTCACCCTATACTTGGCGGGACTGCAATAGTTGGGACTGAAGATGTTGGCGCTGTCCTTGCTCACGCCGCTGTAGGCGAAGACCTCGCCGCGCGTGCGGGCCTCCTCGTCGGTGCTCAGGACGTTGGGGATGTAGCGGCCCAGGAAGTTCATGCGTATCGAGTCGGTGGCGATGGGCGTCATGCGGCCCGTACCTTCGCGCTGCACATAGACGGCGATGGAGTCGGTGGGCTTGGCCTTGACGGTATCGACCATGGCGTAGGTGCGGAACACGCGCCAGGGGCAATGGGCGGTCCAATCGTCGCCATACCGGGCCCGGGCGGCGGCCACGGCGGTGCGGGCCTGCGCCAGGGTGGCGAGGAACACCTGGTCGTTGCGCTCGGCCCAGTTGGTGTACTCTACATCGGTGAGTTCCTCGGTCTCGTCGCACGAGGTCAGGAGGACGGGCAGCGTGAGCAGCAGGGTGGCGTAAAATAACAGACGCTTCATGAGAGGGGCTGGGGGGTGGAGGGGCTGGGGGATATACTTATATATATAATAAGGTGTATGGGGCCGCGGGCTGACCGTTTGCCGCAAGGCTGTTGCTGCGGCAGACGGCCGGCCCGCGGCCTGAGTATCAGAGGGCGTCGTGCAGGCGCTTGAGCAGACCGGTGAGCGACACCTTGTCTTCGAGCAGGGCGGGCAGGTCGGCGATAGCCACGCGCTCCTGCTTCATCGTGTCGCGGTCGCGCAGGGTGACACAACCGTCGTTGAGGGTGTCGTGGTCCACGGTGATGCAGTAGGGCGTACCGATGGCGTCCTGACGGCGGTAGCGCTTGCCGATGGAGTCTTTCTCCTCGTACATGCAGTTGAAGCGGAACTTGAGGCTGTTCATGATCTCGTAGGCCTTCTCGGGCAGTCCGTCCTTCTTGACGAGGGGCAGGATGGCCAGTTTGACGGGGGCCAGCGCTGCGGGCAGTTTGAGCACGACGCGGGTCTCGCCGTTCTCAAGTTTCTCTTCCTGATAGCTGTGGCACATCACGCTGAGGAACATGCGGTCCACGCCGATGGAGGTCTCGATGACATACGGCGTGTAGCTTTCGTTGGTCTCGGGGTCGAAGTATTCTATCTTGCGGCCGGAGTACTTGGCATGCTGCGAGAGGTCGAAGTTGGTGCGCGAGTGGATGCCCTCTACCTCCTTGAAGCCGAAGGGCATGCGGAACTCGATGTCGCTGGCGGCGTTGGCATAGTGGG
>CAMGHE010000178.1 GCA_946055775.1 uncultured Bacteroidales bacterium
TGCCGAAGGCACCCATGAGGCGTGCCGACATCGACTCCATGAGCACCAGCACCACGTTGTGGCGCTTGATGGGCCCTTCGGGCGTGACGCGGCGGGCGATGGGCGATATGCCCTCTATGCCCTGGCGGCCCAGCAGTTGCTGCACCTGACTGACGGCGGTGCTGTCGTTCATCAGCGTCAGGCGTTGGCGCTCGGGGCGCAGTTCGTCCAGGCTGGTGGCCAGGAAGGAGAACATGGGGTTGATGCCCATGTTGTTGAGCACGGGATAGGAGCAGAAATAGGCGGCCGACACCTTGATGGGATTGTAGCCGAAGCGGCCGCGTATGCCCAAGAAGCAGAGCAGGCCGGTCGCCACGAAGCACACGGCGATGACGCCGCGCTCCACCCATCGGGGTGCGGGGGCCGGCTGCGGGGCGGCGGTCATATGGGCGGCAGCAGCCTGAGCCTCGGTGGCCTCGGCGGCGCCATAGCGCTTGGTCAGGCGGCGTTTCAGGCGCTTCCACACGGTGTTGAAGGGGACGTAGGGCGTGCCCGACAGGCGGCACCACAACCTGCGGTTCATGCGCCGCAGCAGCATGATGAAGGCCGTGGTGAAGGCGAAGAAATAGAAGATGTAGAGATAGTAGGAGGTTTCGCCGAAGAGCATGCCGGCCGTCGTCGTGGCATACTCGGCCCAGTTCCACACAGAGGCGTTAAGGGGCTTGGAGAAGTAGTTGTAATAGGGGATGTTGGTGGCCTCGGCGAGGAACACCAGGGTGTACATCGTGCCGAACCATCCGCCCAAAGCATTGACCATCCAGCGCTTCCACCGCCCGATGACGCCCATCACGGCGCTGGCCACCAAGGGCAGGGCCAGGATGTAGCAGGCGATGACATTGTCAAACCACAGGCCGTGAACGAAGCCCTGCGCTATCATGCCCCACTGCTCAAGGGCCTGAGGCTCCAGGTCGTGGCAGACGGCAACGAAAAAGAGGATTCGGAACACACTCATCATCAGCAAAGCGATGAGGTGAATGCCTATTAGATAGGTAAGTACTTTAAGGTAATTCTTCATAAAGAATGTCTTTTGCCTGCAAAAGTAACAATAATTTGTTAAGTTTGCAGTCCGATTGCTTCTATTTCGCGGCACATGCCGCTTCTCTCCTTCTGTCATCATGATTGAAATCAGCAACATACACAAGTCCTTTGGCGCGCTCGAAGTGCTGGGCGGCATCGACCTGACCATCGGGCGGGGCGAGGTGGTGAGCATCGTCGGGCCCAGCGGCGCCGGCAAGACCACCCTACTCCAGATTATGGGCACGCTGAGCCGCCCCGACTGCGGCACGCTGCGCATCGCGGGCACTGACGTCCTGGCCATGGGCGACCGCCGCCTGACGCGCTTCCGCGGCGACCACATCGGCTTCGTCTTCCAGTTTCACCAACTGCTGCCGGAGTTCTCGGCCCTCGAAAACGTGATGCTGCCGGCCCTCATCGCCCGACGCCCCAAGGCCGAGGCGCAGAGGCGGGCCACCGAACTGCTCGACTTCATGGGCCTCGCTGACCGCCGCACGCACAAGCCTGCCGAGCTCTCGGGCGGCGAGAAGCAGCGCGTCGCCGTGGCCCGCGCCCTGGTCAACGCGCCCGACGTGGTGCTGGCCGACGAGCCCTCGGGCAGTTTGGACAGCCACAACAAAGTCGAACTGCACCAACTTTTCTTCGACCTGCGCCGCGAGTTCGGACAGACCTTCGTCATCGTCACGCACGACGAACAACTGGCGGCGACCACCGACCGCACCATCCATCTGGCCGACGGACGCGTGGTGCGCGAGACGCGCCGCGACGACAGCGTGCCCGAAACGCCCGCGGCTGATGTGGCGCCCGAAGCCTCTGCCGAAACGCCTGACAATGAACCCACGACAAACGTATAGTATGCTGAACCTCGGAAAATGGAATGACCTTACCATCCTGCGCTTCACCGACCACGGCGCCTATCTCGACAATACCGAGGGTGGCGAAATTCTCATGCCCAAAGCCTACGTCCGCGACGAGATGAGGCCGGGCGACCGCGTCCACGTCTTCGTCTATCACGACCAGAGCGGACGCCTCGTGGCCACACAGGAGAAACCGGCAGCCTGCGTCGGACAGTTCGCCCGCCTGCGCGTGGCATGGACCAACGAATACGGGGCGTTCCTGGATTGGGGACTGATGAAGGACCTCTTCGTCCCCTTCCGCGAACAGCGCACACCGATGAAGCAGGACGAATGGCACAACGTCTTCATCTATATCGACCGTGCCTCGGGACGCATCGTGGCCACCAGCCGCGTGGAGAAGCACCTCTTCGCCGCCACACCGATGATGTACCGCCGCGGCGACGACGTCGAACTCTTCGTGCTCAAACGCACGCCCATGGGCTACAAGGTGGTCGTGGACAATGCCCACGACGGCATCATCTACGACAACCAGGTGCATGGCCGACCACTGCGCGCGGGCGACCGCCTGTCGGGCGCCGTGACGATGGTGCGCGACGACGGCAAACTGGATGTGGTGCCGGGACAAATCGGGCCAGCACGCTTCCGCAACTTCGCCGACTTGCTCATGGACGAACTGGACGACGCGGGGGGCTTCCTGCCGTTCAGCGACCATACGCCGGCCGACGTCATCGCCCAACGCTTCGGCGTGAGCAAGAAAACCTTCAAGCAGGCCCTCGGCTCGCTCTACCGTAACCGCCGCATCCTCATCGCCGACGACGGCATCCGCCTGCCCTACTGAACGCACCGTCAACGGTCGGGCCGCGGTCAGGCCAACAGTCACACAAACATTATTCGTAATATTGCACTTTCTTGTTGACGCTATAGGTTTCCTCGAAGGATTCAATTTCAAGTATTCAATTCAATAACCTAATAAATCTACGCGCATGAAACGTTTATGTCTATTAACCTTCCTCCTCTGCCTCTTCAGGTTGGGGGCGGTAGCACAGACACTCATTGACGGCATCTACTACAACCTTGATGCTGACAACTCTACTGCGAAAGTCACTTCGACACCGAGCGGAGTAGACAGGTATTCTGGCAGTATCACCATTCCTGAGAGTGTCGCTTATGAGGGAGAGGAATACTCCGTCACATCTATTAGAAGTTATGCTTTCTGGTACTGTTCCGGTTTGACGTCCATCACCATTCCCAATTCCGTCACATCTATTGGAAGTTATGCTTTCGAGGGATGTTCCGGTTTGACGTCCATCACCATTCCCAATTCCGTCACATCTATTGGAAGTT
>CAMGHE010000179.1 GCA_946055775.1 uncultured Bacteroidales bacterium
CTACAACGAAGCGTGTTCCACGCTGCTTCACGACGGTGCTACTTGGTCTCTGTACAGCCAATATATCTTTGGGTATTGCCATTGTTTTGAATAGGGTGTTTGTTGTTTATATCCCTATACAAAGGTACAGATTTAATATGACATACGCAAATTTATAAGGCTGATTACGTATGTTTTTGGTTGTTTGCCTTTAATTTTGTGGCTGGTCAACGGATAATATTTGGGTATTTGGTACGTTTGGACGTAAAACACTGGCAATTGTGCTTATTTGTATAGGGGACGGAATACGTGATTCTTTATTAACTGGAGAAGGGATAAGGCGGGGAAGCCGAACGACCCTGAACGTCCCGCGAGGGGGCCAAATCAAAAAAGGCCCCCGAAGGGGACGGGAAGGGGCGGGAGGCGCGGGAAAGGAAGGGGCAAAATGTAACATATTGACGCGCAACCTCCTAATCTAACTCGAAAAACAGAAGCATTGCTGTCCGGCACAACACATTGCGGCTCTATGCCGGACTGCAATAGATGCCGATATAAAGAAAGCGAGGCTTCGCCCATCCCTGTGGGGATGTGGGCGAAGCCTCGCTGTGGATAGAGGGGTGTGGGGCGGCGCTTAGAACATCTTTTCGGGATATACGCCGTCGGCACCGAGTTTTTCAAACTTGGCCACTACCTCGGGACGGTCCTCGGGATAGGTTACGCCGAACCACTTGGACGTGGTGTCGAGCACCTCGCAGGTAGCAGTGCCGTCGTTGATGAGTTTGTCCACCATGAGGGGGATGAAGAACTCGCTCTTGAGGTTGGTCATGTTCTTCTCGTCAGAGAGGAAGGCCTTGAAGAACTCGTTGCTGTGAGCGAAGTAGTCGGGGGTGAAGCCCCAGAAGTTCATCGACACGGGGGTGTTGTCGGGCAGGGCCACCCATTCGTCGTTCTCGTCGAGATACTTCACGACGCCGTCGAAGCGCTGAATCTTGGTGCGCTCCACAACGGAGGTGAGGTGGTGGTTGTCGTCATACTCGCAGACGCCGCGGCTTACGGTGCCGCTCTCAGAGAGGGTGTTGTCCACGCGGAAGCCGACCATGGCATACTTGCCGGTGCTGCCTTCGGGCAGTTCGCTCAAGAACTTGCCCATCACCTGGAAGGCGTCGCGATCGTAGAAGTCGTCGCAGTTGATTACGGCGAAGGGCTCGTTGATCACATTCTGGCCCATCATCACGGCGTGGTTCGTACCCCAGGGCTTGGTGCGGCCTTCGGGGCAGGTGAAGCCTTCGGGAAGAGCGTCGAGGCTCTGGAAGACGATTTCGCAGGGGATGTGGCCCTCATACTTGCTGAGCACCTTGTCGCGGAAGTCCTGCTCGAAGTCTTTGCGGATGACGAAGACCAGTTTGCCAAAACCAGCGTGGATGGCGTCGTAGATGGAGTAGTCCATGATGGTTTCGCCGTGGGGGCCGAGACCGTCAAGCTGTTTCAGGCCGCCGTAACGGCTGCCCATACCTGCTGCGAGGAGAAAGAGTGTAGGTTTCATAGCGTTGTATGTTATTGGGGTGTTATGTTCTAACTATCCGCAAATCTACGAATTATTATCTGCCCGCCCAAGGCGTGCGCCCACTTTTTTCTTTGTCGTCGCAAAGGGGAATAATGAAGGGCCTGCCGCTCCCTTTGGGGGGAGGGCAGGCCCTTGGGTGATGGCGCCGCGCTGAGGGGCGCGGAAGTGGGGATTTATACCAGGTGGGCGATGATCTCTTCGCGGTCGCCGGGCAGGAGGTCGATGACAGGCACCTCAATCATGGTGTAGCAACCCGGGGCGCGGTGCATGGTGGCGCGGGCCACGCAGACGAGCACCTGGCCGGTGAGGGCGGGGTTGTTGATGCGCATGTTGAACTCGAAGAGCTGGTTTTGCGTCACGCCGCTGACACCCTTGCGGGTGAGGTTGACGCCGTGGCCCATGTCGATGACGTCGTTGACGCAGGGCACCTGAATGACGTGCGTCTCGTCGTTGGCAAAGTAGGGGTCGGCCTTGATGGCGGCGGCCACGGTGTCAAAGTTGTGTCCTTCTTCCACCTCGATATATACCATGCGGCGGTGTATGCCCGTGCCGGTGGGGATGGTCATCGAGAGGGCGGCCTTGACGCCGTCGATGGCTTTGACGGCGACGGTGTGGCCCATCGACATGCCAGGTCCGAAGTTGGTGTAGGTGATGCCCTTGGGTGCGATGGCCTGCAGCAGGGTGCGGACGATGCTGTCGCTACCCGGGTCCCATCCGGCCGATATGATGCTCACGGCACCGGCGGCCTTGGCGGCTTCGCCGAGCGTGCGGCGCAGCTGGGGAATCTGCGTGTGGATGTCGAAGCTATCGACGGTGTTGATGCCAAGCGCCAGGATGTCCTTGGCGTAGGCCTCGACGCTGCGTGTGGGGGTGCAGAGGATGGCCACGTCGGGCTTCTCCAGTTCGCGGATGTCCTTGACGACAGCGTACTTTTTCAGTTCTTCGGGGCAGTCTTCGGCGCCGCGACGGCGCACGATGCCTACGATTTCAAAATCGGGCGCAGCCTGCAGCGCTTGCAGGGTGTAGTGGCCTATGTTGCCATAGCCCACCACGGCGGCTTTGATTTTCTTCATCGTGTGTGTGATGTGTGTGGTTGGTTGTCAGCAGTAAAGGTTGATGGTCAGCACACCTTCTCCAGACGCTTGAGGATGGAGAAGATGAAGAGGGCGGAGATGAGGCAGAGGCAGATGAGAATGCCCCACAGTATCCACAGGTCAACGGCGCCCCACAGGTAGCCGATGACGGCAACGAGGTAGTTACCGATGGCGGTGGCGGCAAACCAGCCACCCATCATCAGACCCTTGTACTTGGGAGGAGCCACCTTCGATACGAAGGAGATACCCATGGGCGAGAGCAGCAGTTCG
>CAMGHE010000180.1 GCA_946055775.1 uncultured Bacteroidales bacterium
GGGTAGAACGACGTGCCGTTGAGGCCGGCAAGAAGCAGCAGGGCCAGCACCGTGAGCACCGTGCCTGTGCCCGCCGTCCATATACCGCGGCGGCTGGCAGCGCGCAGGATGGTGGTGGCGATGCCCGCGAGCACCATCACCACGCCTACCACGAGCAGGAGCGCCACCAGGGGCATGGCAGTGAGGTTGTCCCAGTATTTCATCGGGATGATTGTCAGATTGCCATCGGCGCCCTCGCCCACGGCCGACGAGCAGAGCACGTTGACCAAGAAGGCGACAAAGCAGATGACGAAGGGTACGCTGTCGGCCAGCACCTGGCGGCGCAGGCGCGGCAGCAGGACGTCGTCGCTGATGCTGTTGATGAGGTAGAGACTACCCAGCACGCGCGAGAGGAAGAGGACGGCCATGCCCAGCACCAGGTTCCATGGGCAGAACAGAGCGTCCAGACCGTGCCAGGCGTTGGCCCAGCGGCTGATGGCCGGTATCATCATGGCGTCGCCCGCCATGACACCCTTCTCTACGACGAAGGCCGAGCCCGTGAAGAACGTGGCCACGGCGCAGCCCAGCAGGAAGGGACCGGCGATGCCGTTGAACACCAGCAGGCGGCGATAGACCGCCGTGCCGAGCACGTTGCCCTCCTTACGCTGGAACTCGTAGCTCACGGCCTGAACCACGAACGAAGCCAGGATGAGCATCCACACCCAGTAGGCGCCGCCGAAGCTCGTGCTGTAGAACAGGGGGAAGGCGGCGAAGAACGCGCCGCCGAAGGTGACGAGGGTGGTAAACGTAAACTCCCATTTGCGCCCCGTGGCGTTGACGATGAGGCGGCGTTCGTCCTCGGTGCGGCCCAGGGTGAAGATCATGCTGTTGGCGCCCTGGACGAAGAGCAGGAACACCAGCAGGCCGCCAAGCAGCGACACCAGGAACCACCAGTATTGTTGCAGGAAAGAGTAAGTTATCATAATGTCAGGATGTTAGGGGTTGGTGGGGATGAGGTCAGTGGGTGAAATCGGGCTGCTGGCGTATGGCGCGCAGCATGATGCGCACCTCGGCCACGAGCATGACGGTGAAGAGGATGAGGAAGAGGAAGAACGTGGTCTGCACCGCACCGGCCGAGAGCGTCGAGGTGGCTGCCGTCACGGGCAGCAGGTCCTGGATGGCCCAGGGCTGGCGGCCCACTTCGGCTACAATCCATCCCGCCTGTCCGGCGATATAGACCAGAGGAATGCTCCACAGGCCGGCCTGCAGCAGCCAGCGCTTGTTCTCCAGCGTGCCCTTGCGGCCGAACCAGGCCACGAGGGCCAGCACCAGCAGCAGGAGCGAGCCGCAGCCCACCATGGCGCGGAACGACCAATACACCAGTCCGGTGGGCGGCACCAGGTCGTCGGCGCTTTCGATGTAGCCATAGCCCAGATAGCGGCCGTCGTCGGCCAGGACGGCTGCTGCTTCGCTCTTGGCCTTTTCGTCACCCGCTTTGACGGCCAGGTGGTAGTTGCCCAGAGCCACGCGGGCCTTGCGTCCGCGCTCCATCATCTCGGCCACGGGCAGGTGTTTCTCACCGCGGTTGTCGGTGTAGCCGTCGATGATGTCTTGTGAGCCTGGCACGTAGCCGTTCAGGTCGTGTGTGGCCAGGATGGACAGTACGCCCGGCACCTCGATGCCCGGGATGATGGAGAAGGGGGCCTGCTGACCGCCGCGTTCCAGGCCTTCGGCCGCCGCCAGTTTCATGGGCTGCGTGCGGGCTATGTCGATGCCGCTCTTGTCGCCCGTGGCCATTACCAGCAGGGCGGCCACGATGCCGACGATGCTGCCCACCTTGACGCTGGCCAAGGCCAGCCGGCGGTTGCGGCCGCGCAGCAGGAACCAGCAGCCCACGCCTACGGCGAAGACGCCGCCCGTCATCCAGCCGCTCGTCACCGTGTGGCAGAACTTGGTCACCGCCTCGGGGGCGAAGGCCACGGCGAAGAAGTCGGTCATCTCGTTGCGCACGGTCTCGGGGTTGAACGTCGTGCCGACGGGGTGCTGCATCCACGAGTTGGCCACCAGAATCCACCAGGCCGAGAGCGTGGCGCCGAGGCCCGTGAGCCAGGTCGAGGCCAGGTGGGTGCCGCGGCTGACTTTGTTCCAGCCGAAGAACATGACGGCGATGAACGTGGCTTCCATGAAGAAGGCCACGATGCCCTCGATGGCCAGCGGCGCACCGAAGATGTCGCCCACGAACCACGAGTAGTTGCTCCAGTTCGTGCCAAATTCAAACTCGAGGATGATGCCGGTGGCTACGCCGATGGCGAAGTTGATGCCGAAGATTTTCTGCCAAAACTGGGCGGCGTGTTTCCAGAAGGCGTCGTTCGTGCGATACCACGCCGTCTCCATCAGGCCCATGACGACGGCCAGGCCGAGCGTGAGGGGAACGAAGAGCCAGTGGTAGCACGCGGTAAGGGCAAACTGCAGGCGCGACCATTCCAGGGCGCTCGCTGCCGAATCGTTGAGTAGGGCTAACATAGGAAAGTGTTTTTCGTGCGACGGTGCAGGTGAGCGGTGCCCGCCTGTCCCGGCCGCCAGTTATAATAGATATAGATATTCTCTTTGCTGCGGTGTGGCCTCATGCTGCGTTGTGGCCTCATGGCCTGCTGTCGGGCGGCAGAGCCAGCCGTTCGCCCACCACGCCCGCCTTTTCGGGAGCCGAGAGACCCCCCAGTTCGGGCTGGAAGAAGAACAGGCGCAGCACCAGAAAGATTACCGCCAGTTTGACTACGATAATCAGCCAGAGCACGCGTCCCCAGGTCATCTGCCGGAAGCCGTCGCGGTAGAACCGCCATACGGCGGCTATGCGGCGTAGCATTTTTTTCATGCCCACAAATGTAGTGATTTTTTGTTATTGTCGGCTGCGTG
>CAMGHE010000181.1 GCA_946055775.1 uncultured Bacteroidales bacterium
GGCAGCAGTATTGGAAAGACCAGGTGGCCAACTGGTACGGCATGTTCCTGCACGAGAGCCAGTATCTCGAGCCCGTCATGCGCGACATCGAGGCCATGCTGGAAAGTTCGCAGCGCCACGTCACAGGTAAGGTGACCCTCGAACTGCGCCCGCTGAGTTTCTCGACCATCGGCGTAGATAGCGAGAACGACCTGGTCAAGTCGAAACTGGGCGAATATGGCGAGACACAGAAAGGCTGGACCGCCGAAGACGCCAAAGGCTTCATCAAGGTGCTCTCCACCCCTCTGCGCGTATTCTACGGCAATCATCAGGAGATAGACCTTTAACCATACCGAGGCCGTGCTCGTCACGGCCTCATCTATTTATTTTCTCCCCCCACCATTCCTTCCCCCTCTCCCACTGACCCCACCATGATTAGAATTGGCATCGTGGGCGGCGCCGGTTACACCGCCGGAGAACTGTGCCGCCTGCTTCTCAACCACCCCGAGGCCGACATCGTCTTCGTCCACAGCGAAAGCAACGCTGGCAACCGCTTAACCGACGTGCACGAAGGCCTCTACGGCGAGACGGACCTGCGCTTCACCTCCGAACTGCCCTTTGACAGCGTCGATGTGGTCTTCTTCTGCTTCGGACATGGCAAGAGCACACAGTTCCTGCAGGAACACTACATTCCGGCCGACGTGCGCATCATTGACCTGGCACAAGACTTCCGTCTAGCGGCCGACGATAACGACTACGTCTATGGCCTGCCCGAACTGAACCGCGCCGCCATCTCCAGCGCCATCCACGTGGCCAACCCGGGCTGCTTCGCCACCTGCATCCAGCTGGGCCTGTTGCCTCTGGCCGAGGCGGGCCTCTTGGATGGCGACGTCTGTGTCAACGCCATCACGGGCTCGACGGGCGCCGGCGTCAAGCCTTCGGCCACGACCCACTTCTCGTGGCGCACGGGCAACATGAGCATCTACAAGCCCTTCGCCCACCAGCACGTGCCCGAGATTATGCAGTCGCTCCATCAACTGCAGCCCGCATGGCAGGGTGCCATCGACTTCATCCCCTATCGCGGCGACTTCCCCCGCGGCATCTTCGCCACCGAGGTGGTGCGCTGCACGGCGCCCATCGAGGAGATTGAGGAACGCTTCCACGAGTTTTACGACGAGGCACCCTTCACCCACTATGTGGAGCGCCCCATCGACATGAAGCAGGTGGTCAACACCAACAAGTGTCTGGTCCATGCCGAACGCCACGGCGACAAACTCCTGGTCACCGCCTGCATCGACAACCTGCTCAAGGGCGCCTCCGGACAGGCCGTACAGAACATGAACCTCATGTTCGGACTGGAAGAGACCACCGGCCTGCGTCTCAAACCCGTCGCCTTCTGACCTCACACACCGCAGCGGCCCCTACAACGCTGGCTGCCGCCTCACACCACCACACCCAACGCCATGAACCTTTATCCCGTATATCCTCTCTTCGACGTGGAGATAGCCCGCGGCAAGGGCTGCCACGTCTATGACACCACCGGCCAGGAATATCTCGACCTCTACGGCGGCCACGCTGTCATCAGCATCGGCCACTGCCATCCCCACTATGTCGAGGCCATCACCCGCCAGCTCAACCGCATTGGCTTCTACTCCAACTCTGTCGAGAACAGCCTGCAGGTGCAGTTGGCCGAACGTCTGGGCCGCGCCAGCGGCTACGACGACTACCAGTTGTTCCTCATCAACTCGGGCGCCGAGGCCAACGAGAACGCCCTCAAACTGGCCTCGTTCCACACCGGTCGCCGCCGCATCCTTGCCGCCAGCCACGCCTTCCACGGCCGCACATCGCTCGCTGTCGAGGCCACTGACAATCCGCGCATCGTGGCCCCCGTCAACGCCGGCGGCCACGTGACGTTCCTACCGTTGAACAACCTAGAGGCCTTCCAGACCGAGCTGGAGAAGGGCGACGTCGCCGCCGTCATCCTGGAGTGCATCCAGGGCGTGGGCGGCATACGTCTGGCCACGGCCGAGTTTGCCCAGGGCCTCAGCCGCCTGTGTCAGGCCCACGGCACCGTCCTCATCGCCGACGAGATTCAGTGTGGCTACGGCCGCAGCGGCCGCTTCTTCGCCCACCAGCACCTGGGCATACGCCCCGACATCATCACCTGTGCCAAGGGCATAGCCAACGGCTTCCCCATGGGCGCCGTGCTCATCGCCCCCCACTTCCAGGCTACACCTGGCCAACTGGGCACCACCTTCGGCGGCAACCACCTGGCCTGCGCTGCAGCCCTGGCCGTGCTCGACGTCATCGAAGACGAGCACCTCATCGACAACGCCGCCGAGACGGGCGCCTACCTCATCGAGTGCCTGCGCGGCCTGCAGACCGGCCACCCCTGCATCACCGACATACGTGGCCGCGGCCTGATGGTCGGTGTCGATTTCGATGGCCCCATCAAAGCCATGCGTACCCGTTTGGTCAAGGAGCAGCACGTCTTCACCGGTGCCGCCTCCACCAACATCCTGCGCCTGCTGCCGCCTCTCTGCCTGACCCACGCCGAGGTGGACGACTTCATCGACCGCCTCAGCACCGTACTCTGAGCCGAAGCCCCCCGCCACTACTCGCTGAAAGGGCACGATTTGCGCCGTGCCAAAAATCGCCCCAATCCGTGATTTATACAAATCGGGGGTCGGCGTATCGACAACGAAAGTTTAGGAAAGTTTAACGACATGCCGCACTTACGTAACTACTCAGCTATGCAGGGATGAGGGAATTTGACGGCAGTCGAAGCCATT
>CAMGHE010000182.1 GCA_946055775.1 uncultured Bacteroidales bacterium
GGTTGTTCTTCACGTCATAGATGAAATACTCGGCCGTGAACGAGCGGCGGTAGATATAGCGCGTCTTGGTCTGGATGAGGATACGGCTCTCGTCGGGCGACATGATATAGCCCTCGACGCCGTTCACCTTGACATCGCCGCGCGTAGCGGTGGCGTCGAAGAGGACGCCCGTCTCGCGCCCGGTGCGGAAGGAGTGGCGCACAATTTTCTTGCCGTCGGGCGATATGCGGGCATAGCTCTCGCCGTCGGCCAGGGGGCGCACGCCGGCTATACGCTGGCCATAGTAGCGGCCGCCCACCACATCGTCAAGGCTGACGCCGGCACCGTCGCCGGCAGGTGCCGCCGTGCTTGCTGGCGGGCACATGAAGGCCGCGCACACGCAGGCTACGGCCACAAGAAATTTCTTCATAGGGAGTTATGGTTTATTCTTTGGTTTCGCGGATGCTGTCTTCACTGCTCTGTGCTGTCGGCCTCGGCTTCGTAGCCGTCCACATCGGCAGCATTGCGCGTGTCGCGCTCTATGCGGAAGGTCTGGCTGCCCACGGGCACCCTGACGAGGAAGGCGGGACCTTCGCCCACACAGGGCTCGCCCACCTGCGCCGTCAGCACCAGGGACGAGGCGCCGGAGAGTTCGTCGTCATAGGCCATGCCCAGCAGTACCATGCTCTGTTTCTGCCCGTCGTCGAGATAGTCGGCAAAGGTGTCCTTGCCAAAGGTGTGGGTGAAGACCGGCTGGCCGTCGCGGCTGATGGTGACGGCCACAAGGTTGTCGTAGTAGCGCTGGTCGAAGTCGTCATCTACGGTCGGGGCTATGCTATCGACGCTGCGGACCATGCTGACGACATACTTGTGGGCGCCGATGGTGGCATCGTAGGTGTTGGTCTGCGGCGACACGGAGGCCTTGGGCCCCTTAGGCGCTACGGGCGCCACGGCGCTGCTGTCGGCATCGGCGCTGGCCTGAGCGCCGCCACCGCCACAGGCGACACAGCAGACGCCTGAGAGCAGCAGGAGGGAGAGGATGGGGGTAGTGTTCATGGAGATTTGCGGTAAGCGAATGGGGACGGGGCACGCGGGCACCGTCCTAATGTGCTACAAAATAACAAAATCCCCGCCACACGGGCAAGGAAAACGGCGGCTATCTGACGCCCACGGGCCTCGCCACGGGCCGAACGGGGCTTTTTGCGCCATACTGCGCGCCCGAAGAACCGACCTTTACCGGGAAATGCGTAACTTTGCCGGCCAACACACACATCCTCTCCCCCCACCCTTTTTCCCCAGCACTTCTCCATGCTACGATCTTCTGTCCTCCTGCTTGCCCTGCTCGTCCTGACGGCGGGCTGCTCTGATAACGACGATGCCGGCCTCACGGGCGACGGCTACCCCACCGAACAGACACCGCTGCCGCACGGGCGCCGCACGGTGCTGGTGTATATGGCCATGCAAAACTCGCTGCAACTGTACGGCAGCGTGCGCAACGACTCGCTCGAACTGGTCAGCGCACGCGAGGCCGTCAGTCCCGACGACCGCCTGCTTGTGCTCATCGACGACGACCGTCCGCCGCGTCTCTACCGCATAGGGGCCGATACCGAGCGCCCCGTCCTGGTGCACCGCTGGACGTCCGAGGCCAACACCACGTCGCCGGCCTTCCTCTGCAGCGTGCTGCGTATGGTGCGCGAGCGCTACAGCGCCGACAGTTACGGACTGGTGTTGGAGTCGCACGGCTACGGCTGGCTGCCGCCTCTGCACGCCTCGGGTCAGAACCTGCGCAGCCTGCGCTCGTTCGGCGAGGACAGCATGGGCGACGGTGACGGCACCCCCACACAGATGCCTATCACGGGCATTGCCGACGCCCTGACGGCGGCAGGCATCCACACCGACTACATCTTCTTCGACGCCTGCCTGATGCAGACGGCCGAGGTGGCATGGGACCTGCGCGACGTGACAGACTATGTCGTGGCGGCGCCCATCTCGGTGCCCTACAGTGGGGCCGACTACACCCTGCAGGTGCGCGACGGCCTCTTCGCCGACCATCCCGAACGCGCCATCATCGACCAGTATATGCGCATCGCCGACAGCGACGGCATGGCCATGGCTGCCGTACGCCCTGCATGCCTCGACTCGCTGGCGGCAGTGCTGCGCCGGGCACTGCCCCACTCCCCCTTGGCGGGACGTACCTCGCCCGATATGGGCAACGTCACCACCTATCAGGGCTATGGCGCACGCCTGTCCTACAGCCCCTGCCAGTATGACGCCGCCGAGGCTCTGGAACACCTGCTGCCCGACAGCATCGCCAACGAGGCACGCCGCGCCATCAACTATGCCGTGACCTATCACGCCACGACCGACCGCGTATGGATTGGGCCAAGCGACTACAACTTCACGCGCGTCAACCCCAACACCGCCTGCTGCATGGGCCTCTTCATCCCCCAAGGCATCTATACCACCAACGCCTCGCGCAGCATCTACGGCGATGTCAACGACAGTTTCACCCGCACAGCATGGTACGAGGCGGCAGGCTGGCAGACCACTGGATGGTAAGCCCGAGGCTGGACGGAGCGCTGCGGCTGATGCGCTGGCCGCCACGATGCCTCCTGTAGGTGTGCTTCTGGCTTTTCGCCGTGCCGTGTCAATCTTTATTGATTTTTTTCAAAAAAATTTTGCGCTTTTCAAAAAAGCCTTTATATTTGCAGCAGACAACAGAGGAACATAGTTTTTTCATCTCTATATAAGTTCTGTGAGGCAACCTTTCGTCGTGACG
>CAMGHE010000183.1 GCA_946055775.1 uncultured Bacteroidales bacterium
GGCCGAAGCATGTGGGGCCGGCGAGTCGCAGCCCATGGCTGCCCTGGCCGGGATGGTGGAACAGGCCCGCAAGGCCGGACGCCCCATCCACTTCCTGCCTCCTTATCGCCACGACACGCAGATCCAAATCATGGACCTGCTCGGCATCCATCCCTCGCAGCAACGCGAAGCGGCCTCACTCAGCCTCATCCAGGCTGTTGTCAAGCTGCGCTCCATCAAGACCGAGGAGGAAGTAGCCGAGCTCGAACGGGCCTCGGCCATCGGCTACCGCATGCACACGACGGCCATGAGGCTGGCCCGTCCCGGTGTGACCGAGCAATACATTGGCGGCGTACTCGACGGCATTGCCTCCAGCTACGGTGCCCAAGTGTCCTTCCCCAGCATCGTGTCTATGCACGGCGAGATCCTGCACGGCTATCCCTCTCCCCATCCGCTCGAAGCGGGCCGCCTGCTGCTTGTCGATGCCGGCGCAGAGACCAACCACAACTACTGCTCTGACCATACGCGCACCACGCCTATCAGCGGCCACTTCACCTCACGCCAGCGTGACATCTACAACATTGTAGTCGAGTGTCACGACCTGGCCCTCACCCACGCCCGTCCGGGTGTGCGCTGGTGGGATGTGCACATGGCTGTCTGCGCACTCATGACCGACCGCCTGAAAGAGCTGGGACTGATGCGCGGCGACACGGAGGAGGCCGTACGGGCCGGTGCCCATGCCCTCTTCCTGCCCCACGGACTGGGTCACATGATGGGCATGGACGTTCACGACATGGAGGGTCTGGGCCAGATTTATGTGGGCTATGACGACGAGACACGCCCGTCCGACCAGTTTGGTACGGCCTCACTGCGCTTTGCGCGCCGCCTCGAAGCCGGCCATGTAGTCACCGACGAACCGGGCATCTACTTCATTCCTGACCTCATCGACCTGTGGCGCAAGGAGGGCATCAACGCCGAGTTCCTCAACTTCGACCAGATTGAAGCCTACAAGGACTTTGGCGGCATACGTATCGAGGACGACGTGCTCATTACGCCGGGCGGCTGCCGCTTCCTCGGCGAGGAGCGCATTCCTTACCATGTGGACGAGGTGGAGCAGTTCCTGGCCGAACATGCCGACAAGCCTGCCGAAATCTACTGACAAAAGCATCCATCCCGACGGACACCGGGCCTCACACGACCGGCCCGGCCGTCCGCTCATCCATTAAGAAATCCTTTTTACAAACAATCTCAACCAAAACGACATGAAGAAAATGTTTCTCGCGGCACTCGCCGTTTGCTCGTTAGTGCCGGGAACCATGGCTGCCAAAAAGAAGGCTGCCGCACCCAAAGACACGGTTATCTTTACCGTAGTGAAGGAAAATCCTATCACTTCTATCAAAGACCAGAACCAGAGCGGAACCTGCTGGGCCTACTCCTCGCTGGGCTTCTTCGAAGCCGAGCTGCTGCGCATGGGCAAGGGCACGCATGACCTCTGCGAATCCTTCCTTGTCTACAAAACCTACATGGACCGCGCCGACAAGGCCGTACGCACTCACGGCGACGTGAGCTTCTCGCAGGGCGGCTCGTTCTACGATGCCGTTTACTGCCTCAAGCACTACGGCATTGTGCCGCAGGATGCCATGCCCGCACCCGGCACGCTCTACGGTGACTCGCTCTTCAACTTCAACCAGCTCGACGCTGTCACTTCGGCCTACGTCGGCGCACTCGCCAAGGGCAAGCAGCAAAAGATTTCGCTCAGCTGGAAGAAGGACCTCTGCAACATCTACAAGAACTACTTCGGCGAACTGCCCACTGAGGTGAAGGCTGCCGACGGCAAGACCTACACGCCGCAGACCTACGCCACCGACTATCTCGGCATCAACCCCGACGACTACGTGTCGCTTACGTCCTACACGCACCACCCCTTCTACTCGAAGTTCATCCTCGAGATCCAGGACAACTGGCGCTGGGCTGAGAGCTACAACCTGCCGCTCGACGAGTTCATGCGCGTCATGGACAGCGCCGTGAAGAATGGCTACACCTTCGCCTGGGGCTCTGACGTGACCGAGACCTACTTCGGCCGCCGCAACGGCAAGGACTATGCCTACGTACCCAAGAACCTGAAGGTCCGCGACCTCACGGGCAGCGACGCAGCCCGCTGGGGAGGTACGATTGACACCGGCGCCAAGGTCTCTTCTGACGAAGAGCTGACCATCACGCAGGAGCTCCGCCAGCAGGCTTACGACAACTGGGAGACCACCGACGACCACGGCATGGTCATCTACGGTCTGGCTACTGACAACAAGGGCACCGAATACTTCATGGTGAAGAACTCCTGGGGTGACTACGGCAAGTATCACGGCATGTTCTATGCTTCGAAGGCATACGTGGCCTACAAGACGATGAACATTCTCATCCACAAGAGTGCCATCCCCGCCGACATCGCCAAGAAGCTCGGCCTCTAATCCTCTCCCCTCCAAACAGGTATCTCCTTACCGCCGCCTGGATGCAGCACATCCAGGCGGCGGCTTTTTTGTGGCCGGACAGACAGGATGGACTGCCTCGCCAACACGAAGTGCCTTATCATCATCGGAACGCAAAGGGTCAAAACGGATGGTCAGACTCCATTCCCGATGAGTTCCGATGATGATGTACGTCCCCTTTACATGTAAGCGTATCCGCGATGCCGCCTTGTACACAATCATTCATCCCTTTACCTTT
>CAMGHE010000184.1 GCA_946055775.1 uncultured Bacteroidales bacterium
AAAAGGCCAAAAAACAACTTGGGCGACCGTTTTTTCGGTCGCCCAAGTTGTTTTTTCAGTCGCCCAGGTTGTGTTTTGAGTCGCTCGGGGCGTGTCGGCGGTCGCCCGAGCCCCCTCTTTCGCTATTAAAGTTTCCTAAACTTTTCGCCGCCAAAACGCCCGAGGATAGGAAACTCTTGCGCAAAACGTGAAGCGCGCTCCCGCTATGACGTATCTTTGCCGGGAAGTGGAGGCGCCCGAGCCTGTCCTATCCACGCGGGGCGCATCCCAAGCCCAACGGCAGGCCTGAAATAGGCTATTGGGCGCTGGGCGCTGAACTTTGGACCTGGTTCAGTCTGCAAGCCCTGCGCACCACTTTCCACGCGGTGTCATGCAGTGTTTGATTTGGCTGTAGGGCACTTTGAAATGGAAGGTACCTGCGGCAAAACCACTGATGGCGTATGGCTGGAAGGAGAACACGAGTCCGTCCTCAGCAAGTCCGGGAGTCGGGAGAGTGAATCCTCCTGTCTCATTGCCCTCTTCGTCTCTGTTGAGCACACCGTACCTGATGTTTGGCTCCCACTGTTGATAACGCGGCGTTTTCTCGGCCTCAGCAATCAAGATGGACAGAACGTCGTCCATGCGTTCCGGCTTGAACAGATACTTGCAATCTATCTCCTGCTGATGGACATGGTCGTAAGAGACAAGCCGCTCAGTGTAGTAACCGTGTGCGCCGCCACTATGGTCGTGGGTATATTCCTGATACGTCACATATCTCTCGTTGCATACGATGGCTTGCAGGTTCAGGTCTGCGAACAACGTTACGGGATACTCCCTATCATCCGGACCATACTCTTCTCTTTTAATCGCAAAGAAAAGGTGGGCTGCAAACTTGCCAATCTGCCGATAGTCATTGATGTCGCCAGGGTAGGTCCAACTGCCGTCGGCTCTTCTCGAGTAGCCTATTTTACCTTCAGGGACATCAGAATCCATCCTTGGCAACAACCGCGAACGCTCCACAAGCGTGACAAGCCATTTTCGGATACGGCCATAATTGGGCACTGAGGCACCGGGGAAATCGATGGAGAAACTGTTAAGCACGAACCAGCCAAAACCAGCAAGGCTGTCTTTCCTGTATCGTGTGAATGAAGGTAAGGTCTGAGAGAGCGCCTTCAGCCTGTCGAAGGTCTTCCTGTCAGCGAAATCGACGAGCACGCTTTTGGCCGCGTTGCTGAAATAGAATTTTGTGTCACATTCGGGTGCGAAGGAGTCTGTCTGTAGCACAGGGGTCGCCACAAGAATCTCATCTTGGCTGAATAAGACCGCACAACGGGCGTACTCTTCGTAGCCCCAATAATAGGCCGTTCCGTTGGCCACACTCATGGTGTCGGCCGACCACTCAGAATGCGCCAGCAATCGCCTGACAAAATCTGGTATCTGCACAGGTTCGCATGACGACACATGTCCCGTATCGTCATCACAGGTGTCATCATCCATTCCTTGGGGCCCCGTAACTGTCATGCACGCCCCATCCTGGCCAGCCGCGTCTCTCCCGTTCCTCGTGTCAGGATTAGAAGCGAAACAGTTCTGAAAACTGACGATACCGGCCACAGCGATGAGCAGTATCAGTAGTGCGGGCAATAATCTCATGCTTTTCATACTCAGTAGCGGATTTCTTATTATAAGTATCTGTTTTTCAAGCGTGCCCCTTTTTAGTACTTTTGCCCTTACGGCGCGAGCACACGTCGCCGGCGCTCCCCCGCCGCACCTTCAACGACCATGGTGCCGCTCCCCGTCCTCCGTCCACCAGCGGTCGGCCAGCAGGCGCTCCATGCCGCGACGCACGGACGACAGGCCGAAGAGTGCGGGCTGCACAGCGTCGAGGGGTACCCACTGCGCATCGGTGGCATCGTCGGCAGCACGGACGTTGGCGATGGCGCGAGGGTCGGTAGGGCGGCAGAGGAAGAAACTGTCGGTGGTGTGGACGTCCAGTCCGCTGAAGGGATAGACGTTGGTCAGGGAGAAGAGGTAGCGCACCACGCGGACGTCGAGGCCCGTCTCCTCGCGTACCTCGCGCAGACAGCCCGCCTCGAGCGTCTCGCCGGGATCGACGAAACCGCCGGGCAGGTCGAGCGTGCCACGGGCGGGCTCCCGCTCGCGACGCACGCAGAGCAGGCGCAGGGCCTCATCGACGATGACGGCCACGGTCGAGGCCGAGGCGTTGGCATAGAGCGTGAAACCGCACGACGCGCAGCGCAGCGAGCGGGCATCATGACAGGCAAAGGCATGGGCCCCGCAGACGGGGCAGAAACGGAAGGGGCTCAGAGGATGGGACATGGATGGGATGACGTCGGGGGCAACGAGGCGGTCTTATTCCTTATATATAATATGTGGTGTGCCGTCTGCCACTTCGAGCGTGCGCCGTGGCCGGTAGCACGCCGTAAAGGTACGCATTTTCCGCCAATGGTGTGCCTCTTTTCCTGCCACAAACGCCACGGCGGCAGTCATAAGCCTGCCAATATGTCATAACCCACCCCGCCCGCCCCGCTTTGGCACGCTTGTTGCCCCATACAGGGTGTGACCGCAGGACGGCAGCGAAAGGGAGTCTGTTCCCCAGCGCCGGCAGGCAGGCCACAGAGCAAAACTGATTCAAGAACAACAAACAAAAAAAGAAATACAACTATGGGAAAGATTATTGGTATTGACTTAGGAACAACCAA
>CAMGHE010000185.1 GCA_946055775.1 uncultured Bacteroidales bacterium
CGCAAGCGGGAGAGTAGGTCGCCGCCACCTTTACCCGAAGTCCCTTCCCCACACACCGTGAGGAAGGGACTTCTCTTTTTTCCTAGAATCTCTAGATTTTCTAGAATCTCTAGATGCTCTAGATGTTCTAGGTTCTCTAGATTTTCTAGAAACTCTAGACCTTCTAGATGTTCTTGATTTCCTGACAAAAGCGCGTAGGCCGTGTAGCAGCTGCGGCCGAAGGCGTCCCCGCCCGGCAGATACGCCACCGACGCCGTGCGTTCGACGTTGCGCATGTCCGTGTGGCTCACCGTCGCCTCGCCCTCCATTTTGAAGCGTTCCGCCGGTCGTTGATGAGGTAGTCCACGCCGCCCTGCCGCGTGTTGCCCAGGCCGTCGCTGATGGCCGGCATCCATTCGCTGTCCGTGCCCGGGCGCTGCCGGTCGTTCAGGTTGTTCACGTTGGCGAAGACCGACAGCCGCGAGTTCGCGGTGAAGCGCAGGGCGAATATCCGCGCCAGGTAGCGGTCGTGTGTGCCCCCCGCCGACTCGACATTGTCCAGCCAATGTTATACTGCTTTTTGAGGCGCACGTCCCCGCCCAGCAGTTCGCTTGTCTGCCCGGCCTTCTCATACACCTGCACCTTGTGCACCATGTAGGTCGGCAGGTTGTCCAGGATGATGCCCCTGTCTTTTCTGAAAAACTCTTCCCCGTTGAGCCGCAGACTCTCCACTAACCTGCCATTCACCATGATGCGGCCGTCGTCCTTCAGTTTGGCCCCCGGCACCTGCCGTATCAGCGCATCGAGCACCGAGCCCTCCTCCAGCCGCCCGGCATCGGCGTTATAGACGAGCGTGTCGCCGCGCACATAAAACTTCACCTTCGTGGCCTTGACCGTCGCCTCGTCCAGTACCGTCTCCTTCGGCCGTCGCCGGAGCAGCACGGTGTCGTGCCGCATCACCGGCTCCGCCTTCCGCCTCTGCGCCTTGCATCCTGACCATTCTGACGCACCTTCGAGTGCGCTTCAAGATCATTTGCCAAAAATCCAACGTCATCGGAAGCGTGTGCATTTTTTGGGGGCCTGCTCTGTGTGGGCCATCAGCCGCGCGACCACCGTTTCGGGTGTTGTGCCGTTTGAGCGGAATCGCTGAACCCATGCGCCCTGTTTTTTTGTCAATCTCTTTGGCTATTCTTTTTGCCGTTAGTGACAATTATACTACCTTTGCGCCGTATATTCTACTCAGCAGAGTTCTTCTCTTGCTATGATTTGACACAATCACTGGCAACCGTAAACCAGTGGAAGTCAAGCACAGCACCGCGCCCCAGCCTCATGCGGGAGCCCTGTGTCCTTGAAGTGAACCATACGACTATGACCATGCTACAGGCAGTACCGCCGGGGGACCAGCATGAGCCCACCCCCCGCCACCAGCAGAAAACCGACGAGCAGCCGCGGGAAGAAGATTCCGTGAGTTGGTCGGGCTTCTCCGTCCTATTGATACTCCAACTCTTATTGTTCGCCTTGCTGATATTTCTCGGCAACGGATGCTTTGGCGACTGACCCCCATAGGGGGGGATGAGGATTTCAGCCCCAACGCCCATGAGCGGCATGGTGCCCGCTGGCGGTGTCCCGCCTGCTGCGCGATTTCGCTGAAATCTCCTTATTTTACGCTCTTTTTTGCTACTGAGGTATAAAAAAGCGCTACCTTTGCGACAGACTGTCACTCAGCGTCTGCCGCTGTGTACCCCATCATCTTCAAACCGGAATCCGTATGGAACTAAAGCAAGGCATCCTTCTGCAGGGTGGGAAATATAAGATTGAGGCTACCCTCGGGCAGGGCAGTTTCGGCATCACCTATCTGGCCACCGCCAAATTTATGAATTATGGCGGACTGGGAGCGAGGGAGATTGTGACGAAGGTAGCCATCAAGGAGTTTTTCATGCGCGAGATGAATGTGCGCGACCGTGACGGCAAGACCGTAGAGGGCTCGTCGAGCAGCGTCTTCACCAACTACCGCCACCGCTTCCGCCGCGAGGCCGAGAACCTGGCCAAACTCCACCATCCCAACATCATCCGCGTGTATGACGTCTTTGATGAGAACGGCACGACCTACTACAGCATGGAGTACGTCGAAGGCCTCACCCTGGACGCGTATATCCAGCAGCACCACCCCCTGCCCGAGGCCGAAGCCGTCGCCATCCTCGGCCGCGTCTGCAGTGCGCTCAGTTTCATGCACGGGCAGCGCATGCTCCACCTCGACCTCAAGCCCAAGAACATCATGTGCTCGTCGAAGGGCGAGGTCTTCCTGATCGACTTCGGTCTGTCGAAGCAGTTTGGCGCGAACGGCGAACCCGAGTCGAGCACGACGATAGGGGCGGGCACACCGGGCTACGCCCCTATTGAGCAGGTCAAGCAAATCAAGGACGGCACCTTCCCCGCCACGCTCGACATCTACGCCTTAGGTGCCACGATATATAAGACGCTCACCGGCCAGCGCCCGCCCGTGGCGACAGACATTCTGAACGATGGTTTCCCCGATGGTTCGTTGGTGCAACTCCATCGCTCCCCGTCGCTCATCCAGGTCGTCGCGCGCTGTATGTCGCCGATGCGGAAAGACCGCTACCTGACGGTGGCGGACCTGCTTCGCGCCTACCCGCCGCTGGCTGCTGAGGATGAAAAGACGGAGTTCAAGGAAAATA
>CAMGHE010000186.1 GCA_946055775.1 uncultured Bacteroidales bacterium
TAGTGGAACGTGGTGTTGAGCAGCGAGAAGAGCAGCAGGAAGCCGGCATCGCTGCGCCGCGACAGGGCGAAGCGCCGGTGCGTGGCGCGCGCCACGGCCAGAATGATGAGGCCCGACAGGGTGAAGCGGATGCCGGCAAAGAGCATCTTGCTGCCGGTCATGTCGGGCGTGATGGCCAGTTCGGCGAAGCCCATCTTAATCAGCGGATAGGCCCAGCCCCACACCACAGCGGCGGTGAGGGCGAAGATGGCTACCCACAGGGGGCGCTGGAAGATGTTGGGAGAAGAAGGCGACAGTTTATGTGCAGGTCTTATTTCGGACATAGTGGAGTGGTAATGCGGCAGGGTCGTAAAGGAGAGCGGCAGGCTTTTGCGAAAGCGGCATGGGGCGCCGGCCGGTGGCTCCTTCGTATCGGGGGACAAAATTACAAAAAAACCACCGCATGGACCGCTTCACAGGGGAGAGGAGCGGTTCATTGCGGTGGAAGGATTTCCCCCGAATGACGTGGGAGGATGGTTATATTCTGACAACTATACGATGCCGACGATTACGGCAGAAACACAACGCCGACGGAAAGGCCTTGAAACTCGGGGCCGTGGTTTGTATTCAGCACATTAAAGGGAGAGTATTTGACATAGGCACCGACGCCACGATAGACGGCCATCATGCGAAAATCAACGGTGAAGGGCGTCTGGTGGATTTTCTTCTGCACCTCCTTGTGCTTCTTGCCTTCGCTGTCGCGATAGCGGGTCTTCAGCGAAGCGTAGGTGTTGAAACTAGGGATGGCCGAGAGACTCACCGCTGCGCGACGAGCGGGACAGAAGGTGTAGGACAGAGGCAGGGTGAGGCTGAACACTTTGATGCGCGAGAAATCGATGTCAACATTCTCGGGATAGTCCGTAATGACGGTGTGGTTTTGTTCGTCCTTGAAGAAGCGCTTTGTCCCCGTCATGCGGTAGTTGCGCCAGTTGAGGCCAAAATGGGCCGACAGGGCATGGCGCCGTCCCAAGCGTATCTCGCCTATCTCGAAGACCTCCAGCATCACTTCATGCGAACAGCCCATATCGATGTCCATACCCTCGGGGGCATTCAGGGCGGTGACGAAGCCGAAACCCAAGGCCGTTCCGAGTTCGACGTTGAACGACGTGTTGCCGGACGAGCGGCGCTTTTTGGGAATCAGATTGCAGTCGAAAAATTCGTCATACTTCTCAGAGATTTCCTGTGCGTTCCCGGCCGGACAATGGATGGTATGGGTATAGGTGTAGGAGGGCTGGTCGGGCAGTCCCTTGGCCTTGACCACGATGACGGAGTCCTGGCTTTGGATGACCACTTCCGATACGTTGTGCTGCACGTAGAGCGTATCGGCGGTTTGGGCAGCGGCTGTGCCTGCCAGGGATAGCGTAAGAGCTGCGGTGAGGAATAGATGCTTTCTCATAATGGTGTAATAGATGACGTGTTATATTGTATGTTATTTAATGCTCGTGCTATTTGCTTCGGTCTTTGCCGAAGCGTTTTTTGAGTTGGTCCAGCGTGGCCTTGCCTTCCATATAGACCACGTTGAGTTTGTAGGGTTTGCCGCTGCCGGCTTGCCGGACGCGGTAGAACAGGTAGCCTTTGTGGCCCTCTTTGCTGAGGTTAAACTGCAGATAGGCATCGGTCACGTGGCCGTTGCGGCGGGTTATCTCGCGACTGCCGGCCTTGCGGCTGTCGCTGAGCACCATCCGCTCTATCTGGTGTACGTTCTGTTCGTTGCAGTGGTAGTCCAGACTGCGGAAGAGGGTCAGATTGTAGCCTTTGAGCGCATCGCCCGAGAGATAGACGATGACGGCATCGCGGTCGCTGTCCAGACTGCCTGAGAACAATTGGCCTATCTCCAGACCGTCCTGCGCTACGGCGCGGACCATGCCGCAGGTCAAGAGGAGGAGAGTAAAGAGAATACGTTTCATAGATAGGACTTTTATGAGTGTGAAAGAAGGCCTTTTGCTTGGTGGATTTTATAGAGAAAGGAGAGTGGAAGGAAGAGTGGGGTCAGGAATGCATGCCGAGCAGGGCATGGGCGTCACCAGCCGTCGAGCAGGTCCTGCATCTTCGTTTCGACGACCGACTCGCGCTGTTCGTTCAGCCCGACGTTCTCGAGGCTTTCAGCCATCAGGTCAATGACGCGCTCGCTATCTTCCACCTTTTGGCCGTTGACCCACGCCACACATCCGCCGGTGGCAGCGCTGTGCTGCCGCTCCACCATCCACAAGGCGCCGATAGCCAGGGTGGCAAAGCAGGCCGCTGCCGCCACGCGCTGCATGATGGGTAGCCGCCGCTTCTTGGCGGGACGGGGCGCCACGGGGGCGGGACGGGCGGCCAAGGCGGCGCGGCGACGGGCCTCGGCCACATAGGCCAGGGCGGCGCGCAGGTCGTCATAGCGGGCATCGTCGGAAGCTGCCAGCAGACGCTGCAGTTCGCGCTCTTCGCGGGGCGTGGTCTGTCCGGCGTCCCACAGGGCGGCCAGATGCTCCAGTCTGTTGGATGAGGATGAGGAGGGGAAGGGGATATTCATAGCGTTTGGTGATGGCGTTTGCGATAACATTCGCGGATGGCCCTGCGGGCTCTGGAGAGGTGCATGCGGACGGCGGTCTCGGTGGTGCCCAGATGGGCGGCGATGTCGGCGA
>CAMGHE010000187.1 GCA_946055775.1 uncultured Bacteroidales bacterium
TTATCTCAGAAGCGGAAGGGGGGGGGCGGTCTACTTCACCACCTTCTCGCCGTTGATGATATATACGCCCTTGGGCAGGTTCTTGCCGTTGACGCGGACGCCGGAGATGGTGTAGATGCCCTCGGCACGCTTGGTGGCGGGATTCAGGCTGATGCTGCCAATACCGTCGGGCATTTCTTCGATGGCGATGCTGAGGTCGCCGTCTTCGGTGGTCTCGTTGATGTACTTGAAGTAGCCGGAGCCTGCGGGGATGGCGTAGTTGGCTACCGAGCGCTTAACGACGCTGTCGTTCGGCAAGGCGCGAATGTACCACAGTACTCCCAAAAGTACTCGAGTATCACCAAGGGAGTACTTTTATGTCTGCGCGACAAAATCATTGACTTGCCTCAAGCGTCCTCAATAATTAGGAGTTTTATAACGGGAGTGTCTGCCCTAAGGTGACATCGTGTGGAAGGTTGGGCCAACGGAGCAGAACCAATGAGAACGCATCGTCCAAAGAGGGCGTACATGCTTGCCACAAACGGGACAAATCTGTAGATTTGCACGGAAAACAAGTACACACATAACCTACAATGGCATGACATACAACTTTGACAAGACGATTGACCGCGCCGGTACGGGCGCCGTCAAACTGGATTTGATGCCGAAACTCTTCGGGCGCAGTGACCTGCTGCCGCTCTGGGTGGCCGACATGGATTTTGAGACGCCGACCTTCATCGTGGACGCCCTCAAGGCTCGGATGGAGCACCCTGTGTTTGGCTATACCTTGGAGCCGGCGGACTACTGGCCAGTGGTGCAACGCTGGATACGGGACCATCACCAGTGGGACGTCCGCACCGAATGGCTCAGCTATGTGCCGGGCGTGGTCAGGGGCATCGGCTTCGCCATCAATGCGCTCACAGCACCGGGCGATAGGGTCATCATCCAGACGCCGGTGTATCACCCATTCCGCACGACCATCGAGGGCAACCGCCGCACGGTGGTGCTCAATCCGCTGAAGGAGACACAAGGGGAAACGTTCTACGAAATGGACTTTGACCACCTCAAGAGCGTCATCGACGGGGCCAAGATGCTCGTGCTCTGTAACCCGCACAACCCCGCCGGCATCACCTGGAGGCGCGACACGTTGCGCCGGCTGGCGCACCTCTGCCACGACCATGGCGTCATCGTCATCAGCGACGAGATACACGCCGACCTGGCGCTATTCGGCCATCGCCACACGCCGTTTGCCTCCGTCTGCCGCGAGGCCGAGCAGATCAGCATCACCTTTCAGGCGCCGACCAAGACGTTCAACATCGCGGGCATCGTCAGTTCGTATGCCATCGTGCCGAACGACGACCTGCGCGCAAGACTTTTCGGCTGGATGAGGGTCAACGAACTGAACGAGCCAAACATGTTTGCGCCCATCGCCACGGTGGCGGCCTTCACGCAGGGCGAAACCTGGCGACATGAGATGCTTAGTTATGTGGAGGGCAACATCCGTTATGTGGAGCGGTTCCTGCAGGAGCACATACCGGCCATCCGCGCCGTCCGTCCCGAGGCTTCGTTCCTGGTGTGGCTAGACTGCCGTGGTTTGTACATGGACCATGACCGGCTGCAAGACTTCTTCGTCAACCACGCACGCCTCGCGCTCAACGACGGCGAGATGTTCGACACGGCGGGCGACCCGAACGCCCCTCTCCACAATGCTCACTCTGCCGGCCGCGGTTTCATGCGCCTCAACGTGAGCTGTCCGCGCGCGATCCTCGAGCATGCCATGGCGCAGTTGGCGGAAGCCTGCAGCCGACTGCCGCTGCCACGGTAAACGGGCCATTTGACGGCGTCTCCCGGACGAGCCTCGAGCGGCGCGCGTTAACATCCATTTACAAAAGATGTCGGATGCCCGATTGTAAACAGGCGTTAATTAAGATTTGGATTTTGCCGTGCGACGATGTATCTTTGCATAGTTAAGTAGAAAGGGGGCCGCTCAGCCCCCTTTTTTCGTGTCTTTTCAGCCCGTTACGGTTTGGGCGACCGTTTTTTCGGTCGCCCAAACCGTAAATTCTATCGCCTAAATCGTCCTCCGCGTCGCCCAAGTGATAATTCTGCTCTTACCCTTAGCCTCTCCAAGTGTTAACACCGCCTTAAATAAACCTAAAGATTCTTAAACAGGACAGCGCCGGGATGGCTTTCGCACAGCTCAAAACAGGTCGATATTTGGCAAAATACAGAAAATGGCAGCACTGTGCGACAAAATGACGCTAGAAGGTGCCGTACATTGACGGCACCAGAGGTCAATCCTGAACGATGAGAATCAGCGCAATAGCGTAGAAACTGCGGCGGGGTGCCGTCAATGGACGGCGCCGCTAGCCCAACTTCAACACCGTTTTTCCGATATTAGTTTGCACGTCATGTCGTTGCGTTTTGGCGATTTTTGCGTGGGTACTACAGATTTCGTTTTTGTAACGTGGATACATTCTCGCTGCGAAGAGGCTACAACGCGGTTTGAGGCGCAGGATGGCTGAAGGCCATCCCTCGACCTCCGCAGGAGGGAGAGTTCATAGCCCATCGGCAAGCGACCATAGGGAGCGACGCCCTGGGTAACGGGGCACGCTCGCATCGCGCTGTAAGTGCAAA
>CAMGHE010000188.1 GCA_946055775.1 uncultured Bacteroidales bacterium
AAGGAGGTGACCACCAACTTCGAGTGCGGTATCAGCCTGACCAACTGCAACGACATCAAGGAGGGCGACATCATCGAAACCTTCCAGGAGGTCGAGGTCAAGCAGAAACTCTGATGCCGGCGGCCTCTGGCGGCCCAATGCAACGACACAAGCGCGCACTCCTCCTGACCATCAGGCACAGCGTGCAGAAATACAGACAGGGAGGTGCGGCAATCTGAGCCGCACCTTTTCTGTCCCCCCTCACTCTCTATCCTATATATATGTATCTCGACCTGTTCTTACTCATACTCCTCGTCTGGGCCGTTCTCAGCGGATGGCGCCACGGCTTCATCAAGGAACTCATCCACACCGGCGGCGTCATCGGCGGTCTGTTACTGGCGGCCGTGCTCTACGTCGCGCTGGGCAGTTGGCTCACCGTTGACGGTTCACAGGCCAACCAGGTACTGAGCATCATCGCCTTCCTCATCCTCTGCATCATCATGCCGCTGGCTCTGGGCTTCGTGGCCTCGAGCCTCACCACGATGGTGCGCGGCATGCGTCTGGGCCTGCCCAACAGTCTGCTGGGCAGCGGCGTCAGCGTGGTGAAGTTTGCCCTGCTCATCAGTTTTGCACTCAACATGATGGCCAATCTGGGCATCCTCAGTGCAGAACGCACAGAGGGCTCGCGCCTCTACCATGCGACAACCGGCCTGCTCCCCTTCGTACAGGCTCAGGCCGAAGACGTCCTGCAGCGACAGCAAGCCAGCCGGTCGGAACAGGGCGACACCACTTTCATCTACTTCAACAGACCATCCCAATCCGACGATGAACACGCCCAATAACGCCGACACGGCAAAAGAAAAGAACCAACTGGTCCGCGAGGTCACGGCCAAGAAATATGCCTACGGCTTCACCACCGACGTCGAGACCGAAATCATCGAGCACGGCCTCAACGAGGATGTCATCCGCCTCATCTCGGCCAAAAAGGGCGAGCCCGAATGGCTCCTCGACTTCCGTCTCAAGGCCTACCGCTACTGGCTCACCCTCGAACAGCCCACCTGGGGACACGTCAACCTGCCGCCCATCGACTATCAGGCCATCAGCTACTATGCCGACCCCACCAAAAAGACGGGCGAGGGCAAAAAGGAGATTGACCCTGAACTGGAGCGCACGTTCGACAAACTGGGCATCCCCCTGCACGAACGCATGGCGCTGGCCGGCGTCGCCGTCGATGCCGTGATGGACTCCGTGTCCGTCAAGACCACCTTCAAGGAGAAGCTCCAGGAGAAGGGTATCATCTTCAGCAGCATCAGCGAGGCCGTGCGCGAAAACCCCGACCTCGTGCGCAAATACCTCGGCTCCGTCGTGCCCTATCGCGACAACTACTTCGCTGCCCTCAACAGCGCCGTCTTCTCCGACGGCTCCTTCGTCTATATCCCCCGCGGCGTGCGCTGTCCCATGGAACTCAGCACCTACTTCCGCATCAACGCCCGCGGCACGGGGCAGTTTGAGCGCACGCTCATCGTCTGTGACGACGAGGGCTACGTCTCCTACCTCGAGGGCTGCACCGCCCCCATGCGCGACGAGAACCAACTCCATGCCGCCATCGTTGAGATTGTCGTAGGGCAGGATGCTGAGGTGAAATACTCCACCGTACAAAACTGGTACCCCGGCGACAGCGAGGGGCGCGGCGGCGTCTATAACCTCGTCACCAAGCGCGGACTGCTCCGCGGCGACCGCGCCCGCCTGTCGTGGACACAGGTGGAGACGGGCTCGGCCATCACATGGAAATACCCTTCGTGCATCCTGCGCGGCGACAGTTCGCAGGCCGAATTTTACAGCGTTGCCGTCACCAACCACCATCAGGAGGCCGACACCGGCACCAAGATGATACACCTCGGACGCAACACGCGTTCCACCATCATCTCCAAGGGCATCTCGGCCGGCAAGAGCCAGAATGCCTACCGCGGACTGGTCAAAGTGGGCAGCAAGGCCGAGGGTGCACGCAACTACTCCTCGTGCGACTCACTCCTGCTCTCCGACACCAGCGGCGCACACACCTTCCCCTACATCGACGTACAGCACCCCGATGCCATCGTCGAGCACGAGGCCACCACGTCGAAAATATCGGAAGAGCAACTGTTCTACTGCAACCAGCGCGGCATACCCACCGAGGCGGCCGTTGACCTCATCGTCGGCGGCTACGTCAAGGAAGTCATCAACAAGTTGCCGATGGAGTTTGCCGTCGAGGCACAAAAACTGCTCAGCGTCTCCCTCGAAGGCTCGGTAGGCTAAGCCCTCTCTTTTGTCAACAACACCCTTTCAACACACGCATACCATCATGAAAACGTTCCTCCACGTCGGCGACATAGGTTGCCTTCAGACCGCGCTGGCCGAAGCCCGCGAAATCAAGGCCGACCGCTACAAGTACGAACATCTGGGCCACCACCGCACGGCCCTGCTCATCTTCTTCAACAACAGCCTCCGCACCCGTCTGTCCACGCAGAAGGCGGCGCGCAACTTGGGCCTCGACGTCATTGTCCTCGACGTCAACCAGGGGGCGTGGAAACTGGAGACCGAGCGCGGCGTCATCATGGACGGCGACAAGAGCGAGCACCTGCTCGA
>CAMGHE010000189.1 GCA_946055775.1 uncultured Bacteroidales bacterium
CCGATATAGAGCGCCGCCATGCGGCAGGGCGTGGGGCGGACGGGCGTGCGGCCCACGGCAAAGGGTGTGGCGTCGGCGGCATAGGGCGGCAGGCTCTCGTCAGGGCCGAGGATGAGGTAGGCCGTGCCCGTGGCCTCCCAGCGTGCCGAGCGGCCGATGCGGTGGGTAAAGGTAGCCTCGCTGTCGGGCAGGTGGTAGTGGACGACAGCCTCTACCTCGGGGATGTCGAGGCCGCGGGCGGCGATGTCGGTGGCCACCATGACGTTGGCGCAGCCGCCACGAAATTTTCCCAAAGCCTTCTCGCGCCGTTCCTGTTCCATGCCGCCGTGATAGACCACGCAGTCGAAGCCTTCGCTGTCGAGATAGCGTCCCACGCGCTCGGCGCTCTCGCGGTGTGCCACGAAGACGATGGCCGGTGCACCGCCGATGGCGGAGAGCAGGCGGCCCAGCGTCTCCAATTTGTCGCGCTCGGGCGAGGTCACGCTGTGCAGGCGTATGCGGCGAGCGGCGGCGCGGCTGTCCGCGTCAAGATAGTCGAGCGTCTGCAGGCGGCCGCCGCCCGGCAGTTGGGCCGCCAGCAGGCGGGCATCTTCGGTGGCCGTGGCCGACGTGAGCCAGCAGCGCTCCACCCGCGGCAGGCGGGCGGCGATGCGCGTCACGTCGTCGCGGAAGCCCATCTCCAAGCATTTGTCGTACTCGTCGATGACGAGGATGCGCACCCCATCGGCAGTGATATTGCCCTTGTCGAGGTGGTCGTTGAGGCGGCCCGGTGTGGCGAAGACCACCTGCGGACACACCTGGCGCAGCCGCCGGTGCTCGTCCATCGTGGGGCGTCCGCCATAGAGGCACTGGCTCTTCACGCCGCTCTTGAGGCGCGCGAGCATCTCGTCGGCCTGAAGGGCCAGTTCGCGGGTGGGCACGACGATGATGGCGGCGGGGCCGGCCGGAGAGGCCGGCCGTTCCGGAGATTCCGGAGATTCCGGGCTTTCCGGCCTTTCCGGGCAGAGCAGCTGCAGCATGGGCAGCAGGTACGCCAGCGTCTTACCCGTGCCCGTGGGGGCCAGAAGCAGCAGGTGGGCGGCGCCATCGGTGGCGGTGGCGGCGCGGAGCATGTCGGCCTGCATGGCCGTCGGCGTCAGTTGCGCCTGTTGCAGAAGGTCGGGAATGGGGAGCATGAGAAATGGAGGGAAAAGAGGAGGGATGAAACAAGCATCAGCGTACCACCACCTTCTGTCCGGCTATGACGTATAGGCCGGCGGGCAGCGGGCCGACGGCAGTGAGGGGCTGCGTGATGTGCAGGCACCGGACGAGGCGGCCGTCGGTGGTGTGGATGGTGATGTCGGCCGGGCGTGTGGCGTGAATCAGAATCTCGCCCTGTCCACCCTCGGCCAGGACGGCCGGTTTGTCGGTCGGGGCGGCATCGACGCCGGCAACGGGCGGGACGTAGCCGTACTGCGTGTCGAGAAACTCGATGCGGCGCTCTATCCACGTGGCGATGTCGGTGACGTCGCCCGCGATGTCGGGGTGGTAGGTCGGCCAGCGCTGCTTCTCGCGCTCGGTGACGCCGCTCTCGAGGAAGAGGTCGCGGTAGTCGGTGAAGCGCTTGATGAGCGCCTCGGGCTTGAAGAACGTCGTGCGCAGTTCGGCGTAGCGCTTGGCCGCCAACGACTTCCAGTTCCAGTAGGTACTGCGTTCGAGGCGCACAAAGAGGCCAAAGTTGCTATAGAAGGCCGAGAGCGGTTGGTCGTAGGTATAGTAGAGGTCGGCCGCGTTCCAGTTGCGTCCCCACGAACTGTCCATGTCCCACACGGCGATGCCCAAACACTTCTTGTACTTTGCGCCGAGGATGTCGTAGCCGAAGAGGTACATGTTCTTACCGGCATTGTCGTTGCCGCGGATGAGTTCGACGAGCAGGTAGTAGTCGCGCACCATGGGCTGGTCGAAGTAGGCCGAGAAGTTGTCGTTGAAGTAGTCCTCCTCGCTGGTGGTGATGAAGTTGATGGCGTTCCATAGCGGACCCCAGTCGATCTTCTCCTCCTCCCAGTCGGGGTATTTCACCTCCCACGAAGCCCATGTCTCGCTGCGTTTGTTGTTGTCGTAGGCGCGGGGCGTGGTGCCGATGGTCATGTGCACCTCGTCGCACCACTGTGACGACTTGTAGAGCACGCCGTGAATCTCGGCCGCCGTACTGTCCGTTTCGGCCACATACTTCTTGAGTTTGAGTTGTTTGCGGTCTATCTTTTCCGTCATGCAATAGAGACCGTGGTATTTGCCGTTGAGGAAGACCTCGACGAAGCGTCCTCGTGTGCCCGTGCGTGCTTTTTTCTCCGTGCCGTTGCGTCGGTACCAGGGATATGCGGCAAAGTCGTTCCATAGGTCGGTGCTGACGCGGTTGCGCATACAAGCGCGGTCGATGGCCATGGCGTCGAGAATCCAGTTGTTGTCCTCGCGCAGACCGAAGTACTCGCGATCGACGCTGTTGCCCTGGGCGTCACGCAACTTGATGGCGAAGCTCTTCTTGGCATAGTTTTGTGCCGAGGCGCCGCGGTAGCGGAAGGCCGCGATGACGGTGCTGTCGTAGCCCGCGATGT
>CAMGHE010000190.1 GCA_946055775.1 uncultured Bacteroidales bacterium
GAGGCGCCGCGGTAGCGGAAGGCCGCGATGACGGTGCTGTCGTAGCCCGCGATGTCGGCGTCGGTGACGCGCATGGTGCCCGTGGTGTAGGTGCTGCTGTTGCACGACGGCATCGTTATCTCCACCAGGGGCAGGAAGGTCAGGCGCAGGGGCACGCTCGTCACCTCGTTGCCATCGCCGTCGAGCAGGGAGAGGCGGTGGTCCTCCTCACACGACACGGCGGCCAGCGTCAGACTGTCGTTCGCGTCGGGCGCGATGCCGTCGAGGCGCAGCGTCATGCCGTCGGCTAGCCGCGTGAGCGTCGCCGTGAGCGAGGTGGCCCAGTCGGCACCGTGGCGCAGGGTCGTCGGCACCTGAGCGTAGAGCACGCCCTCGTCACGGTCGGGCACAGCGTCCTTGCCCCCGATGCGCAGGTCGGCGACGTGCTGGCTCCAGGTGTAGAGCGGTGCGTCGGGGTCGGGCTCGATGACCTGCTCGTCGGTGATGACGCTCTCGCCCTGTTCGTCGTAGAGCATGTAGCGGCCGTTGGCCGAGGTGCCCGGCGAGGTGTAGGTGCCCACCAGGTAGGAGCCGTCGGTGCGCAGATTGAAGTACTGCCCCGGCGTGCCGACGCTCTGGATGATGACCTGGCGTTCGGCCGTCTCGGAGAAGGTCCAGAGGGCGTTGTCGTCGGCCGCCTCGTCGGCCAACTGCAGCCCCTTGGCCAGATATTGTCCCTGCGGGTTCTTCGGGCGTTCGTTCTTATAGACGAGGTACTGCTTGGTCTTGGCGTTGCAGAGGGTGTAGCCCTTACCGCTCTTGGTGACGGTCCACCAGCCGTCGGCGGGGACAGAGGTGTAAGACCTCAGATAATAGACATAGGGCACGGCGCTGTGGGCGGCACCCGTCACGACGCAGCCGCCCGGCTGGTGCATGCAGACCAGACGGTAGTTTTTGCCGCTCTCAATCTTGATAAACGCATGGGCGTGGGTGGCGGCGAGCAGGAAGAGCAGAAGGGGTAGAATTCTTCTCATGGTGTGAAGAGGTTGTGGGGATAGTGAAAACAGTCTGAGCCTTGAAAGGTTTGTGTGAGGTGCGTGCTGGATGAAAAGGCAGGAGACCATGTGTACCGTCCGCCGTGGGCGGGACTGCGGTGTGCCGTTGTGGGCGAGCGTCCTGCGTTGGGGGGGGTGATACAGATGGTCTCCTGTCAGTGGTGTGGTATGCGGCCGGCGCGGGCTGGTTCAGCGCACCGAGTCGGTCAGCAGCCTTATCTCCACGGCCGGCGATATGCGTTCGTAGAGGATGTTATAGACGGCGTCGAGGATGGGCATGTTGACGTGGTAGTGGCGGTTGATGTCGGTCATGCACTTGGTACCGAAGAAGCCCTCGGCAATCATCTCCATCTCAATCTGCGCCGACTTGACCGAGTAGCCCCGGCCTATCATGGTGCCGAACACGCGGTTGCGGGAGAAGTTGGAGTAGGCCGTGACGAGGAGGTCGCCCAGATAGACGCTGTCGTAGATATTGCGCTCGATGGGATAGACGGCGCGCAGGAAGCGGTTCATCTCCTGTGCGGCGTTGGCCATGAGCACGCTCTGGAAGTTGTCGCCATACTTCAGACCGTTGCAGATGCCGGCGGCGATGGCATAGACATTCTTGAGCACGGAGGCATATTCGATGCCGATGACGTCGGTACTGGTTTTGGTCTTGACGTAGTTGCCCTCGATGAGTTGGGCGAAGCCTTTGGCCTTGGCCTCGTCGGTGCACCCGATGGTGAGGTAGGTCAGTCGGTTGAGCGCCACCTCTTCCGCGTGGCTTGGTCCGCCTATGACGGCCAGGTTTTCGTCGGGGACGTTATAGACGGTGCGGAAATACTCGGTGCAGATCAGGTTTTCGTCGGGGACGATGCCCTTGATGGCGGTGATGACAACTTTGTTCGTCAGCCTTTCCTTGAGTTTCCTGAGGTGGTTTTTGAGGTAGGGCGACGGGGTGACAAAGACCAGGATATCGTTGGTGCGCACCACCTCGTTGATGTCGGTCGAGAAGGTGATGCGCGACGTGTCGAAGTGGACGCTCGTCAGGTAGGACGGGTTATGCTCCAGCCTTTTGAAGTCCTCGATGGTTTCGGGCCGCCGCATATACCAGGTGATGCGCGGGGCGTTCTCGAGCACAATCTTGGCAATGGCGGTAGCCCAGCTGCCGCCGCCGAGGATGGCTATGTTGGCGTTTTCGTACACGTTGGCGAGGGTTGGAAGGGTTTGGACTATGCGGGGATATGCCATCCCTTGATGTCATCGACCGAGGGTTTGGCCACGTCAAGTTTGTACTTCTTGATAATCTCGCCCAGTTGCTGCTGCACCTTCTGTGCGTTGCAGTCGCGCAGGTCGGCCACCATGTTGTAGCCCGCCTTCTGGAGCAGGGGCACCAGTTCTTCGGCGATGCCGCAGGCGGTGTAGGCCGCGGTGTTGTCGCGCGGGGCCTTCTTTTCGGGGCGCATTTGGGGGAAGAAGAGCACCTCCTGAATCTGCGTCTGTCCGGTGAGGAGCATGGTGAGGCGGTCGATGCCGATGCCGATGCCCGAGGTGGG
>CAMGHE010000191.1 GCA_946055775.1 uncultured Bacteroidales bacterium
GGGCGTGTGGCGATGATGCGTCCCTTGATGGGGCGGCCGATGAGGGCCATGTCGCCGATGATGTCGAGCAACTTGTGGCGCGCGGGCTCATTAGGCCATACTAAGGGGCTGTCGTTCAGGTATCCCAGTTTGGTGGCGTCCTTGTGCTCCACCTGCATGCTGTCGGCCAGGGCGTCGAGGTCGGCCTGCGGTATCTCGCGCTCGTAGATGACGATGGCGTTGTGCAGGTCGCCGCCTTTGATGAGGCCCGCCTGGAAGAGCGGCGCTATTTCGCGGACGAAGACGAAAGTGCGGGCCGAGGCTATCTCGGTGGAGAAGTCTGCCATGTTGTCGAGGGTGGCAAACTGGCTGTTGATGAACTGCGAGTCGAAGGCTATCATCGCCGTGATGGAGAACTGCTCGTCGGGCAGAATGATGATGGACGAGCCGGTCTTCTCGTCGCAGAACTCAATCTTTTTCTTGATGACGTAGATGTTCTTAGCCGCGTTCTGCTTGACAATGCCTACGCGGTTGATATTCTCTACATATATCTTAGAACTGCCGTCGAGGATGGGAAACTCGGGACCGTTCACCTGAATGAGGCAGTTGTCGATGCCCAGGGCGTAGAGGGCGGCCATGCCGTGCTCGATGGTGCTGCATCGTGCGTCGCCTTTGGCAAGGACGGTGCCGCGCGAGGTATCGACCACGTTTTCGGCGATGGCCTCGATGATGGGCTGTCCTTCCAGGTCGATGCGCTGTATTTTGTAGCCGTGGTTTTCGGGGGCGGGGTTGAAGGTTACCGTCAGGCTGAGGCCCGTGTGCAGGCCTTTGCCGAAGAGGGAGAAACTGCCCCCCAGGGTCTGTTGCTTATTCATAGTCGTCTTAATATCTGCTGTGTGTCGTGCGGAGCGTGCTCATTGCTGCTTGCCGGCTTTCAGCGCTTCCAGTTCTTCTTTCATTCGGTAAAACTCGCGGTACATCTCGGGCAGGTTCTTGAATACTGCTGAGGCGCGGGCGAACACCTTGGCGTCGATGGCTGGCGAGCCCTGCACCGTGACGTGGCCCTTGCGTATGCTGCCGGCGATGCCCGCCTGTGCGCCCGAGAGGGTGCGGTCGCCGATGAGGGCATGGCCCGCGATGCCCACCTGTCCGCCAAACATACACCATTCGCCGATTTTCGTTGAGCCGGCTACGCCGACCTGTGCCGACATGACGGTGTGCGAGCCCACTTCGCAGTTGTGCGCCACCTGAACGAGGTTGTCCAGTTTGACGCCACGGTGGATGCGTGTGGCGCCCATCGTCGAGCGATCCACGCAGGTGTTGGCGCCAATCTCTACGTCGTCTTCTATCTCCACGCGGCCTATCTGCGGAATTTTCTCGTAGCCGTCTGCGCCCGGGGCGAAGCCGAAACCGTCGGCACCGATGACGCAGCCGCTGTGCAGGATGACGCGCGAGCCGATGACGCATTCGTGATATATCGATACGTTGGGGTAGATAAGGCAGTCGTCGCCGACGCTTGCGCCTTTCTCCACCACGCTATGGGCATAGATTTGCGTGCCTTTGCCCACCGTTACGCCCTCGCCGATATAGACGTAGGGGCCGATGTAGCAGCCCTCGCCGATGGCGGCGCTCTCTTCGATGACAGCGGTGGGGTGGATGCCCTGGCGCTTGGCCATCTGGCTTTCATAGAACGAGAGTAGGCGCGCGATGGCCTCGTAGGCATTGGGTACGCGGATGAGGGTGGCCTTGACCGGCTGCGAAGGGGTGAAATCGCTGTTGACCAGCACCACCGACGATGCCGTAGTGTAGAGGTAAGGTTCGTATTTGGGGTTGGCCAGGAAGGAGATAGCCCCCTCCATGCCTTCTTCTATCTTGGCAAAGGTCTGTACGGTAGCGTCGGCGTTGCCTTCGATGGTGCCGCCAATGAGACCAGCAATCTGTTGTGCCGTAAACTTCATATTCCGATGTGTGAGTGTATGTTTTGGCAAATATCGTAAAAAAGTTTGAAATCAGGGCCCTGCTCAGCCGATATTTTTTCGCTAGAACGAAAAAGTCCGGCCCGCCTCCCTTTCGGGAACCGTGGGCCGGACTGCTGTCGTTATATGTGACCGTTGATTTTTGCGGTGCTTGCTGTTGGGTGGTACGTTGACAAATGTCAGTTTTACCAACTTATGCCTTGACGCGGTTCAGGTACGAGCCGTCGCGGGTGTCCACTTCGACAGTTTCGCCTTCGTTGATGAAGAGGGGTACGCGGATTTCCACGCCCGTCTCCAGTTTAGCGGGCTTAAGGGTGTTGGTGGCGGTGTCGCCCTTGAGGCCCGGCTCGGTGTAAACAATCTTGAGTTGGGTCTTGATGGGCATTTCGGCGTAGAGGATGGTGTCGGACGAAGCGTCGCTGACCACTTCCACTACGTCGCCTTCCTTCATGTAATCTACGCCGGTGACGAGACCCTTCTCAATCACAACGTCGTCCCAGGTCTCCTGGTTCAGGAAGTGATAGTGTTCGCCTTCGGCATACGAGTACTGGAACTGGCGGCGTTCTACGCGGACGTCTTCGAGGGCTTCACCGATGTTGAAGCGGCGCTCCAG
>CAMGHE010000192.1 GCA_946055775.1 uncultured Bacteroidales bacterium
GTCAAAATTTGCATTTTGACACACCCTCATTACAAAGGCAATGGGCAAGGACTATGCAGAGAGTGGGCATTGTTGCTCAATGTATTGTACATATGAGCGTGGGCGAATCAGGCTGAATGGAGATTGAAAAATAGTATTCGGCGTTGAAATTGGGCTAGGAGGTGGCGCAACGGCAGTTCCTAGCGGCGCGGCGCCGCCTGCCCTACGCTTGATTTTCGCGTAGGGGATTCCAGCCCTGTGCCTTGAGGGCAAACTCCTGGCCGTCGCGGGTGACGAGGATGCTACCCAGTTCGGCGCGCGTGATATGTCCCACGATGTGAACGTCATCCAGTCGGCTCACGCGCTCATGGTCGGTCAGCGGCACGGTGAACAGCAGTTCGTAGTCCTCGCCGCCGTTGAGCGCGCATGTCGTCACGTTCAGGTTAAACTCCTCCGCCGCCACCGCCGTCTGGTAGTCGAGGGGGATGTGCTCCTCGTACAGGCGGCAGCCCACGCCGCTGCGGCGACAGATATGCAGCAGTTCGGACGAGAGGCCATCGCTGATGTCGATCATCGCCGTCGGCCGTATGCCCGCCTCGTGCAGGGCTCGGATGATGTCGCCGCGGGCCTCGGGTTTGAGCAGGCGTTCGATGAGGTATTCGCGTCCGGAGAAGTCCGGTTGCGCCAGCGTCTCGCTGTTGCCGCGCTGCGACTCGAACACCATCTTCTCGCGCTCCATCAGGCGCAGTCCCATATACGCTGCTCCCAGGTTACCCGTCACGCAGATGAGGTCGGTGTCTTTCGCCCCATCGCGGCCCGTCACCTCGTCGGCCCGTGCCTCACCGATGCAGGTGATGCTCAGCGCCAGTCCCGTCACCGACGAGGTGGTGTCGCCGCCGACGATGTCCACGCCATACTTATCGCAGGCCAGGTGCATGCCGGCATAGAGGGCATCGAGGTCTTCCACACATGTGCGGCGCCCCACGGCGATGCTCACCAGCAGTTGGCGCGGTTGGCCGTTCATGGCGAAGATGTCGGAGAGGTTGACCATCGCCGCCTTATAGCCCAGGTGCATCAGCGGCGTATAGACCAGGTCGAAGTGGACCCCCTCCATCAGCATGTCGGTCGTAACCAGCACGCGGCTGTTGGGGTAAGAGAGGACGGCGCAGTCGTCGCCCGGCCCGCGCAGGGTCGAGGCGTTGTGCGCGTGGAAGTCGGCGGTCAGGCGGTCAATCAGCCCAAACTCGCCCAGCGTAGATATTTCTGTACGTTGAGACATGGGTGTCGGTGTGTAGGTTGGGGTTAGGAAAAGACAGGCCCTGAGCGTTGCCGCAGTCAGAGCCTATCGGGAGGGGGGAACAAATGATGTGGCGCATCAAGAGGCGTGGCGTCAGAAGTAGATGCCGATGCCCAGTTGTACGCCGAACATGCTGTTGTCGCTGAAGTCGTGCAGACTCATCTTATAATAGACCGACGGCTCGACGGTGATGTTGCGATTCAGGAAGAAGGCGTAGCCCACCGTCAGCGGCACCATCACATCGTTGTTGTTCTTGGTGAAGTGGTCAAACTCCGCGCCGGCGCCCAGGTAGATGCCATTCTCGATCAGGTAGTAGCGTGCGCCGACACCCAGGCTCACATTGTCCACGTGGCGCTGGTGGTCGTAGCCCACGTTGGCGCTCACCATCACGCAGTCTTCGATAAAGTAGCCCGCGGTGGCATTCACGCCCAAGCGGAATTTCTCGCTGCCGCTGTACGACAGTCCCAGGTTCGTCAGCGAACCGTTCACATACTTCGTGCCCTTGTCAAACTGGGCCTGCGCGGCCGTCACCGTGCAGAGCAGCATCATCAGGAGGAAAGATAGTTTCTTCATAAAACAAAAGGTTTTGTTGTTGCGGAGCGGAAGGCTGCGGCAGCTGCCTACCGAAGTTCAAAGATACGTCTTTCCCCCGGATAGACGCAACATGTCGCCGCGTTTAACATTTCTTATAGAGGGCAGAGAGGCGGATGCTATCGATTAGACGGATTATGTTGCGCTTTTGGGTTGAGATTATCACCAGCGGCTCGACCTCCCAACGAACATCAAGAGGAACATCTTTACTATCATCTTTCGGCCGCTCGCACCATTTTGAGGGCACGCTGCATCGGCGCAAAAAAAGCGGGCACGCGCCTCACGGCGAATGCCCGCATCATTATCTTATCAAGATGGCGGTTGAGGTGGAAGACTTACTTCCAAATGCCACCATCTTTGCTGTTATTGCCCCAGATGTCGCTGGAGTTTTTGCGGTTGGACAACATTTCGCCAGCGCCTTCTCCGTCCATGCTGGTATCAAATTTTGATGCGGCCAGCATCTGCTGCTGAACGATGGCGTAAGCCTGGGTGGTAGGGGCGATATAATTCTTCTTGTTCATAGTGTCGTGTGATTATGGGTGATGAAATTATTTAACGAGGACTTTCTTGCCGCCGATGATATTCAGGCCCTTGACGGGTTTGTCGAGGCGTCGGCCGTTGAGGTCGTAGATCTCGCCGCTGCCCGCCTTGCCGTCCGTACCGAGGATGCTCTCGAGGCCCGTGAT
>CAMGHE010000193.1 GCA_946055775.1 uncultured Bacteroidales bacterium
CAACGCCGGCGCCTACACCCACACGTCGGTGGCCCTGCACGACGCCATCCGCGCCCTGAGCGTGCCCGTCATCGAGGTGCACATCTCCAACGTGCATACGCGCGAGCCCTTCCGCCACCATTCGTTCCTCTCGCCGGCCTGCCGCGGCGTCATCTGCGGCTTCGGCATGGACAGTTACCGCCTGGCCATCGAGGCTTTGGTCGAGGCCGAGGGGGCATAAGAAATAAGACACGCCCATGAAGTATGCCACCACCTCCGGCACCGATGCCGACGCCCTGGACGGACAGGCCCGCCACCGCCTGAGTGCCGACGAGGCTGTAGAGCGTGAGCAGGCCCTGGAGCGCTACGTCCTGGACCATATCAGTGCCGAAGACCCCTACCTGCACCGCCTCTACCGCGCCACGCATACCTGCCTGCTCAGACCGCGCATGGCCTCGGGCCATCTGCAGGGCCAGGTGCTGCGTATGCTCACGGCCATGATATGCCCCACGACGGTGGTGGAGATAGGCACCTTCTCGGGCTACTCGGCTCTGTCGATGGCGGCCGCCATGGCCCCGGGTACCACGCTTTACACCTTCGAGGTGAACGACGAACAGGAAGACTTCACGCGGCCCTGGCTCGAGGGCGCGCCCTATCCGCCAGACATACGCCTCATCATCGGCGACGTCATGACGCTCTTGCCGCAGATGGACACCGGACCCATCGACATGGCCTTTGTCGATGCCAACAAGCGCGACTACTGCGCCTACTACCACCTGCTCATGCCGCGGCTGCGTCCTGGCGGCTACCTCATCGCCGACAATACACTCTGGGACGGCCACGTCATCGACCCGGCCTATGCCCACGACGCGCAGACCGAGGGCGTGATAGCCTTCAACGATATGGTGGCTGCCGACCCCGACGTGGAGCAGGTCATCCTGCCCCTGCGCGACGGCTTGACCATCATTAGGAAGAAACATTAAACTTACACACTTATTACCATCATGGAAACCACACGACAGCAAAAAATATCGCGCCTCATCCAGAAAGAACTGGGCGACATGTTCCAGCGCCAGACGCAGGCCATGCACGGCACACTGGTGTCGGTCAGCGCCGTGCGCATCAGTCCGGACATGAGCGTTTGCCGCGCCTACATCAGCGTGTTCCCCTCTGAGCGCAGCGGTGACATAGTGAAGAATCTCAACCAGAATACGCGCCAGATACGCTACGAATTGGGCACGCGCGTGCGCCACCAGTTGCGTATCATCCCCGAACTGACCTTCTACGTCGATGACTCGCTCGACTATATCGAGCACATCGACAACCTGCTCAAACACTGATCCACTGCCGCCCATGCGCCTCACCTTCCTCTTTGCCCGCCGCTACCTCTTCTCGCGTAAGAGCCATAGCGCCATCAACATCATCTCGGCCATCTCGGCTGGTGGCATCGCTGTGGCCACGATGGCGCTGGTGTGCGTGCTGTCGGTGTTCAACGGCTTCCGCGACCTCATCGGCGGCCTCTATTCCACCTTCGACCCCGCCATCGAGGTCGTCCCCGCCCGCGGCAAGTATGCCGATGCCACCGACGCCCGCCTGCAGGCCCTGCGCCGCGTAGAGGGCGTGCAGCATGTGGCCGAGACGCTCACCGAGCAGGCCCTCATCCTCTATCAGGGCAACCCGCAGGTCATCACCGTCAAGGGCATCGACGAGACCTTCCTCGCCGTCACCGGCATAGACAGCATCGTCCGCGACATGCACATGCAGGCCGTACCCCTGCCGCCGCTCAGCGTGGCGGGCATCGACTATGCCGTGCCCGGACGCGGACTGGCCGCACGCATGGGCATCGACTACGGACAGGTGCAGATATGCGCCCCGCGACGCGGCAAGATAAACATGGTCAACCCCGCCGAGAGTTTCAACGTCTGCGAGGTGTTCTCCACCTCCACCTATTTTGAGGTGAAGCAGAAAACCTACGACGACGACTGTCTGCTCACCTCGCTCGACTTCGCCCGGCGCCTCTTCGAGCAGCAGGGCATGGTGTCGGCCCTGGCCCTGAGCCTCAAGCCCGGTGCCGACGTCGAGCGCGTCAAGGCTGCCGTCCAGGCCGCCGTCGGACCCGACTATGTCGTCCGCGACCGCGCCGAGCAGCACGCCGACACCTTCCGCGTGATGCAGATAGAAAAACTCATGGCCTATTTCTTTCTGACGTTCATCGTCGTCATAGCCAGTTTCAACCTCATCGGCAGCGTGGCCATGCTCATCATCGACAAGCGCGACAATGCCGCCACCCTGCGCTCGCTCGGCATGGACCGCCGGCGGCTGGCCCGCATCTTCCTCACCGAAAGCCGCATGATAACCCTCATCGGCGCCATAGCCGGCGTCGTGCTGGGCATCGCCCTGTGCATGGTGCAGCAACACTTCGGTCTGCTCACCCTCGGCGGCAGCGGCGCCTTCATCGTCGAAGCCTACCCCGTCAGCGTCCACGTGCAGGACGTCGTCCTGGTCTTCGCCACCGTCCTCGTCGTCGGCTTCGCCACCGTGTGGTGGCCCGTCCATGCCCT